>JAFLCL010000143.1 GCA_017303575.1 Deltaproteobacteria bacterium
GCTGGCTCGGCGGGCCCTGCTCCGGAGAGCACTGGCTCGGAAGGCACCGGCTCGGCGGACGGGGTGACGTCGCCGATCGGATCGGTCCTCTTGGGCTCGTCGCCGGTCTCTTCGACCTCGGGCTCGAGCGACTCCTGGTCGCGGTCGTTCATGTCCTGCTCGTTCCCCGGGGCGTCAGTCGTCCCGACCGGGGTGGGCTCCCATCTTCCCGGAGGTCGGCAGCCTGCACAGGCTCCGAGGGGGCATCCTCCGCGTACGAACGCCCGAGGGATACCAGCCCCCCGATCCCCCACGCAAGCAGGGTCACACCAAGCCCCTCCAACCCCACGATTTCACACGCTTTTTCAGGGCGCTTTGACGCGATGGGGTTTTCTCGACGAATTCGCGGCCTCATCCCGCATCCTCGCGCGATGCCCATCGTCCCCGTGCACGCAGCCGCCGCCGGCGGCCCCGTCTCCGCCTCGCTCGTCCTCCCCGACGGCGAGCACGCGCGCCTCCCGCTCGTCTGCTTCTTTCCCGATGCGGGCGGTCCGCGCGGCACGATGACGTCGATGGCCGAGCGCCTGGCGTCGCACGGCTACGCGGTCTTGATCGTGGACCCGTACGCGCACCTGCCGCCCTACGAGCCCTTCGACGTGAAGACGGTGTTCACCGATCCGCCCGAGCGCGCGCGCCTCTTCGCGATGATCCAGGCCTTCGACACGAAGCAGATCGTGGCCGACGCCGCCGCGCTGGCCGACGCGATCACCGACGTGCGCGTGACGAAGGAGCGCTTCGGCACGATGGGCTACTGCATGGGCGGCCGCATCGCGTTCATCGCCGCGACGATCCTCGGCGAGCGCGTGGCCGCCGTGGCCGCGATCCACGCGGGCGGCCTCGTGAACGACAAGCCCGAGAGCCCCCACCGACAGCTCGCCAGCGTGCGCGCGCGCATCTACGTGGGCGCCGCCGATCAAGACGCGAGCTGCTCGCTCGAGCACCAGGCCGCGCTCGATCAGGCGCTCACCGAGGCGAACCTCGAGCACCAGATCGAGCTCTACGAAGGCGCCAAGCACGGCTTCGCGGTCCCGGACTTCCCGGTCTACGACGAGCCCGCGGCCGAGAAGCACTGGCAGCGCGTGCTCGCGCTGTTCGAAGCGACGCTGCGCTGATCCAATCGGAATGCGTGCGCAGAGCACTTCTTCGAGGAGATGGCGGAAGTCGAATTCATATGGTCTCACGACGAACGGCTCGCGATCGTGATGCGCTGTCGACCGAAGCCCTGCGCACGAGCGCCCCGGTCGCCGCTACAGCCCCACGACCGCCACCGCGACGGAGCGGTTGATCCGCGTGCCGTCGCCCAGTTGGCCCATCTCGTTGTTGCCCCAACAATAGACGGCCAGGCCGCTGGCGGCGACCGCACAGAGGAAGTGCCTCCCCTGACCGTCCGAGATCCCAGCGACGTCCTGTATGCCCGGAAGGCCAGAGACCGCCAGGGGTGTAGAACTGGAAGTGCCTACTGCGGCGGCGCCGCGTCCGAGCGTGCCGTTCGTGTCGGTGCCCCAACACTGCAACGCAGAGCCCGTACGGGCGCACACCGTCCCGAACGCAGAGTCCAGATCGGTAACGCCTATTGGTGCCGGCGACGCCGCGTAGGGAGCAGTCGGTAGCGGGTAACTGACGTACTCCGGGCTGAAGAGACACGAGGCGGGGCCTACGCCTCCGACGCAGGTAATCGTCCAGTTCATCGACGGAGGAAAATCGTCCCTGCCAAGGACGTGGACGACGGACGTGGCACCGGACGCAGAGCTCAGGTAGGAGGGAGTCGACGCCGTCGTCCCGAAACCCGGACCCCAGCAGGCAACCCCTCCCGTCGAACGTGTCGTGCAGAAGCCGCGCGCACCGGCATCCAGGTTCGTTGCGTCAGTTATCCCGCCGATCGTTGTGAGGGCACCTCCGCCGCCAGTGAAGGCGTCGTCACCGCCCCAACAGCGCACGCGCCCCGTCGCCAGTCTGGCACAGGCGGCGAATGCCATGTCGATCTGTACGGCGTCAGCAACCCCCGGAACAGCGAGTGGGCCGCGCGGCTGGGTTTCCCCCGGGACATAGGGCAGGCCCGGAACGAAATGATAATAGGCCAGATTGTTTCCCCAGCAGACGACGGTACGGTCGGCGCGAATGGCGCACGCGGTGTAGTCGGTCTGATCGCCTGCAATTTGAATGGCGTCGGAGATGCCCGCAATTTCCTGCGCGTGGCCACCCGGCACAATGCCTCCCCAACACGCAACTCGCCCATTCGCGCGGAGAACGCAGGCACCATCGTGGTGAGGCGCAACCTGCGTGATCGGCGACAAATCGCACAAAGACGCGGTGCACGAGTCCGCCGCTCCGCAAGCCATGCCGCACCCTCCGCAGTTGAGAGGGTCGGACGTCGTCGACCGCTCGCAGCCATCGGCGTCAGTCGAGTTGCAGTCTTCGAAGCCCGCCTGGCAAGAGCCCACCAGGCAGGATCCGGCGCTGCATGTCGCGGAGGCCACATGCGCGAGCGTCGAGACGCAGTACGTATTCGCCGCAACGCCATCTGGACCACCCACGCAGTCATCGTCGACGCCGTTGCAAACCTCCGCGTTGCCGGGGAAGCGCCCCGAATTGGCATCGTCGCAATCGTCGCTGCTCGCAACGAACCCGCCACCCGGTCCACATCGCATCGCAGTACCGCTGGAGATGGCGCCGTGCCCGTCGCCATCGCCATCCCGATAGAACGTCATCAGCGGCCCGCCACCGCAGGGCCCACCCGTGTCGGGCAGCGGACCCGCATCGGTCGCAGCCGGCACGTATGCGTCCGGCGGCGGGAGCAAGTACGCATCAGGGTCGGGTGTCCACGCGTCAGTACCCGGTGTCACGTACGCATCGGTCGACGGTTCGACGTGAGCGTCGACACCCGGGGCGACGAATGCGTCAGTCCCAGGCGTCACGTGCGCGTCGGTGCCGGGCGCCACGAAGGCATCCGTGCCCGGCACCGCGAAGGCGTCGAGCGGCATCGCGGCGTCCAAGCCAGGATCGGGCGTGCTCCAACACCGCATGTCCGCACGACAGAACGACACCTCAGAGGGGCAGTCCACCGGTCCGCGACAGGCATACACACCCTCGGCCGGACCACCGCCGCAACCGACCAACAACGAGAGAACCAAGGACCAACGCCGTACGTCCATGCCAGTAGCCTCCCGCAAGCATGTCGATGCAAGCGCCTGCATTCCAGTTGACCGAGAAGTGTGTGCGGATATTCTACGCGTCAGAGATTGCGCACTACCGTCGGACTGAGTCGAGTGACACTGGTCCCGTCTCCGACCTGATTATAGGCATTGCCGCCCCAGCAAAGAACACTCCCCGCGACATTCAAAGCGCAGGAGTGGTAGTTGCCGGTGCCGACGGACCGAGCAGAGAGCCCCGGCACGAGGGTCGGCGAAGCTCGATCCGTCGTGTCCCCTACCCCGAGACCACCGAAAGAGTTTCGCCCGAAACAGTACACGCTCCCAGACGTCGTCATGCCGCAGATGTGAGTGTTGGCGCTTCCGCCGATGCTGCTCCAACCCGAGATTCCCGCAATGGCGGATGGTGTTCCAGTCCCGTCGCCCCATCGGACCGCAGTGCCACCAGCACGCAGGGCATGAGCGGAACCATTGCCGCCATCGATCCAGATTGCGTCCGGCAACGAAAGAACCGCCACCGGAGTAGGCGTCGCGACACGACCCGTCGTGCCATCGCCGACCTGCCCTCCCACGCTCAGCCCCCAACACATCACAGATCCACTCGCCAACCGAGCACAGAAGAATCCGTCGCCGCCGACGTCGATACCACCCCAGGTGAGTTGAACCGCGTTCGTGATCCCCAAAACGCTGACCGGGGTTAACGAATCAACGAGAGTGCCGTTGCCCAGTTGACCGTTGGAGTTGTATCCCCAGCACTGCACGCGTCCCGATGCTCGCCGAACGCAACGACTGCTCTGACCGACGCTGACCTCCACCGCGTCGACGATGCCGGGCACCGCGGTCGGGGATGTGACCGCCGTCGGATAGCCGGTGCCGAGGCCGCCCCAGCACAGTATCTCTCCCGTCGCGCGAACAGCACAGACACCCCCCCACCCCGCGTCGACATCGACCGCGTCCGTGATTCCTGGAACGGTGATCGGTTGGATGCGAGGGGAGACGGTACCATCCCCGAGTGCTCCTCTACCGTTGTATCCCCAGCAGGCCACTCTGCCATTGTCGCGGCGAATGCAGGAGACATCGAGACCGACCGCCAACTCCATGATCGCTGCGTCAGCGCATGCCGAACCGCCGCAGGTATCGGCCGCAGGGCAACTAAGGCCACATCCACCGCAGTGGTCAGCGGTCGTCCGCGTGTCAGTTTCGCATCCGTTCGCAACGACAGCGTCACAATCGTCGAATGATGGCGCGCAAGACCCGATATCGCAGACACCCCCCGTCCGACAGACCCCAGTTCCATTGGACACCACACACGCGGAATTCGCTGCAGCGCCGTCCACAGTGCCGTTGCAATCGTCATCAACGTTGTTGCAGATCTCCGGGCTGCCAGGAAAACGCGTGGAGTTCCCGTCGTCGCAATCATCATTGCTCGCCACGAATCCTCCACCGGGTCCGCAGCGCATCGCGGTGCCGCTCGCGGCAGCACCATGGCCGTCGCCATCACCGTCTCGATAGAACGTCATCAGCGGCCCACCACCACAAGGGCCACCGGTGTCGGGCAGCGGACCAGCGTCGGTCGCCGGGGGCACGAGCGCATCAGGAGCGGAAACGAGGTAGGCGTCCGGGTCGGCCGCCCAAGCGTCCGTGCCTGGGGTGACGAACGCATCCGTCGACGGCTCGACGTAGGCGTCAGTGCCGGTTGACACGAAGGAGTCGGTGCCTGGCGCGACGAACGCGTCAGTCCCCGTGGACACGAACGCGTCGGTTCCAGGAGTCACGCGCGCGTCGGTGCCCGGCGCGACGAGAGCGTCGAGCGGTGTCGCGGCGTCGACGCCCGGATCCGGCGTGCTCCAGCAGCGCATGTCCGCCCGACAGAACGAGAACCCCGTCGGACAGTCGCCGGGGCCACGGCACGCCGAGACGCCCTCTCCCGTGCCTCCACTGCAGGCTGTAAGCATGACGAGGGCCGAGCACCACCAGAGACGACCGTTCATTCGGATTCTCCGCGCCGTTCGGCGCTTACGAGCGGTAACTGAGATTGCTACTACTGGCGACGGCGACCACCTGTCGACGAACTCGACGCCGCGAGTCCCCGCGAGAGATCACGGAAGCTCCAGCGCGTGAGTCACATTTGGGCAGTTCGTGCTCTCCGCACAGGCACGGCAGCCAGGCTCCGTGCCGTAGAAGAGACAGTGCGGAAGCCCGACGCAGTTGTCGGTCCAGAGTGCGTGATAGTTGGCGATGGCGTCGGACACGTAGGCCTCCACCTCATCACGTCCAGTGGCGTGACCGCATTGCTGGAGCCAGCAGGCCCCAAGCGCCGCCGCCACCTGCGCGTCGAGCTGACCCGCGAACTCCGAACCGCCATCACAGTACCGACCGACGAAGGAATCGAAGGGTGGCGGCTCGCTGGGGCAACTCGAGAGATCGATTGCGGGCGGAACGACCGCGCCCTCCGTGACTCGTCTGCGAGCGAGTTCTGCATTGAGGGCGGGCAAGACCTCATTGAGCATCGCCGTGCACAGCGGCCCGAGGTCTCCAGACATGCCGCCGCCAGGACACCGGCACGCGGCGTAGCCCGCGCCATCGCAGACCTCGACTCCCGTGGGTGCGCCATCGCAGTAGCACCCTCGCGTCTGCCCCTCGACGCACTCCGCTGGGACACATCCGGCGTACGTCATGGCGGACAGGGGAAGCAGCAACGCGAGCGTCCGCGTGACTCGCCGTCTATTGGGGTGGCGCCGCATTCCAAGCAGCGTCGACGCCCCGAGGCGGCCGGTCCATCCCCCGATCGGGGGATGGGCAGCGTCGAGGAGGGGTGGATACCGTCCGGGGATGTTGCCTTGGAAGCTCGTGGCTCCTCTCGCGCTCACTGCGCTGATCGGGGTATCAGGCTGTCGGTCTCCTCTTCGCTGCACCCCGTTTGCCACGACCTCGTGCGCATGCCTGGGCGGGGGCGTCGGACGCCAGTCGTGCCAGAGCGACGGGAGCTTCGGGGCTTGCGACTGCACACCGCCGCGAGACGCTGGCACGGATGCGCCGCCGGCGCAGGTGTGCATTCAGCGCGAGGACGGGGCTCGATGCTGCGCCACGCCGGCGCAGTGGGCGGAGTCCGGTCCACGCATGTGCCCGCCCGCGTACACCGTGTCGTGCGGGGGTGGCGTCGCGTGCCCAATGAACACGGAGTGCGTGGCCGAGGGAGGTTGTCGACCCGCCAACGGCTATTGGGGCATTCACTGCGATGGCACCCCTCGGCCTTGCAGCGCTACCGACCCCTGCACCGAGGCATACGCGGCGCGCTGCCACGAGGAGGCGTCGGTAGTCCAGTACTCCTCCCTGCGCGCGGACCTGAGAGACGTCGCCCTCGGCTGCGTGGCGCCGCTCGAGCCTTGCGGGGAGATCCATTGCTACGACCCGAGTGTGCACATCTGCTGCGCCGGGACGAGCTCCGAACTGGATCTCTGCTTCCGCGGGGATGCATGCAACGCTGCGGGTCATTGCGACGACGTCGACCGAGCAGCGCCGCCATAGAAGGCTGTTTCGCCGAGGTGACGCGCCAGCTCGAGTCGAGTACTGACGTCCAGTCGCCTGTAGATCTCCTTCATGTGACTGCGAATCGTCGCTGACTTCGTTCCGAGCGTGCGAGCCATCTCTTCGTTCGTCGCTCCGAGACAGGCCAGCTCGGCAACTCGCCGCTGTCGTGGCGAGAGCAGCACGAGCGCCCGATCGACATGGAGTGCCAGGAGAAGGACCTGAGGGCTCGTGCTCCCGGACGCGTGAGCGGTGAGCGGAGTGAGCAGAAAGGTGACACGATGACCGTCGTCGCCACAAAGCGTCATGATGCTGCTCGACGATCCTGCATCGCATGATGTCGCACGCTCCACCGCGAACAAGAGTGATCGCTGGTCTTCGACGCTGGCCCGCAACAGACGAAGCGTTCCGACGCGGTGTGTCGCGCCATCATCACGCAGCAGCATCCGCCCGCTCGAGTTGCCCTCGATGACGACGCCGGCCGCATCGACGATCAAGGCAGGTCTCACGAATCTGTCGGTGAGACGACTCGGCCGGACCTCAGTCTCGATTCGTACCAAGGAGCTCATCTCGCCTCCGCGCCCGTGGGCCCGGGAAGCGACGATGCCGCAGGGCCACGCGACCAGCGCGTAAGTACAACCACGTACGACCGTCTCAGGTCGGGGACACGGTCCGCCAGATCAACGCGACGAGCTCGGACCGAGACGCACAGTCCGTCTTCGCCAGAATGCGTCGAACGTGCGTCTCCACGGTCCGTTCCGCGCACTCGAGCGCCACGGCGATGGCGCGGTTCGTTCGCCCTGCGGACAGCTGGCGGAGGACGTCGGCCTCCCGCGGAGTCAGCGAGAAACGGCGGGCGACAGAGTCCACGCTAGCCGACCCTCCGTCCGGCGGTGGGCGGTCGATGACGAGCACGTGATCGGGACACCCGCGTGTCGTGAGGTCGATCCACGTTCGCTCCGGATCCGAATCGCCCGATCGCAGCGAGGTGGTCTGTTCACGCGAATGAGCCAGGCGCTTGGCGCCTGCGCTGTTCGCGGCCACGACGCGGCGACGCCCGTCGAGAACGTAGGCCGCGCCGTGGAGCTCCTCGAGCACCGCTGACAGGACACGGTTCTCCGAAGCGCCGCTCAATCGCTCCTCGAGGAGCAAGCGGCGACGAAGGAGCGGGACGAGGGCTCGCAGGCGAGCTTCGATGCCCGGCTCGAGCCTCCCCTCGTGAAGCACACCCACCCAAGCGAGCAGCCGTGCTCCGTCGCAGAGCAGTGCTCGGGAGTTGTCGTGGTCGGCGACACCCCAAAGGCGGTATACGTCCCAGATGCCGGAGTGCCGATACATCGCGACTCGGCGGTCGACCTCCTTCGAAGGGACTCGCCGACGAAGCGCCGCGGGCAGGTCTCCCTCGATGACCTTGCGCGCGGAGCCGGCGCGGAAGAAGGCATTCTGCTGTCTGGGGTCGACTTGCCGCGGATCGTAGAACGTCCAGAGCTCTCGCGAGCCCCGCGAGACGGCGCGAAAGCGCTCTCGCAGGTCGTCGGATATCGACTGCCCCAGCCCAGCGACCGTGGCGTTGCCGACTTCGAGGCCGCCGTCTTCCGCTGCGACCGTGTAGATCATCGCGCTCTCGGAGCCGGCCGCTTCGCGCAACGCGGGCGTCAGCCAGCCGAGGAGGGGCGCATCATCGAGGTCGATGCGGTTCAGGCGTCGACTGATGCTGGCGAACGCGTCTCTGGCGCGGGTGTTCATGAGTGTCAGCGCGCGTGAGCGCAGCTCAGCAGGTGACCGGGAGTCCGTCGGTGGTCGGCACGGCGCGCTCCAGGGCCGCAGCCACCCTCATACAAGACGATTGAGACTGATCGGGGATTCCAACGCCGAGCAGGACTGCATGGCGACCTTGGGCCGTCTCGCCGGTCGTCGAGGCCCGCGCGCGCTCATCATGATGCCAACCGTTGCCGGCACAGGTCAACGCCTTCTAGATAAGGTGAGCGTGGCTCCATCTCAGCGTCCGGGTCGCTACCGTCGAAGCGCAGCGGCCAACTCCAGGCGACTCGCAACGCCTAGGCGGTGGTAGGCTTCACGAAGGTGTGCGCGGACGGTCTCGTGAGCCATGCCCACCTCCCGAGCCGTCTCTGCGATCGTCGCGCCCGCGGCGAGGTACTCTGCGACTCGTCGCTGTGCGGGGGTGAGCATGGCGTCTGCGGCGATGGAGACGGGGGCGATGGGCGCGAGATGGAGCAGGTACCGGTGACCTCCCGCACCGTGGAGGCGCGACCACCTCACAGAAGCCAGCGCAAGGTTCTCGACTTCGCCGAGCGCCCCACGCTCGATGCCCCCGACGACGGCGGCGACGCGCCCCCGGAACCCAGGCACGCTCAGCCACGTCGCTCCGTCGTCGGACGCGAACTCGATGCGTCCATCGGGACGGACGACAAGGTCCACGGCATTGGTTCCCGCCTCGAAAGCCTGGGCGGTCAGGAGCGCAGCCTGGACTTCGGGAAGCACCTGCTTCATGCGGAGCGCGTCTCGCCGGCTGAAGGCTGGTGTACCGGAGAATCGCCCCGGCGTGAGGGATCCAAGGAAGCGACCGCCGTGATAAAGGTAACCGCGGAGATGGTCGTGGAGCCGCAGCGGGCGCCAGACCGTGTCGTAGTAGGGGGTGCGCTCGAACTCTCTGGCGAAGCCTGTCGCAATCGCGGGCACGTAGCGGTTCGATGTCCCCCTCTTAGGGCGCCGGGGATCGAGGAGCGGGTTGGTGAAGTCGATCGCGCGAACAGCCCGCCAGTACGCGCTCGCCCGACCCTCGTCGATGCCAACGGACTGGAACCGAACGGGCGCGGCTCCTTGCTCGGTTTCGGCGAGCGACCAGAACGACACGGCCTCCCCTTCGGACACGTCCTGAACGAGACTGAGGATGCGCTTCCGGATGAGTGATGGATCCTCGGAGACGAGTTCTCGAAGCCCCGTGAGCGCTGCGCGCACGGATTCTGGGGACGCTCGTCTGTGGCGTCGTGGGTCCCCGGTCAGGCCACTGAGTCTCATCGTCCAGCGTGCTCAAGTCTTGGTAAACGTCTGAGACTGTAGGCGAGGGTCCAACGAGAGGGGGATGTCGATCTCTGGCCGTCCCTCGGTCAGGCGGCACACGAGCGGCAGTGGAATCTCCAGACCGAAAACTGTTGCTACAGCCTGCGCCGCCCCGCCATCGTTCCACGTGAGAGGCCAAGCCCTGCCTCCGTATTGTAGGTGCCAGCGAGAACCCCGCTTGGCAACGGTGACATTGCCATAGGTCTGATTGCGGTACTCCCCGGCAAAAACGGAACGAGGGTCCGGCTCAGGCCCGGCGGTCATTGTTTTTGTCACCGCGTCGAGTACGGCGCGTGAGAGTCGACCCACGGCACCGCAGTAGTTGACGTTCGACAGCACGACTACGCCGATCCGCTCGTCAGGCAACACCGCCATCACGTTAGAGAAGCCGTCCACGAAGCCGGGAACAAACGTTAGGCGACGGCCTTCGTACGTCCCCACGAACCAGCCGAGACCGTAGTGTAGATCCGACGCCGCCCATTCCAATCCGCTCAGGAGCATCGGGCTCGCCCCGCCAAAGGCAACTGCCCGGTCGAACATCCGCGCGATCGACCGCTCGCTCAGCACGGAGGTCCCGTCGGCAGCGCGACCCCCGTTCGTCCAGAACGCCAACCAGCGAGCGGAATCGTCCAGAGTGGAGCGCATCGCCCCAGCCGCAGCCACTGCGCTCGCGTCGGCGCTCTGTACGCGGCGGGTAACTACGTAGGGAAGTGCGACATCCAGTTCCACCCCCGGTGCGAACGTCGTAGCGGTCATTCCGAGCGGTTCGAGCAACCCTGTCGTGATCCAGGACTCCCACGTCTCACCCGTGAGGGCCGGGTAGAGCTCTCCGAGGACACCGTAGAGGATGTTGTTGTAGAGGAACGCGCGACGAAAGGCGCCGTCGATGGTCGGCAGTTGCTCGACGGCTGCGAGCAGTGCGCCGCGCTTGACCTGACCGAAGTACCACAAGAGATCGCCGGCCGTGATGCCTGTCCTGTGTGACAGCAAGTCGGCGACTGTGACGTCGTCATTCAAGCGTTCGTTGGGGAAGGAGAGCAGCCGCTTCGCTGCGTTGATGGGTCGATCGAGGTCGAGCCGCCCCTCGTCAGCCGCCTTCACCAGTCCCGCAGCCGTGAAGGACTTCGTCAGTGAGCAGAGGTCGAACATGGTGGCCTGCGTGACTGGCAGGCCGCGATCGCGTTCCCGGAGACCGAATGTCCAGCGTTCGGTGCGCCCGCCACGCACCAGGGCGACGGCGATGCCAGCGTCCGGCGGCAGGGCTCCCGCGTCGACTTCGGCTCCGATGGTTTCTAGAAGGACATCGTCCAGCAATTGGACCCCGGCACTGGTCAAAACTGGACGGCAAGCCCGTCCGCAGTCGGAAGGATGCGGCCGGCGTATGGGGTCGCGGGGCGCGTGGTGGCGAGCATCACCGCGCCCACGACCACACCGATCACGCCGAGTCCGATCATGGGACTGCCGACGCCCACGAGGATCGTGGCGCGCTCCTGTCGTGCGACTCCCGTCGCGTAGATCTCGCCTTCGCGCGGGCCATCGATGTCCGGCGCTCCCACGCCGACCATGATCGCTCCAGCGATGGCGAGCACGCCGCCGGTGGTCACGAGAACGACGGCGCCGGGATCGATCGGGCCCGACGCATCGTCGCGCGGTGGGTCGACCGTCACGGTCTCCACACGGGGCGGCGCGACGGTTGGAATGTCGACGGACGGCGGGTCAGGGTCGGTGATGTCGGGCGGCGGATCCAGCGGAGCGGTCCGAGCCTGCCGCTCGGCGACCGCAGCGCGCAGCACCCGGATGCGGCCCTCGATCTCGGCACGGTTCTCGATGTCAGCGACACCGGCGAGGTAGCGCTCGAACGCGTCCAGGGCGATCTCGTCTCGTCGCGCCCGATCGGCCGCGTGACCGATGTTGTAGAGCATGTGCGCGCGGTGGCTCAACTCGTAGGCGCGCTGGAAGTAGCCAAGTGCGTCTTCGTAGCGACCGGCGCTGAACGCCGCGACGCCCGCGGAGTAGAGGCCTCGGGCTTCGTCATCGGACTGCGCACGGAGGGGGGCCACGCTGGAGAGCAGCGCGAGCGACAACGCAAGAGGCGCCATCCAGGTCCCGAGGCGGCGAGCCAAGCTCATGAGGCGCGGAAGGATCAGGCCGACACTCGCGGACTGTCAAGACGAACGCGCCAACAGACGTTGGTCGTCATCACAGCCAGTCGCCTCCTCGGCTGCCGCTGGGACGGTGGCCCGACATGGGCGCGCGCAGCTGGCTGCCCCTCGAAGCGTCGTCGCACCGGCGAGCTCGCAGCTGGGTGCAGTTCGAAAGGTCGTCGCACCGTCGAAATCGCAGCTGGCTGCCCTTCCCTGCCGTTCTTCGACCCCCTGACGGCCCAGCTGGCTGCTGCTCTGCGACCGAACGACACGGCGAGAGCCCAGCTGGCTGCAATTTTCGCGACGACCTGACGCGATCTCGGGGCAGCTGGCTGCTCTTCGCGACGTCGCGCGACCGTTCGAGGCGCTGCTGGCTGCGTTTTCGCGGTGCGAGGGCCTTCCGCGAGGGTCAGCTGCCTGCCGCGAAGAAAGTTCGTCGACGGACGCAACACGCGGCGGGTGCGTGCCGACAAGGGGCGCGTCGAGTCGAGGAGCGGTCGCGAGGTGCGGTCGCTGAGGCCCGGCGGGTTCGCAGGAAGAAGGTCCGTATGAGCTTGAAGAATGGCGCGCAGCGCCAACCGGTCGCGATGAGTGGAACGAGTGAGAACAACAACAGCAACGAGAAGACGGAGAAGACGGAGAAGACGATCATGAACGACGAGAACAACGAGCTGACGTCGGCAGCGCCGAACACGAGTGGCCTGGATGCATCGTTCTATGCGGCGCTGCACCAGGTGGGCGACGAGCTCTTGGCCATCCCGGCCGCGAAGCTCTTGCCAGTGAACCTCGAGATCCACGCGGCCGTCGTGACCGCGCTCGGATGTCAGCCCGAGCTCGAGGCGCACCGCGCGAGCGTGCGTGAGTGGTTCGGTGACGACTGGGCCGCGATGATCGACGCGCTGCCGACGTATGCCAAGGCCGCCGCGCAGGCGCACGGTGAGTTTCTCGCGTCGCAGACCAGCTCCACGGAGATCAACGCGGTCTCCAAGGAGCTGACCGAGATGCGCGAGCTCCTCGTCACGGATCTCACCTCGCTCGTGAACCGCAAGCGCGTCGATGCAGCCGTGCTGTCGGGGCTGCGTGGCAGTGTCGGGTTCCGCAATCAGGTCACCGACGTCGTGCAGCTCACGTCGGTGTTTCGCCGTCAGTGGGCCACGGTGAAGGACGTCACGCCCGTCACCATCGCAGACCTCGAGCGCGCAGAGTCGCTCGCAGCCAAGCTCACGCGCCTGCTCGGTGTGCGCGAGCAGGGCAGTCTCGAGGCGACGGGGATCGGCGAGATGCGGCAGCGCGCGTTCACGAAGTTCGTGGGCACCTACGATCAGCTGCGTCGTGCGATGACCTTCCTCCGCTGGGATGAAGAAGACGTCGACTCGATCATTCCTTCTCTCTGGGCGGGTCGCGGCGGGCGCGGCAAGCGCAGCGACGTGGAGGTCATCAAGACGGAGCCGACGAAGGTCGAGCCCAAGAAGGATCCGAACATCCCCGACCTTCCCTCGCCGTTCATCGACGAGGCGGACGTGACTTGAGAGGTCTCGCGGCCGATCGGACGTTGGAGTGGGGACTGCGTTGCGCCTCTCGCGCCACGTAGCCCCCACCTCGCGGGGCCCAAGCCCGCGTGTCCTCCCCCGCGTTCCGCGGTGGAGGGGCTCTTCGATGCTGGGACTGCAGAGCGCGAGCTTCTCCTCGATTGGAAGCAGCGTCTCTCGGCCGATCGGGCGTTGGAGTGGCGACTACCGGATGATGGAGACACGGCGAGGGGCGCGCGGGCGGGGGTCGGAGCGCAGCGTCGGCGCGGAGACGACACGCGGAGCGGAGGCCCCCGCCTGCGCGACCCGTCCGCTGGGCGTTCGATGCTCGGACTGCGGAGCGCGGGCCTCCCCGCGGCTCGAAGCCGCGTCTCGTGGCCGATCGACCTCAGCCTTCGTCGCCTTCGCCCGGCTTGTCCTTGCTGCCTTCTCGGATACCGAGCGCCTTCATCTTCTTGTAGAGGTGGCTGCGCTCGAGGCCGAGGCCCTCGGCGGTGCGCGTGACGTGGCCCTGGTAGTGCTCGAGCGCACGCAGCACGAGCTCCTTCTCCACCTCGCGCACCATGTCCTCGAGCGGCACGCCAGGACGGTAGTGCCCGCCGCCTCCGCCTGCGCCGCCGCCGCCGATCGGGAGCTGCGCGCGCACGTCGCCTTCGTCGATCTCGTCGTCGGGCGAGAGGATCACCAGGCGCTCCACGAGATTCCTGAGCTCGCGCACGTTGCCCGGGTACTCGTACTTCGAGAGCGCCGCGAGCGCGCCGTCGGTGAAGCTCTTGCCGCGGCGATCGTTCTGCGCGCACGCCGCGCGCAAGAAGTGACCGGCGAGCAGCGGCACGTCCTCGATGCGCTCGCGCAGCGCGGGCACGCGCAAGGGGACCACGTTCAAGCGATCGAACAGATCCGCGCGGAAGCGGTTCTCCTCGATCTCCTTCTTGAGCGGCTTGTTCGTCGCAGCGACGACGCGCACGTCGACCTTCTGGAGGTCTCCGCCGCCCACCCGCTCGATCTCGCCCTCCTGAAGGACGCGCAAGAGCTTGGCCTGCATCGGCGAGGGCATGTCGCCCACCTCGTCGAGGAAGAGCGTGCCCTTGTTCGCGCGCTCGAACTTGCCGCGGCGCTGCTTGGTCGCGCCGGTGAACGCGCCGGCCTCGTGGCCGAACAGCTCGCTCTCGACGAGCTCCGCGGGCACCGCCGCACAGTTCATCTTCTCGAACGGACCCTTCTGTCGCTTGCTCCCGCGGTGGATCGCTGCGGCCACGAGCTCCTTGCCGGTGCCGCGCTCGCCCATCACCAGCACCGTGGCGCTCGCGCGCGCTGCGAGCTCGATCTGCTCGCGCAGCTTGCGCATCGGCGCGCTCTCGCCGAGCAGGCCCGAGCCATCGCCCGTCTTCTCCTTGAGGCTTCGGTTCTCCTCGCTGAGCTGCGCGTGCTCGAGCGCGCGAGAGAGCGAGAGCAAGAGGCGATCGGTGCCGATCGGCTTCTCGAGAAAATCGTGCGCCCCGAGCCGCGTGGCCTCGATCGCGATCTCGATCGTGCCCTGCCCGCTCATCACGAGGACGGGCGCCTCGACCTTCATGTCGCGCAGCGACTTCATGAGCTCGAGGCCCGTCGTGCCCGGCATGTTCACGTCGAGGAGGAACGCGTCGTAGGCCTTGCTCTTGGCCTTCTCGAGCGCGATGTCGGCCGAGCCCGCGACGTCCACGTCGTAGTCCTCCACGCGCAGCGCGCGAGAGAGCGTGGAGAGGATGTTCTTCTCGTCGTCGACGATGAGGATCGAGCCCGATGACATGCCGCGAGGCTACCTCATGCCCCACGCCGTCCGCCCGTGCGCGCGCCGGGTCGCGTGGTAGCCCTGCGGCCGCATGCGTACGACAGCCTCTCTCCTCACGGCATCGCTCGCCCTCTCGCTCCTCGGCTGCGGCTCGCCTCGCCGGAGCCCCGATGCTGGAATGCCCACGTTCGACGCGCCCGTGGCGCCGATCGACGCGCCCTTTCTGACGGACGCGTTCGTGGTGCCGCCGAGCGACGCGGGCGCACCGGACGCCCCGCGATCCGACGACGCCTCGATGACGACCCCGATCGACGCCTTCGCGGCAGGCGATGCCGCCGCGACCTCGGACGCGTTCAGCCCGCGCGATGCCTTCGCCACCTCCGACGCGCCCGTCGCGCGCGATGCGTTCCGTGACGATGCAGGCCCCGTGACGTGCACGCCGCTCCCTGCGACCGGCAGCATCAGCGCGAGCGGCGACACGTCGTTGACCGGTGTGCGCTGGCTGCGTCCTTTCGCGACCACGTGCCCCGCGACGTCGTACTCGGCGGTCGGCACCGACGTGCCGTACCAGAGCTTCGTGTTCTGCAACGAGGGCGCGGCCGGCACGTTCGATCTCGAGGTGACCGAGCTCGCCGCGTACGACTCCTACCTGGTCGTCTACGACGGTCCCGTGATCCCCGCGGACTCTCTGGTCTGCCTCGCGGGCGACGACGACAGCGGCGCGAGCGGCGCGCTCGTGTCCGGTCTGGCCCTCGACGCGGGCGCGACGATCACCGTCGTCGTCAGCGGCTTCGACAACGTGGACGCCGGCGCCTTCACGCTCGACGTCACGCGACGCTGAGCGCGCCGCTCAGCCTTCGTCCTTGGGCTCGCGCAGGCCGAGCTCCTTCATCTTCGTCTGCAGGCTCTTGCGCGAGATCTTGAGCAGCTTGGCGGCGTGCGTGACGTTGCCCATCGTCTGCGAGAGCGCACCGAGGATGAGGTCTCGCTCGACCTTGGCCGTGGCCTCGCGCACGAGCTCCTTGAGGCCCACCTCGCCCGACGCGACCGGCTCGTCGTCGAGGTCGTCTTCGCCGTGCGCATCGAGATCGACGGGCGTGCTGGTGATCACGGGCACCTGCACGACGGAGCCGGGGCTCGAGGTGCTCGCGGTGCCGGTCACGGGCTCCTCGAGGTGGCTCGCATGCGCAGGCGCGGCCGCCGGCTCGCGCTTCACGAACACGTCCTTGGGCAGGTCCGCGGGCTCGACGCGCGCACCGTCCTCGCAGAAGAGCACGCTGCGCTCGATCACGTTCTCGAGCTCGCGGATGTTGCCCGGCCAGTGGTAGCTGACGAGCGCCTCCATGGCCTTGTCCGAGACGCCGACCACGTTCTTCTTGAGGCGCTCGTTCTGTCGCGCGACGAGACGGCTCACGAGGATCGGGATGTCCTCCATGCGCTCGCGCAGAGGAGGCAGGCCGATCTGGACGATGTTGAGGCGGTAGTAGAGGTCCTCGCGGAACTTGCCCTGCTTGATCGCCTCCTGGAGGTCGCGGTTCGTCGCGGCGATGAGGCGCACGTCGACGTGGATCGGCTTGATGCCGCCGACGCGCTCGAACGACATGTACTGGAGCGCGCGCAGGAGCTTCACCTGCATCGCCAGCGGGATGTCGCCGATCTCGTCGAGGAAGAGCGTGCCCTGATCGGCGAGCTCGAAGCGTCCGGGCTTGCTGCCGACGGCGCCGGTGAACGCACCTTTCTCGTAGCCGAAGAGCTCGCTCTCCACGAGCGACTCGGGGATCGCTGCGCAGTTCACGCGGATGAACGGCTTGTCGTGGCGATCGGAGTTCTTGTGGATCGCATTGGCGATGAGCTCCTTGCCGGTGCCGCTCTCGCCGGTGATCAACACGGTGCTCGGGGTCTTCGCGACGCGATCGATCATCGCGTAGACCTCGCGGATCGCCCGGCTCTTGCCGCTGATCTCGTGCTTCTCGCCCTCGGGGCCGACGTCGGCCATGCGGAGCTCGCTCGTGCGCGCGGCCTTCGCGACGATCGCGCGGAACTCGTCGCGATCGAACGGCTTGGTCACGTAGTCGAACGCGCCGAGCTTGAGGGCCTCGACGGCCGTGTCCACGGTGCCGTGCGCGGTGATGAGGATCACCGGGATCTCGGCGCGCTGCGCGACGACGTGCTTGAGCAGCGTGAGCCCGTCCACGCGCGGCATACGCAGATCGCTGATCACGATGTCGACGTGGCCGGCGGCGAGGTGCTCGATCGCCTCCTGGCCGTCGACGGCGGTCTTCACGTCGTAGCCGTCGCGCGCGAGCTGCGCGCCGAGGACGCGACGCAGGTTCACCTCGTCTTCGGCGAGCAGGATCTGTTTGCGCATGTCGGTGGAGGATGACCTGTCGGGCGCGTCCCGGCGCCCGAAGATGTCACGAACCGTCGGGGACGGTGTCCGGGTCGAGCATCGTCGCCGTCTGATCGAAGGGCGCGATGCCGCAGCCGCGCACGATCAGCGAGTCGTCCGGCGGCATGACGGTGCCCGGCGTGTCGCCGGTGAGATCCGAGCAGTAGAAGATGTGCGTCGAGGCAGGGGCGGACTGCGAGGCCGCGATCTCGGATCGACCGAAGGGCGCGGGGATCGCGGCGACCGCCGAGCCGAACGCCGCAGACTCCACCGACGACGCCAGGAAGAGGGTGCCGCGGCGCATCTCGCTCGCGCCCATGGTGCCGAGCGTGGCCTCGCCCGCGATCGTCTGCACGATGCCCGCGCTGTCGCGACCGGGGCTCGCGCCGGGCGCGCCGACGGCGAGATCGTCGCGTCCGTCACCGTCGAAGTCGCCCGCGGCGATGGCCTGGCCGAAGCGGCTGCTCTCGCAGCTCACGGGGGTGTTGCGCGCGCTGTTGAGGCACACGAGCTCGGCCGCTGCGGAGGCGCTCGAGGCCGTCGTGAGGCTGCACGTCGAGCCACCGAAGTCCTCGCCGTCGAAGACGTAGACGGGGCGGTCCACCGGAAGCGCCGACGCGCCGATCTCCTGCGAGCCGACAGCGAGATCGGGGTGGCCATCGCCGTCGAAGTCGCCGAACGCGAGCGCGTCGCCGAAGCCGACGTCGTCGGCGTTGCCCGCGAGACAGCCCACCACCTGCGCGCTCACGCTGGTGCCGTCCGCCGCCGTGATGTCGGCGACGACGACGCGACGCGTGTCGGTGCCGAACGTGGCCGCGATGCGGACCACCGGCTCGCTGCCCGTGCGATCGATGCCCAGCGCGACGGTGCGGCCGAGCTGCGCGCCCGCGTCGAGGTCGAGGCCGGTGATCGGGATGAGGCCGCGCCGCGAGCCGCCCTCGGGCTGGCCCATGCCGAGGCCCGTCTGCTGATCGACGAGGTGACGAAGACGGAAGATGGCGCCGGTGCCATCGGCCTGGGGCGCGCCGAAGATGCCGACACCGAACGGGTGCTCGATCGGCATGCCCGCCGCGGACGCGCCGAAGCCGAGCGCGGGCTCGAGCGGGAGCATCAAGGACATCTGCGCCCCGATCGACTCGCACCGCACCTGGAGGCGCTCGCCTGCACCGCTGAAGAGGCCGGCGGTCACCGCGACGCAGCCGACCCAGTCGGTGCCGGTGGAGGTGTGCATGTACGGGAAGCCGATGCCCGTGCGCCGACCCGAGCCGCAGTTGACGATCGTGCTGCCCGACTCGCGATCCTCGCCGTGACAGCCGCGGAAGCCGGGCGCGACCTCGGCGCTGTCGCCGCGATCGAGCTCGAGCGTGGTGTCGAGCTCGGCGCTGGTCGGGTCGGGTCGGACCTCGTCCCAGATGCGGAAGACGGCATAGCTCGCGGGCGTCTCGGAGGGCCGCGACTCGCCGCCCACGTAGAGGCGGGTGCCGCGCACGAACGTGTTGCGCTGCACGGGCACCTCGTAGCCGAAGAGCACGTCGCCGAAGCGAGGACCGCCCTCGCCCTGGACGAGCACACGGCTCACCGAGGCTTCGTCCTCGAGCGCGGAGAAGTCGTCCCACGTCACGCAGCCGCCGACGCCCGCGGTCGCGACGCTCAGCGCCCCGACGACACCCACGCGCACCGAGCGGCAGGCGAGCTTCGAGTGAATCGTGCGCATCACATCACCCCCGAGAGCGAGAGACCGAACACGTCGCCGTTGGGCGAGAACATGGGCAGGAGCGCCCAGTCGCGTGCGTCGAGCACCGTACCTTCGGAAGGCGGCAGGTCGTCGTAGAGCGCATAGAAGAGCGAGAGCGCGGCGCAGATGCCGCCGGCGCCGTACGCGACGAACTGCCCGATGGAGAACCAGAAGCCGAGATCGAGCCGATCGTCGTCGGCCTGCAGCGTGCCCGCGTCCCGCTCACGCGAGAGCGAGCCGTAGAGGTCGCTCACGTACACCGACATGCCGATGCCGCCTCCGAGGAGGAGGCCGCCGATCACGCCCGCGGCGATGGCGCCACCGCGGCCCGGCGCGGGACGAAGACGCACGCGGATGGGCCGCAGCTGACCGCGCGACACTTCGACCGTGCTCTCCCACGCCTTCATGTTGTCGTGCTCGACGCGCAGCACGTGGGTGCCGCCCTCGACCTGTCCTTCCCACGGGATCGCGCCCACCTGGACGCCGTCCACGAGGATCCGCGAACCGCGCAGGTTGCCCACCACGCGAAGCCGTCCGTAGCTCACGCGCTCGAGCGTCACGTCGAGGCGCACCTCGTCACCGACGGCGATGTCGAACTCGCGCTCCACCGGCTGGTAGCCCTCGCGCTCGATCCACACGCGGTGATGGCCGGTCTGGAGCGGTCCCTCGAACGGCGTCTGTCCGCGCGAGCCGGCCTCGCGATCGTCGACGATCACACCCGCGCCCGGCGGATCGGACACCACGCGCACGTAGCCGAGGAACTCGCCCTGGCTGAGGTTGAGGAAGAGGCGATTGAGCACGCCCGGTTGCACCTCGAAGTCACGCTCGAAGCGGTTGTAGTCCGGGTGCTCGATCACGATGTGGTAGGCGCCATGTTCGAGCGTCTGCGCGAGCGGGGCGGGGCCCGACGCGACCGCGCCGCCGGCGTTGGAGATGGTGACCGTCGCGCCTTCCGGCTCGGTCTCGACGGCCACGAGCGACAGCAGCTGATCGACGACCTGCGCTGTCGGCGCGACGGCCTCGGGCTGCGTCTCGGTGGTGACCGGCGGCGGGGTCTGACCTGCAGCGATGGCCGCGTCTCGTTCGGCACGCTCGCGGGCGAGGCGCTCGTCACGCTCCTGAATGCGTGCACGCAGCGCGGCGATCCGCGTCTCCACCTCGGCGCGCTCGGACGCGTTGGTCTCGACGCCCACGTACCGCACGAAGTAGTCGACGGCGTGCGGCAGGTCGCCGCCCGTCTCGTAGGCCACGCCCGCGTTGAAGAGGAACGCGGAGAAGGGATGGATCCCGTACGCGGCCTCGAACTCCGAGGCCGCCTCGGCGAAGCGTCCCTGGAGGAAGTACGCCTGCCCTTGCTCCATCCGCGTGCGCGCCTGCTCGATCGCCTGCCGCGAAGGACGCGCGCCGCGCTGAGCCTCCACGGGAACCGCGACGAAGAGCGACGCACACAGCGTCAACCAGCCGAACCAAGCAAGCGATCGCATCGAACCTCCCCAGCGGGCGCCTGGCGCTCCGCGTGATCCTCGCCGTCGAGCCGAAGCGGCGAAGGATGGCGCCGGTTGTAGCGCATTCGCTCGACGGGACCCACCCACCTGCGCGGCCTGCACGCGGCACAGCTGTTGTGCCACGATGTAGCGTTTGGGCCGGCACGGGCCGTGCTGAGCCACTGGGTCATGACCCGCCTCGCACTCCCCGCCGCTCTCCTCTTCTCTCTCTGCGTGGCGCTGGGCCCGTCCGTGGTCTGCGCGCAGGACACCGAGACGCCGCCCGGCATGTCGGCCAACCGAGCCCAGCGAGCCGCGCCGAGGACGGCGTCGGCCTACGACATGGGCGCGGCGCGTGACGGCGCGGTGGAGGCGCGCGTCGAGGAGGGTGCGGAGGCGAGCTCGCTCTCGCTCGGGTCGGTGGAGCTCGACGCGCCGGCCGGGCGCGCGGACGGCGTCACCCTCCACCGCGTCGGCAGCGGCCTGATGGCG
>JAFLCL010000144.1 GCA_017303575.1 Deltaproteobacteria bacterium
GACCGGTGCAGGGCGCGTGGCGGACGGGCTCGGACGCGCGGGCGACTGGGCCTGCGACGGGACCGGAAACTGGGCGGGCGCGCGCACGAACGCGGCCGTCGTGACTTCGAGCACCCCGATCGCGCCCGCGTCGTGCTCGAAGCGCAGCAGCTCCGCGACCTCGGCGGCGAGGCTCGCGAGCTCGCTCTCCACGTCATCGTGCAGCTCGCTCATGCCCCGGCGCTATCACGTCGCCCTCGCAGGGGGCAATCGCGCGGGCCGACGCGCTCGGCCTGGAGGAGCCAGCGCGGGATCGTGCTACACAGCGACCTCCGATGGCCCACGAGATGCCCCTCCTGTCGGTGGTCGTGCCTTGCTTCAACGAGCGCGCCACCATCCACCTCGCGATCGAGCAGGTGCTCGCGTGCGGCGTCGAGCCGCTCGAGCTCGTCGTCGTCGACGACGGCAGCACCGACGGCACGCGTGACCTCCTCACGCAGGGCCCGGCGCTCGATCCGCGCGTTCGGATCGTCCTCCACGGTCGCAACCAGGGAAAGGGCGCGGCCCTGCGCACTGGCTTCCGTGAAGCACGCGGCCGCTTCGTGCTCGTGCAGGATGCCGACCTCGAGTACGACCCGCGCGACTACCCGTCACTGCTCGAGCCGCTCCTCCAGGATCGCGCCGACGTCGTGTTCGGAACGCGCTTCGCGGGCGGCACGCACCGCGTGCTCTACTACTGGCACTCGGTGGGCAACCAGCTCCTCACCATGCTCTCGAACATGGTGACGGACCTGAACCTCACGGACATGGAGACCTGTTACAAGGTCTTCCGCCGCGACGTGCTCGATCAGATCACGCTCGAGGAGAACCGCTTCGGCATCGAGCCCGAGATGACCGCGAAGATCGCCGGCCTCGGCGTCCGCGTGTACGAAGTCCCGATCAGCTACCACGGCCGCACGTACGCCGAGGGTAAGAAGATCGGCCTCAAGGACGCCTTCCGCGCGGTGTATTGCATCGCCCGTTATGGAATCCCCGCGCGCGCTCGCGCACGCGAATCCGCACGACGACCGACGGCCCGCGCCGTCGCTCCCGGCGGTCATGCCCACTCGGGCGAACGAGTGTCCAAGCCATCCTGAGCAGGCAAGGTCGAACCCGACCGGCTCGACGCGCGCTTGGGTGTTGTCAGCGCGCGCACGATGTTGTTAGCCTGCGTCCGACTCTGGAGGTTCCCGAGTGGCGTCGAGTGCCCGCGTGCTTGTTGCCGGCGAGACAAACGTCGGCATGAAGCGCACCCACAACGAGGACAACTTCGACCTGCTCGAAGACGAGAAGCTGTTCCTCGTCGCCGACGGGATGGGAGGGCATGCCTCGGGTGAGGTCGCGAGCAAGCTCGCGATCGAGACCCTCCGCGACTTCTTTCTGTCGACGGCCCAGGATCCAGAAGCGACCTGGCCGTACAAGATGGACAAGTCGCGGGGCTACGAGGAGAACCGCCTGATCACGGGCATCAAGCTCGCGAACTTGCGGATCCACGAGCACCAGCAGCGTGAGCCCAAGCTCCGCGGCATGGGCACCACGATGGTGGCCATCCTCATCATCGACGAGGGCGTGCTCGTCGCGCACGTGGGTGACTCGCGTGTGTACCGCCTGCGGGGCGGTCACCTCGAGCAGCTCACCGAGGACCACTCGCTCCTCAACGACTACATCAAGATGAAGCGCCTGAGCGAGGAAGAGATCGCGAACTTCCCGCACAAGAACGTCATCGTGCGCGCACTCGGGATGAAGGACACCGTCAAGGTCGACACGCGCCTCGATGCGCCGCAGGTCGGCGACGTGTACCTGCTCTGCTCGGACGGCCTCTCCGGACCGGTGACCGACGCGGAGATCCTCGAGATCGCCTCCTCGACACCCGATCTGAAGCTCCAGGCCTCGCGGCTGATCGAGCGCGCCAACGCCAACGGCGGCCCGGACAACGTGACCGTCGTCTGCGCCAAGTGGATGGGCCGGGGTTGATCCCGGCCTGATCCGGTCTCGTCAGACCGGCACGCGTCGACCATCGGGCAGCGCGATCGCGTCGCGAACGTCCGCGTCGACGACGGCGCCCGGCCACACGACGCTGCGCGTGACCTCCACCGCGCCCACCCGCGCGCCCACGCCGATCACCGAGTCGAGGATGCGCGCGCCGTCCTCGATCCGTGCGCCGTCACCCAGCCAGCGCACACCCGGGGCGACACCAGAGAGGCCGCGACGACCCGCGAGCACGTCGAGGTGCGCGTCGCGGTACACGCGCGGTGTCCCGAGATCGAGCCACGGCGCGTCGGTGATCGAGCCGCAGATCGTCAGGCCCTCGGCGAGCCAGCGCCGGTAGCCCTCGCGGATCACGCAGCCGCTCGCGGGCAGTCGCGTGAGCGCGCGTCGCGAGAGCACGTGCATCCCGGTGAACATCGCCGCGACGCCCTCGAGGTGCGTGCGCTCTTTCGCGAGCATGGCGACCACCCGACCGTCGTGCGGCGTGATCTCGATCGCGCCCAGCGCGAACGGATCCTCGATGCGCCGCAGGACGAGCGTCGCGTCGGCGCCTCGCGCACGATGCTCGGACACGATCGCTCGGACGTCGGGCGCGAAGAGGATGTCGCCGTTCACAGCGACGAGGACCTCGTCCTCGTCCATCGCGCCGCGCAGCGACTCGTCGATCTCCCACGCACGACGGAGGCCGCCGCCGGTCCCGAGCAGCTGGGGCTCCCGCGAGAACACGAGCGGGGGGCCGTTCGTTGCGTCGGCATGATCGCGGAGCGCCGCCTCGACACGCTCCGCCAGATGGTGCGTGTTGATCACGACGCTGGTGGCCCCTGCCCGCGTCAGGTGCTCGACCGTCCAGCCCGCCAGCGGTCGGCCGAAGAATGGAACGACGGGCTTCGGCAACAGCTCCGTCAACGGTCTCAGGCGCGTGCCGAGCCCGGCACCGAACACCATCGCTCGCATCGCCGTCACCCTACTCCATGCGCCCCTCCCACGTCGCGACATCGGCCTCGCCGGCCTGTGCTAGACCCCGCCTCCCATGACGCGTTCCCTGGTCACAGGCGGTGCCGGTTTCCTCGGCTCCCATCTCGTCGACCGTCTGCTCGCGCGGGGGGACGAGGTCGTCGCGCTCGACAACTTCTACACGGGACGTCGCGAGAACCTCGCGCACCTCGCCGACCGGCCCCGGTTCACGCTCGTCGAGCACGACGTGACAGCGCCCCTGCCCCGGCAGGGCGCGATGTCGGGGCGCTTCGATCGCATCTTCCATCTCGCCTGTCCCGCGAGCCCACCCGCGTACCAGCGCGACCCGATCTACACGACGAAGATCAGCTTCCTCGGCACGCTCCACGCGCTCGAGCGCGCGAAGGAAGACGGGGCGCGACTGCTCCAGGCCTCGACCAGCGAGGTGTACGGCGATCCCGAGGAGCACCCGCAGCGCGAGAGCTACCGCGGCGCCGTGAACACGCTCGGCCCACGCGCTTGTTACGACGAGGGCAAGCGCGTCGCGGAGAGCCTCTGCATGGACTTCCGACGCCAGCACGGCGTCGATGCGCGCCTCGTGCGCATCTTCAACACGTACGGGCCACGCATGGATCCGAACGACGGCCGCGTGGTGTCGAACTTCATCGTGCAAGCGCTCGCGGGCAAGCCGATCACGATGTTCGGCGACGGCCTCCAGACGCGGTCGTTCTGCTACGTCGACGATCTCCTCACGGGCTTCCTCGCGCTGATGGATCACGCGGACGAGCACGGCCCCGTCAACCTCGGCAACGACGGCGAGTTCACGATGCGAGAGCTCGCCGATCTGGTGCTCGAGCTCACCGCGTCGCGATCACAGATCGAGTTGCGCGAGCGTCCGGCGGACGATCCGATGCAGCGACGTCCCGACCTGACCCGCGCCCGCACGCGCCTCGGGTTCGAGCACACCGTGCCCCTGCGCACGGGCCTCGAACGCACCATCGCCTACTTCCGAGCCCTCATCGCCGAGGGGGGGAAGGTGATCGCGCAGGGTCCGCCGCGCGAGAGCCGTCCGTACGACAGCCGCACGCAGAAGGAGTCGTTGTGAAGATCGTCATGATTGGTTCCGGCTACGTGGGCCTCGTGAGCGGGGCCGGCTTCTCGGAGACGGGGCACGACGTCATCTGTGCCGACATCGACAAGTCGAAGATCGAGCGCCTGCAGCGCGGCGAGATCCCCATCTTCGAACCGGGCCTCGACTCGATGGTCGCGCGCAACGTCGCCGCAGGACGTCTCTCGTTCTCGAACGACGTCGCCGGCTCGATCGCGCAGGCGCACATCGTCTTCTGCGCGGTCGGCACGCCGATGCGGGCGGATGGAGCGGCCGATCTCTCGGCCGTCGACGCTGTCGCGCTCGAGGTCGCCAAGAGCGCGACCCGCGAGTGCGTGCTCGTCATGAAGAGCACGGTGCCGGTCGGCACCAACGCGCGCGTGCGCCGTCTCGTCGAGGGCGCCAAGCACACGGTGCACGCCGTCTCGAACCCCGAGTTCTTGAAGGAGGGGGACGCGATCGGCGACTTCATGCGGCCCGATCGCATCGTCGTGGGCGTCGCGCCCGAAGACGCCTTCGCGCGCGATCTGATGGCGCGCCTCTACCACCCGCTGAACCTCGATCAGGATCGGATCGTGTGGATGGATCCGGCCTCGGCGGAGCTCACGAAGTACGTCGCCAACACCATGCTCGCGATGCGCATCTCGTTCATGAACGAGATCTCGGTGCTCTGCGAGAAGGTCGGCGCCGACGTGCATCACGTGCGTCACGGTGTGGGCAGCGACGCGCGCATCGGTCCGAAGTTCCTCTACGCGGGCCCCGGCTACGGCGGCTCGTGCTTCCCCAAGGACGTGTCCGCGCTCATCCACACCGGGCGCGATCACGGGGTCGAGCTCGAGCTCGCCGTGGCGACCGATCAGATCAACCGTCGTCACAAGGGCGTGCTCTTCCGCAAGCTACGCGCGCTCTTCGACGGTGACCTTCGCGGCAAGCGCATCGCTGTCTGGGGCATCGCGTTCAAGCCGCGCACCGACGATCTGCGGGAGTCACCCGCGCTCGCGCTCATCGACTCGCTGCTCGCAGAGGGCGCGAAGGTCGCGGCCCACGATCCCGAAGCGCACGCGAACGCGCGCGCCCTCTACGGCGATCGCGTGGAGCTCGTCGACGATCCGTACGCAGCCGCCGCCAACGCCGACGCGCTCGTGCTCGTCACCGAGTGGCGTCCCTACCAGAACCCAGACTTCGAGCGCCTCAAGGGCTCGATGCGCCGCGCGGTGCTCCTCGACGGCCGCAACATCTGGTCGGGCTACGGCCTCAGGAAGCAGGGCTTCCTGTACGAGGGCATCGGCGTCCACGGCTCGTGAGGACGGGCCTCGCCCGAGTGGGCAGCGCGCGTTGGCGCAGGTCTCGCTAGGTCGAGGGCCTTCGCCGACGAGACGGTCTCGTCGGCCCACGACGAGGATCCCATGCGCGCTCCGATCTCTCTGCTCGCCCTCGCGGCGACCCTCACCACCGCGTGTGGCTCTGGGCCCGCGCGCGTCCCCGATGCCTTCTTCGAGGGAAGCGACGCGGGCCCCTTGGATGCGCCCTTCAACGACGCGTTCCGGCCTCCCGTGGACGCCTTCATGCCCGACACCGGCCCGATGCTCGGCGATGTCGGAGTGTCCGACACCGGCATGATGATGGGGACGACCGACGCCGGCCTCGATGCTGCGATGATGGCGACGACGGACACCGGCCCCATGGCCACCGGAGACGCCGGCAACGACGCGAGCCTGATGCGGCCCGCCAACGACACGTGTGGCACCGCGACCGTGGTGGGGGCCGGGGTCGTCACGGGCAGCTCGCTCGGGGCCGTGAACGACTACGGGGCGGGGACCAACTGCGCCGGCGCCGCGGGCGTGGACGTCGTCTACGCGATCGACGTGCCGGCGGGGAACTTCGTGCGCGCGAGCGTCGAGAGCGGTGATGGCACCTTCGATCCGTCGATCAACCTCGTCGATGCTGCCTGCGGCGGCAGCACGCGCACGTGCCTCGACGGCGACGACAGCGGCGGTGCCTCGACGATCAACACAGCGGAGTACCGCAACACGACGGGCGCGACGCAGCGTGTCTACGCCGTCGTCGAGACGTACAGCACGACCTCGCTCGGTGGCCCGTTCGAGCTGACGATCGATCTCACGGCACCCGCCGTGAACGAGACGTGCGCCACGGCGCTCCCCGCGCCCGAGGGCACGCTGATGGGCTCGACGATCGGCGCGGCCAACGACTACGGCTCTGGCACCAACTGCGCGGGCGCGGCCGCGGGCGACGTCGTGTACGCGATCGATGTGCCGGCCGGTCGATTCGCGCTCGTGAGCGTCGAGGGCGTGGGCGGCTTCGATCCCTCCATCAGCCTCGTCGATGCTGCGTGCGGCGGCTCGCCCCGCGTGTGTCTCGACGGAGACGACAGCGGCGGTGCTTCCACGATCAACACCGTCGAGTACAGCAACACCACGAGCGACGTCGTGCGGATCTACGCCGTCGTCGATCACTACAGCAGCACGGGCACCGGCGGCGCGTTCGAGCTCACGGTGGCGTTCCTCGCGCCGCCCACGAACGACACCTGCGGAACCGCGCCCACGATCGGCGCTGGCATGACGATGGGCTCCACGCTCGGCGCGACGAACGACTACGGCGCGGGCACCGGCTGCACGGGCGTGAGCGGCGGCGACGTGGCCTACGCCATCACCGTGCCTGCGGGCGATCGCCTCGAGGTGTCCGCGACCGGTATGGCGGGGTTCAACGCGTCGCTGAACCTCGTGGCAGGCCCCGCCGCGACGTGCGGAGGCTCGCCCCGCGTGTGCCTCGACGGCGCGGACTCCTCGACAGCGACGACCGCTGACGTCGTCGAGTGGGTCAACGGAACCGGCGCACCGAGCACGGTGTACGCGATCGTCGGCAGCAGCTCCGCGAGCAGCGGCGGGACGTTCGCGCTCACCGTCACGCTCACGACGCCGCCTGCGGGTGACGTGTGTCCGAGCGCGCAGCGCATCGCGGCGGGTGCGACGTCGGGCACGTTGGTCGGCATGCGCAACGACTACGGCGGGGGCACCGACTGCGCTGGCACCTCGGGCCTCGATCGCGTGTACGTGGTGAGCGTGGGCGCGGGGCAGACGCTGTCGGCTTCGGTCACCACGGGGCTCGGCACGTTCGATCCCTCGATCAGCCTCGAGGCAGCGTGCGGTCTCGTCCCGCGCGTCTGCCTCGACGGCGACGACACGGGCACCGCATCCACGGTGAACAACGTGACCTACACCAACACCAGCCTCGTCGCCGAGGACATCTTCATCGTGATCGACACGTTCTCGTCCACCTCGACGGGCGGTCCGTTCACGCTCGACGTGGCCCTCACCGGACCTTGATCGCCTCGCGGCGCTCGCGCCGCTAACGCACCGACCACCCGAGCCAGCCGAGCTGTGGCAACAGCACGGTCGGCTCGGGTGTGATCGTTCCGTCGACATCGACACGTCCCTCACCCAGCCGCGCGAGGGAGCCCTCTTCGACGATCGAGCCATCGGGCAGGCGCGTGTCGAGCCCACCGATCACGAAGAGCTCCACGCGCGTCCCTTCGGCGAGGCCGCTCGCGAGCACACGAAACGCACCGTCCACACGGCCCTCGGGCGTCGTGGCGATCAACCCATCGAGCGCGCGCGCCTCGGGCACGCACGATCGCTCGGGCACGACGCGAGCTGCGCCCAAGCGCGCGTAGTCGCTCTCGCTCCCGAGTCGATCGGGGACGACCTCGACAGCGAGCACGTCGCCGAGCATGACCTCACGCGACACGGCAGGATCCCCGCGCGGTGGCAGGGGAACGCGCGCCACCGCGGTGAGCTCGATGGGCGACTCCAGGCCGAGCGTTCCGTCGACCGCGCGCGTGGGATCGACGGGGCAGTAGCTCGTCGCGTAGGGACCGCCGCTCACGAGCACACGCATCACGCCCCGATCGACGCAGCGGAGCTCGCTCGGCACCTCGAGGACGAATCGTCCGACGTCATCGGTGAACGGCGGCTCGAGGCACACGAGACGACCGTCGATCGCGAGGCGCAGGCAGAGCTGAGGGCGCGCCGACGCGATCGGGGATCCGCGCTCGTCGATCACCCGACCGAGCACGCTCGCCACCTCGCTCGCGACGCACGTCGTCTCCGCGTCGGCCTGCGTCGTCGCGTCGCGCGACGTGGCGTCTCGAGCCTCTACGGTGGGCTCACAGGCCGCGAGCCACAGCCACGCCAAGGCGATCGCGCCTCGGAGCACCTCGCGGCCGTGTCGCGACGTGGACATCCGGCCCATCGTCGCAGGTCTGGTACCCTCGCCGCATGTCCAGACGCGAGATGTCCTTCGCGTGCTCCACGTTCGCCTTCGCCGCCCTCGGCGCGCTCGGCTGCGAGCAGACGCCCATCGCCGAGTCCCCCGACGCGTTTCGCATGACGCGCGACGCGGCCCTCGATGCGTTCGTACCCGACGCGGGACCGCCGCCGACGTGCCCGCCGCCGGGACCTTTCGGTCCCAACGTCGGCGATCGCATCGGCGACATCACGCTCTACGACTGCGCAGGCACGCCGGTGCAGCTGCACTCTCTCTGCGAGACGGACGTGGTGTGGCTGTGGGAGCTCGCCGAGTGGTGCAGCCCCTGCCGACGCTTCGCCGACGGCGAGTTCGACGAGATCAACAGCCGCTACGAGTCGATGTACGGCGACCGCTTCACGGGCATCGCGATCATCACCGCCGACGACGAGCTCAACCTCCCGAACCAGACGATCTGTGAAGAGCTTCGAGAGCGCTACCAGATCGAGGGCGCCCTCTACTTCGACCCCACCAACACCTTCCGTGATCTCGTGGGCGAGGGCTTCTCGAACGACGTGCACGCGATCCTCACGCGCGGCCTCGAGATCCGGTGGACCATGCAGTTCGGCTCGGAGTTCGTGGACGAGCAGCTGCGCCAGACGTTCGAGGCCCTCGACTCCGGAGCGGACGTGCCCGACGCGAACGTCGATCTCGATGCGGGCCCGCTCGAAGACGTCTCCCTCGGCGCCGACGCGCCCAGCTCCGACGATGCGGGCGGCTGATTTCGCCTCGCGTCAGGGGCGCGCGTCGAGGTAGCCGCGCTTCTCCTGATCGCGCTCGATGGAGCGGAACAGCGCGCCGAAATTTCCCTCGCCGAAGCTCAGGTGGTTCTCCCGCTGGATGATCTCGACGAAGATCGGTCCGATGAGGTTCTTCGTGAAGATCTGGAGGAGGTAGCCCTCGTCGTCGCCGTCGACGAGGACCTGCAGGCGCTCGATCTCCTGCCGGTCCTCCTTCACGTTCGGCACGCGATCGAAGACGGTGCGGTAGTAGTCGGAGTCGATGTCGAGGGTCTCGATGTCGCTGCCCTCGAGCGAGCGCAGCGACGCGAGGATGTCGCGGGTGAGGAACGCGAGGTGTTGAACGCCCGGGCCCTTGTACTCCGCGAGGTACTCGTCGATCTGGCTCCTCGCGTCCGTGCCTTCGTTGATGGGGATGCAGAACGAGCCGTCGGGCGAGCGCAGCGCGAACGACACGAGGCCGGTCTTGACGCCCTTGATGTCGAAGTAGCGGACCTCCGTGAAGCCGAAGATGTCCCGGTAGAAGCTGGCCCACTTCTGCAGCGTGCCCTTCTCCACGTTGTTCGTGAGGTGATCGATGGCCAAGAACCCCTTCTCGGCGACGGTCACGGAGAACGGGTGCGGGACGAAGCCGCGCGCCTCCCACCGCGAGGCGCTGGTGTCCGCGTCCACGAAGTAGAGGGCCATCCCGCCGATGCCCCAGATCGCAGGGACGACGGCACCGTCGCGGGTGATCAGGTCCCCGGACGAGCAGGCGAACGCGCCTCGCTGGGTCGCGACCGCGAGCGCGGCCAGCGGCGAGACGAACCGCCAGCCCATCGAGCTGATCGAGGGGCCGTGCGCGCGACGGAACGCGCCCGCGAGCGAACGCTCCTCGCGGTTGAGCAAGAACGCGATCTGGTTCTGCTCGTAGAGATCGATGTCACGCACAGCGTGCTTCATCGTGCGCGAGAAGCCGAACGCGAGCAGCAGTCGATGCAGCGCGTCGGGGTCTGGGGAGGTGAGCTCGACGAAGTCGATGCCCACGAGGCCCGTGGGGTTCTGGGGGTTGTTCATTCCGTCCGCCGTCCTCTCCCGCCTGTGCGGCGGCTCGAGCGAGCGCCTCGAGTCACTTGGTCATCCAGCTCTTCCAGTAGTCGACGTTCTCGACACGAGCTGCCTCTGCGGTGGGGCGCAGAGGCAGCTTCGTGTCGAGCATCACCGCGACTTCCTCCGTGCGGAGGATGCCCTTGGCACGCTCGGTGGCCTTCGCCTGGGGACCGTGATGGATCCCCTGCGGGTGGAACGTGATCGTGCCGGGGCCGACGCCCGCGCGGCTGAAGAACTCGCCGCGGTGATAGAAGAGCACTTCGTCGAAGTCGATGTTCGAGTGGTAGAACGGCACGCGCAGCGCCTGGGGATCGCCGTTCTCGAGCGGGCGTGGCGCGAACGTGCAGATGACGGCGTTGCGCATCACGAACGTCGAGTGGGCCGACGGCGGCAGGTGATAGCGATCCGAGAGCACCGGCCGGATGTCGCGGACGTTGAGCTGCATCGGGCACAGCGTCCCCTTCCACCCCACCACGTCGAGCGGCAGGAACGGATAGTAGACGCGCGTGATCTCACCCTCGCGCTGGATGCAGACCTCGTACTCGCCCTTCGCGTTCGGCTCGAGCGAGCTGCGCTCCTCGGGTGAAGGCACCTTGATCACCGCGGGGTCGAAGAGCGCGTGCTGTCCGAGCATGCCGCGGTCGGGGAACGACACCTCGGAGAACGCCTCGACGACGAGGAGCTGCGTGGCGGTGCTCGGCGCGAAGCGGAACATCGTGCCGCGAGGCACGAGCAGGTAGTCGCCGGGCTCGTAGGCGAGCGGACCGAAGTCGGTCTCGAGCCGACCCGAGCCGTGATGCACGAAGAGCACCTCGTCGGCGTCGGCGTTGCGGAACAGGTACGGCATCGGCTGCGCGACGCACGCGACGCTCAGGCGCACGTCGCCGTTCTCGAGGATCGGCTGACGCCACCTGAGGTAGTCGCCGTCCTCGCTCGTGCCGAACGCCTCGCGCGCGTCGAAGGCGCGCGGGCGGAGCGGGCCGTCGATGCGAGCCCAGCCGACCGGCGGATTCTGCCGATAGAGGTGCGCGTAGCGGCCGAAGAAGCCGTTGCGCGCGTACTCCTCCTCCACGGTGCCTTCGGGAAGACCGACGTGTGCCTGGAGGGCCACCCGCCCACGAACGTACGGGATGTCCATGAGCGATCTCGTAGACGCCGCGCGCACACCAGAAAAGCACAAAGATCGCACGATCATTGTGCACAGAGCCAACATCGATCGATCCTGCGTCGAGCATGCACGTCACCCTCGATCACGCGCGCACCCTCGACGCCCTGGCGCGCGCCGGCACCCTCCAGGCCGCTGCGCGCGAGCTCCACAAGTCGCACACGTCCGTGCTCCACGCGCTCCGCGGCCTCGAGGCACAGACCGAGCTCGATCTGCTCGATCGCAGCGGCTACCGACTGAAGCTCACGAGCGCGGGCCTGCGGGTGCTCGAGCACTGTCGTCGGCTGCTCGCGAGCGAGCGGGCGCTCACGGAGGCGTGTCTCGAGATGCGCACGGGCTGGGAGCCCTCGCTCAGGATCGTCTTCGACGGTGTCGTCTCGAGCGCGCCCCTGCTCGAGGCGGTGGGCGCGCTGGTGAAGGAAGGTGCCGCGACCCGCATCTCGGTGAGCGGAGAGTTCCTCGGCGGCGTGGAGGAGGCGTTCGAGCGCGATGAAGCCGACCTCATGATCACGGTGCTGCCGCCGCGGCGCGAGGGCGTGGTCGCCAAGCGGCTCGCACCGATCCGCGCGCTCCTGGTCGCGCACCGCGGCCACTCGCTCGCGCGCTCGCGCCGCCCGCTCTCTCGGGAAGACCTCGCGGCGCACGTCCTCCTGACCGTCCGCGGCGGTGACCCGCGGCTCGAGCTCCCGACGCAGGGCATCGAGCCGCGCGGCACGATCGCGCTGGCGGACTTCGAGGCCAAGAAGCGCGCGCTCGTGGCGGGGATCGGCTTCGGGTGGATCCCCGAGCACGTCGCCGCGCGCGAGCTCGCCCGCCGCGAGCTGCGTGTGCTCGGCTTCGAAGGCGGGAGCGAGCACACGTTCCAGCCGCGCCTCTACCACCGACAGGGCGCGCGCCTCGGCCGCGCGGCGCGGCGCGTGGTGGAGGCGCTGACGTAGGCAACGCGTCCGAGCGAGCGCGACGACACGCGTGTTAGCCTGAGGCTCGGTGTCGCGATCGGAGTGGTCATGAAGCAGCGGTGGATCGTGCTCCTGAGCTCGCTCGTCGTGTGCGTTGCCCTTGCTGCCGCGGGCTGCGCGCAGGGCATGCCGCCGACGCCTCCGACCCGTGACGCAGGACAGGATGCGTTCGTGTCGATCGACGCTGCGCGTCCGGTGACGCCCGATGCGCCCTTCGTCACGATGCCCGATGCGGCGACGTGCGAGCCCGCGTGCTCGGCGGACGAAGCGTGCTGCAGCGGTGGCTGCGTCGGCACCGACGACAACCCCAACCACTGCGGGCGCTGCGGCAACCGATGTCCCATGGGCATGGTCTGCGCGGAGGGCGTGTGCGGCGGGCCCACGTGCACGCCGGCCTGCGACACCGGCGAGACGTGCACCGGTGGAACGTGCCGCTGTGGTGCGGGCGCGGCCTGCACGGGGACCCAGACCTGCTGTGGAACGACGTGCGTGGACACGCAGACCAGCGCGACGAGCTGCGGCAGCTGCGGGCGCGCCTGCGCCTCGGGCGAAGCGTGCATGGCAGGTCGCTGCGTGAGCACCGCTCCGTGCGGAGGCAGCTGCCCCTCGGGTCAGATGTGCTGCAGCGGCACGTGCACACGCGTGGACACCGTCGCGAACTGCGGCGCGTGTGGGCGCACGTGCGGCGCGAGCCAGGAGTGCTGCGGCGGGATGACGTGCGTGAGCACGCAGACCGATCGCAACAACTGCGGCGGCTGCGGCAACGCGTGCGGCATGAGGGGCGACGCGTGCTCCATGGGCTCGTGCACGTGCGGCGGCGCGGCGGCGTGCCTCATCTCGTGCACGTTCGGCATGTGCTTTCCCGCCTGAACGATCACTCGGAGCTCGCCCCGAGGAGACGACGTGCGTACGCCGGTGCGTGCGCCCACGCGCCCGGATCGCCGCGCACCAAGGCCGCGTTCCAGCGCGTGGCATCGTCGGGGTGGGCGGTCGGGTGAGGCGCGGATCCGTCGTCCGCGAGACGGGCGCGCGCTGCGCTCCCGAGGACGTCGGCTTGAGCGAATGCTCGATCGACGAGCGCTCGGTCGTGGCATCGCACGCAGCGATCGCGATCGATCGCGAAGGCGTGCGCTGCGCCTCGCTCGAGCGTGTTCGAGGGCTCCGACGCGTGGCACTCGGTGCACGTGATCTCGCGGTGCGGCGCTTCGTCCTCGACAGCGTTCGAGAGACCGCCTTCGATCGTGCGCCCGCCGACACCGAGCAGGATCGCGGCGCTGCTCGCCGTCGCCCCCTCCTCACCCGGCGCATGACAGGTCAAGCACACCGTCGCCCCACGATCGGTCCACGTGTCGGGCAGCGCGCCGAGCGATGCGGGCACCGGCACACGACGAACGAGCGCGACCTCGAGGCGCGCCTCGGCGTGAGGCGCATGGCACGCGGCGCATGCGATCCCGAGCGGCCCAGCCTCGGCCGGCACGTCGGTGTGGGCGCGCGCGCCGATCGACTCGAGGAAGCCCGCCGTCGTGTGACACCGGGCGCACGGCGCCTCACGCGTCTCGCTCGCGTGGTCGCTCTGGGACATGGCCGAGCGTGACCACGCCGCGACGTGCCCGTAGCGAGGCGGCGCGTCGTGACAGCTCGCGCAGACGTCGGTGCGCAGGATCGCCCACCGCGCGCTGGCCTCGGGGATCGCGCCAGGGCCGTGGCACGCGGTGCAGCCCACCCCCGCGAGCCGACGCAGTGATCGCGGAAGTGTCGCGTGCGTGAGCGTGCCGTCGGTGGACGCGCTCCATCCGAGACGCCCGGCCTCGTGCACGAAGCCACCGTCGGGAAGGCCCGGCTCGCCGACCGTGTGACACGCGATCGCGCAGGCCTCGCGCTCGCGACCGACGAAGGCGCGCGTCATCGGGCTCGCGGCAGCGTGCTCGGTCTCTCGCGCGTGGCACTCGCTGCGGCCGCAATCGAGCGGCGTGCGCGCGTGCTCTCCGCTCCGCAGCGCGAGCGTGCGTCCCTCGCGATCGGCGAACAGCCAACGACCCTCCACGTCGGGCACGAAGCGCTCGAGCCCGTCGGATGCCTGCTCGATCACGGCATGCGCGCCGGGCGGGCTCTCGCGAAGGACGAACGGACCGCCACGCAGCAGCGCCGCCGCACCGATCGCGATCGAAGGCAGCCCGGTGGAACGCGCGGCCGCGAGCACCCGCACCTCCCGCGTGATCGGCGCGCTCTCGCCCTCGACGAAGCGCATGCGCAGCACGATCTCGCCCGCCTCGGCTGCGGAGATGGGCACGAGCCCCCAGCGCGGCAACACAGGAGGAGTCCACGCGGCGGTGCGACCGTGCACGACGAAGCCGCGCCGCTCCGTGGTCAGGCCCACGGTCCCGACCTCGCCGCCGGGCGCGCGCACGATCTCCCACGTCGCGTGCCCCGCGATCGCCTCGCGACAGCCCGGTCGCACCTCGATCGTGAACGGCGCATCGAAGCCCACCGGCGCGGGAGCGAGCACCTCGACGCGAGGCCGCAGCACGACGTCGAGCGCAGGACCCTCGGGCCGTGAGATCTCCTCGGTGCAGAAGCCCTCGAGGGTCAACGATCGCGCGAGCGATCGTCGCGAGACGACGAAGCGATGCGGCCCGAGAGCGCGGGCGCCTTCACCCAGCGCCGAGGCCTCGACCGAGGGCAGCGGCACGAGCTCGCTCGCGCTGCGCACCGTGACCACGACCTCTGGCTCGCGCCGTGGTGGCTCGCACGCGATCAGCGACGCCGTGATCAAGAAGGCTGCGAGCAGTGCGCCAGCACGCACGTCGTTCCTCCTTCGCAGTCGTCGTCGAGCCAGCACTCGGGCAGGCCCTCGCGCTCGAGGGCGCAGCGTCCCTCACGACACACGAGCCCCGACGGGCATATTTGCGCGTCGCAGCGCGCACCGAGGCGAGGCGCGCCGTCGCGCGTACAGCGCCTCACGTCGGCGTTCGCGAACGGCCCCTCGTGGTCGCGCTCGTAGCGACATCCCCATCCCTCGGCGCTCGGCAGATCCGGCTGCGCGTCCACGCACACGCGACGTCGCTCTTCGTCGCGCGCGATCGTTCCGCACACGAACGTGTCGTCCGCGGGCCCCGCGTGCACACCCGCCGCTCCATGTCCGCCGCGACAGACGACGACGCCGCTCTGATCCATGCACTCCCAGTCGCCGTCGTCGGGCAGCGCCAGCTCACGCTGCGTGCACGTCTGCGCGCTGCACACGAAGTCACCGCCGCGCAGGGAGCGCTCCTCGAGGGCAGGAGGCTCACCGCACGCCGACACAGCACACGACACCCAGAGGAGCAGCGCGCGCGACCCGATCAGAGGCAGCTCACGATCCTCGCGCACATGCCGACCGAGGTGCGATCGGTGGGGTAGTTCTCGCAGCACTGACCCGCGTCCACGCAGCAGTCGCGGCTGTAGATCGAGCCCGAGCAGCCCTCGGGGCGCTCGGTCGTCTCGAGGCAGGTGCCCCAGGTGCCATCGGAGTTGCAGTCCTGGATGCCCCAGTGGCAGTAGGTGGGATCGTCGCACCAGCGGCGCTGACCAGGCACGCAGAGCTGACACTCGGTGTCCGCGCAGTCGACGTCACCATCGCAGTCGTTGTCGTTCCCGTCGCTGCACGCCGTCTCGCGCGCGTCGCAGCCACAGTTGCCAGGCGAGCGACAGTCCGAGTCCGCGCAGTCGATGAAGGTGTCGCAGTCGTTGTCGCGCATGTCGGTGCAGCGGATCTCGACGAAGAACGGGAACTCGCGCGTGCAGCCCGGCGGAGGAGGAGGCGGCGGCTCGCACTCTTCCGCGGTGCCGCACGAGGTGTCGGCGCAGTCGACGAAGCCATCGCAGTCCTCGTCGAGGCCGTCCGAGCAGCTCGTCTCGGTGGGCACGCAGCTGCTCGCGCAGCCCGCGAGCATCGCGCAGTCCGGATCCGCGCAGTCCGCGAGGCCGTCGCAGTCCTCGTCGGCGCCGTTGGGGCCGCAGTCCTCGAACTCGCCGCAGCTCGATCCGCCCGGATCGTTGCCGTCGCAGTCCTCGTCGATGCCGTTGCCCTCGATCTCGGGGCGCGGGAGCACAGCGCCGTTGCACAGATCCCACGAGAGGAACTCCCCGAAGGCCGCGCAGTACTGCACACCGTCGCGACACGCGCCGACGTTGCGACGGCCCGGATCACCGGGCCAGCAGTACTGCCACTCACCCACGCTGGGGCACGAGCAGCCCTCGTCCACATAGCCCTCGCCCGTGTCGTCCTCGGAGTTCGCGCAGTTCTCGCGCGGCCCGGTCACCGCGGCGTCGTCTTCGACCACGGCTGTGCCCGAGTCCTCCCCGGCGATCAGGGCGGCGTCGATGTCTCCACCACCCGGCCCGCTGTCGGGTCGGCGCCCACCCACGCCAGTCCCTTGATCACAGCCAGCGATCGCGCTCCCGATCAGCGCGCAGACGATCACCGCCGTCGCACTCCAACGAACGCTCTCTCGTGATCGCATCGGCATGATCGCCTCCGTGGAACTGACACTCGAAACACGTACGCTCGGTAGGGCCCGTCAGAAGCTGCCCGAGCCACCCATCATGCAGCCCGCGCACTCCGGTCCCGAGGGATCGGTCGCGCAGCTGAGCGGGCAGTAGTTGACGCGGTTGAACACGTACTCACCACCGCTGCCGTCATCGATCGCCTCGCACTCGAGCGAGAGCCCGATCACGCTCATCTCGCCGTACCCGCCCGTCGTCGCGAAGGCGGTGGCGCACGCGGAGTCGGTGCTCGACCACGACGGCAGATCCGGGAGGCGCATCGCGACGCCTGCCTCGGGGTACCAGATGTCGCCAGTGCACACGCGCGCGAGCATGCAGTCGCTCGGGCTGGGCGCGGCCGCATCTCCTGCGCGCAGCGTGTAACAGAGCTCGAAGCGGCCCGCGCAATCCACCGTGAGCGTGTCGCCGCTCCACACGGTGCCTGCCATCGGCTCGGCAGGAGGCTCGTCGCCCGAAGGCAACGTCGGACACTGCGCCGCACCGCCGCTCACGTACGTCGAGACCGCCCACGTGCCGCGACCCGGGCCGTAGTCGACGAAGCAGGGCGAGAGGTTCTCGATCGCCCATCGACCTTCGGAGAAGCACTGACACGCCTGCGGTCCCAGGCGCGCGCCCTCGACGGGCAGCACGGCGCCCACGCACGGTCCCCACACGCCGGTGAACTCGTCGTACGCGACGCACTCTGTCGTGCCGTCGCGGCAGATGCCGCGGTTGCGGTTCACGCGAAGGCCCGGCCAGCACGAGGCGCGCTCACCGATCGTGTCGCAGCGACAGCCCTCGCGGTTCTTGTCGTCGGGACACTCGGGCGTGCCGCCCGGCGGATCGGGCGGCGGCGACATCGAGCCGTCCTCGAGACACTGGATGGGCGGCGGATCGTCCTCCCAGAATGCCTCCGGGTTGGGCTCCACGGGCGGCGGTCCGGTGTCGATGTTGAGCGGCGCGTCGGGTCGCGCGAAGACGCCGATGTCCACCATCGCCACCGGCCCTGCATCGGAGCCTGCCCCCGGCCCCGAGTCGCGGCGTCGCTCGATCATGCCGCCTTCGCAGTCGCACGCGGTGAGGTGCGCGAGGATCGCGAGTGACGCTGCCGCGACGAACCTGCTGCGCATGGAGAGCCTCCGTCCGCGCGAGACTACACCCGGCGCCACCCTCCGGGGAACGAGGGGGCCGCGAGGGGCGTGAGCCATCGCTCGGCGGCGTCGGGATCGGCCTCCCAGTAGGCCGCGGGAAGACCGTGGCAGCCAGCGCCCTTGGCAGCGCAGCGATCGCACGCGCGACCGAAGCGCGCATCGCCCTCGAAGCTCTGCACGTCGTGCGCGCCCGAGGCTGCCTCGAGCTGCGTGGTGACGACGTGCAAGCACGCCGCGCGGAAGGGCTCGTCGTGCACGAGACACGCAGGTGCGTGATGGATCAGTGGCTCGGCGCCGAGGCTCTTCGCGATCGCGATCGCCCCCCGAACGTGCTCACGCAGGCCCTCGAGCGAAGGATAGAGGTGCCGGTTCTCGAAGAGGCGGCCGCGCATGCTCGGCATGCCGAACGTGAGGTCGAGCGGCCGCCCCGTGCGGTTCCTCGACGCGATCCAGCGCAGGTAGTCGGGCAGCGCGTCCATCGTCTCCGCGAGGAGGATTCGATAGAGGTGGAGGTGCAGATCCGTGCGCGCGAGCAGCATCGTCGCGATCTCGACGTAGCGCTCTCCCAGGCCCTCCACGTCGGCGAGCGAGCGCGCGACGTCGGCGCGGTGATCGTGCAGCGAGAAGCGCACGCCCGTGAGGCCCGCCGCCACGAGGCCATCGAGGTAGCCCGGCCGGCCGAGCAGCGTGCCGTTGGTGCAGACGTAGATCTTCTCGAAGCCCAGCCTTCGGGCGTGCGCGATGAAGCGTCGAAGGTCGGGGTGCGCCGTCGGCTCGCCACCGATGAAGTCGATCGTCGGCGTGCCTCGGCCATCGCTCTTCGCGAGCACCTGCGCAGCGGCAGCGTCGAGGATGCTCTCGACGTAGCTCGCCTCGTAGAGCCGCGGATCGTCGCCGCCGTGCACGTTGCAGTACGTGCAGCGGATGTTGCAGAAGGGCCCTGTGTGCACGTGGGCCATGGGAAAGAAGTTGTCGCTCGCCCACTGCGGATCGGTGATGCCTTCGCGCAGGAAGACCACGTCGTAGCGGAACTCGTTCGCGTGGGTCTCGACCTCGGGCTCCGGGTGCTCGATCGCGTCCTTGCCCGTGAGCGCCCGCGCGAGCGCATGGTGCTCGGGACGCGCGTGGCCTGCCACGAGAGGGAACGTCACGAGCACGTGCGCGTCGAGCGAGCGCGCATGCGCGATGCCGGCGATCGCTTGCTCGAACGAACCGGGCGCTCGCGTGTGCGCGTCGTGCGCGGCCGCCTCGAGGCCGAAGAGCTTGACGACGAAGCGTGAGACACCCGCGCGCGTCAGCGCAGGCACCACGGGCGCGAGGCTCAGCATTCTCCCGTTGGTGAGGAGCGTGATCGACGCAGGCTTCTTCGCCGCGATCTCGCGCACGCGAAGCGCGAGATCACGAGCGAGCGTGGGCTCGCGATCCCGCACGACGACGTGCGCTCCTTCGAGAGCGGTCGGCCGCATGTCCGCCACGGTTTCGCTCAGGCAGGGCTCGCAGCCGTTGTTGCACGCGCCGCGCTCGCTCCGCCCGAGCGAGACGAGGTGCGGTCGTGATCGCGTTCCGTCGGAGAGCACGCGCAGGCCCACGCGGAGGCGTGCCGGTCCGGTCGCGACGACTTCTCTGCGGGCCACAGGGGTGTGATCGTACGGCCGTCGTGAGGCCACGCGCGAGCTGGATCACGCACGCGGCGGGTGCATGAGGTCGGGGGGCAGCTCCCCATCCCACACTCGGACGCCCCGCGCGATCAGCGCGTCCCTCAGCGTCATGACGAGCTCGGCCTGGACGTCGGCGCGCGCGAGATCGGCGAGCGCGGGGCCCTCGAAGATGGCGGCGGCGCCGTAGGTCCCGCGGAGCACGTCGAGTTGGGCCGAGTCGCACGTCCGCGCGATCGCGTCGGCCAGCGGCACGACGTCACCATCGAGCACGGGCTGGATCATCGCGAACGTGGGGATTCCCAGCGCGCGCGCGTCGGCCAGCACGGCGAAGCGTTCCTCGATCGTCGCGCTCCGCGGCTCGAGCGAGGCACGGATCTCCTCGCGCACGGTGGGGATCGAGAAGCCGAGGTGCGCGCGCGCGTCGAGGAGCAGCGTCAGATCGTCGCGCACGATCGCGCTGCGCGTGAGCAGGAGCGCGTCGCGGCGGCCGTCATCACGAATCGCCTCGATCACCGCGCGCGTGAGCCGAAAGCGACGCTCGATCGCGTGGTACGGGTCCGAGACGATGGGGCTGAGCTTGATCGGTCGAGGGTCGCGCCCGCTCGTGAGCTCGCCGCGCAGCACGTCCGCGACGTTCACGCGCGCATCGACCCACGAGCCCCACGCGATCGTCGGCAGCGAGAAGAGCGCGCGGGTGCGGTGGAGGCGCTCCTGCGCGTAGCAGAACGTGCAGCCCACGAGGCAGCCGACGTACGGACTGATCGTGTCGAAGCGCGCCTCGCCCTCGCCTCCGGGCTCGAGCGCGTGAGCGACCTGCACCTCCCGAATGCGCGCGGTTCCTTCGCTGCTCGTACGGGCCGACCTCGCCTCCTCCGCGAGCGACTCGAGCACACGGGCTTCGTTGACGATGAGGCGCGACGCGAGGGCCTCGGCGAGCGCACGGCCGTCACGGCCGGTGATCGGTCGCGAAGGGTCGGCCCCGCGGTACGAGATCGCGAGCCGCTCCGTCGCCGCTGCGAACGCGAACGACGGATCGAGGGCGTCCACGTCGAGGAAGACGCGGGTCTCTCCGCGCGCCACCACGAGCCGCATCCCGTGCGCCTCGGACACCTCGACCACGCGGTGCCCCGCGAGCTCGTCCCCCACGCCGAGCGGCGCGATCAGGCGAGTGAGCAGCGTCCGGGTGTCCACGAGCCCGCACGATGGCGCGTGCGCCACGCACCTCGCAACAGCGCCACATCGCTGGTGTGCCCGCCGTGGGGCGAAGCTCCCCACCAAGGAACAGGGCGGCCCGCTCGTCCGTAGGGCAGTGCGCGACATGGCCGAGCCGCACGGAAACCGCCAGAATCCGGAGAACGTGAGCGACACACGTCGGCAAGAGCCGCCCGGTGAGCCGCGACCCGAAGGTCGCGCGCCGCGCACGCTCGTGCCCTCCGCGCTCGTGCTGCTGCTCGCGCTGGTGATCTCCGGTGGCCTCCACGTGAACGTCTACGAGGGCCTCGCCGTGCTCGGTGCCTTCCTCGACGCGCATCGACCACCGCTGCCGCCTGCCGAGGTGTCCTTCGTGGTGGTGGAGGACGGCGAGCCCGCGCCGCCGCTCGAGGAAGAGCCGGCGCCCGTCCCCCCGACGACGGCGGAGCCCACCGCC
>JAFLCL010000145.1 GCA_017303575.1 Deltaproteobacteria bacterium
CCTCCCCCCGCCGCGCCCCCGCCGCAGCCGCTCGCGCCACGCCAGCCGGTGGTCGCGATGCCCGATCGCCCCGCGCCGCTCTTGATGGACGTCACGCCGCTCTCGCTCGGCGTCGAGACCGCGGGCGGCTTCTGCCAGCAGATCGTGCACCGCAACGCGCCGATCCCGACCGAGAGCTCACGCATCTTCGCGACCGCCAAGGACGGTCAGACCGAGGTCGAGCTCAAGATCTGTCAGGGCGAGTCCAACCGCTTCGGCGAGAACCAGTCGCTGGGTGCGCTGATGATCGGACCGCTGCGTCAGGCCAAGCGCGGCGACGTGCGCATCGAGATCACGTTCATGATCGATCAGAACGGCATCCTCGACGTGAAGGCGACCGACATGGACGCGCGTCGCGCGCAGGCGATCCGCATCGCGCTCCGCGGCGGCGTGGACGGCGCGGAGATCGACGCGATGCGCCAGCGACAAGAGGGCCTCTTCCAGGGCGGTCGCTGATCGATGTCGACTGACCGTCTCGACCAGCTCGACTACTACGCGTTGCTCGAAGTCGAGCAGAGCGCGAGCGTCGATCAGATCCGTGCGGCGTTCCGGAAGTTCGCGCTGAAGTTCCATCCCGACCGACACGTCGATGGCGGGCACGAGAAGGTGGAGCGCGCGACGCGCATCTACCGTCGCGGCAGCGAGGCGCTCGAGACCCTCGTCGATCCGACCAAGCGCAAGGCCTACGACGTGGTGCTCGCGCGCGGAGAGCTGCGGCTCACCGCCGACGCGCAGTCGATCGCGCGGACCGCGGGCGCCAAGACCGGCACGAAGAGCTCGCGCGCTGGCGCCACGAAGAAGTCCGCCACCGGCGGCAGCCGACCTGGCCGCAAGTCGATGGTGCCCGGTGCGCGCGCGAAGGCCTCGCAGCCGCGCGACATCCAGAGCCCCACCGCGAAGGCGTTCTACGCGCGCGCGCTCCAGGCCTCGAAGGCCGGCGACTACAAGGCAGCGCTGCGCATGATCGACTCCGCGCTGTCGCAGGAGCCGGGTCATCCGGTGTTGGTCGAGGCCAAGAAGCGCCTGCAGCCGTACGTGCTCGACTGATCACGCCGACCGCGACTCACGCGAGGGCTCGATGCCTTGGATGCTGGTGGTGTTCGTCGTCGTGGTGCTCGCGTTCCACGCGTCGGAGATCGCGTTCGTCGCGCTCGTGCAGCGCGATCGGTTGTCGCTCGAGTCCGCGCTGCTGTCGCCGGGCTACCTCGCGATGCTGGTGCTCGCGATCGGCGAGCACCTCCTCGAGCACGCGTTCTTTCCCGCGATGAAGGTGGCCTGGATCTCGTGCGTCGGCCTCGCGCTCGTCGTCGCCGGCGAGCTCATCCGCAAGACCGGCATGGTCACCGCGCGGCGCGCGTTCACGCACCTCATCGCCACCACGCGCAGCGACGATCACGCGCTCGTCACGCACGGCATCTACCGGTTCGTTCGTCACCCCGGCTACCTCGGCTGGCTCCTCTGGGCCATCGGATGCCAGCTCGTGCTCGTGAACCCGATCACCACGGTGGTCGCAGCCATCGCGGCGTGGCGTTTCTTCGCCGCGCGTATCCCCGAAGAGGAAGCGATCCTCGTGCGCTTCTTTCCCGACTCCTACGAGGCCTATCGGCGCGCCACGCCGACGTGGATCCCCGGCATCCCGTGACGACCTCTCTCGACACGCGCATCCACGACGGTGTGCCCGACGCGCTCGCGCAAGAGCTCGCGACGTGGCGCTCGGCTGCCGGGTTCGAAGCGCTCGCGGCCCCATGGACACGCTTGGCCGCGCACGCCAATGCCGGGCGCATCGACGTGCACACGGTCGAGGCGCGCCGTAGCGGAAGCGTCGTCGCGATCGGGTTCGTCCACGTCGTGCGCAAGCTCGCCATCGGGGACTACACCGGCGGCGTGATCGAGGGCTTCACCCGCCGCGCTCGCCGCGTGGGCTGGACCCCGCTCGCGTTCGACGTCGGCTACCTGGAAATCCCGTTCGCGAACCGGCCGGGCGTGCTCGTCGCCCCCGGCGTGGACGACGAGACTCGCGCCGAGGCGTGGCGCGCGATCGTCCTCGCCGCCGACCGTGGGCTGCGCGTCGACGCGCTCTGCGTGAAGGGCTCGACGCGCGATCCGATCGGTGCCTCGGCGCTCGCGAAGAGCGAGCTCGCGTACCTGCCCTTCGCCGAGACTTGGCTGCTCGAGCTCCCGAGCGCGGGGACCGACGGACCGCCGAGCAGCGAGGCATGGCTCGCGAGCCTCTCGAGCACACGACGAAGGCACGTTCGCGTCTCGAAGCGGACCTTCCTCGACGCAGGCGGCACGTTCGAGACGATCGAGGACCCAGCGTCGATCGCGGAGCATCTCTCGGTGCTGTTCGATCGCACCCTCGCGCGCGCGCGGGCACGCGGTGATCTGCCGCTGCCCATGTCGGCCGACGCGCGTCTCTACCGATCGCTCCACGCAGAGCTCGGAGCCGCTGCATCGGTCCGCGTCTCGCGCGTCGAGGGCGAGATCGTCGGCTTCACCTTGGAGCTGCGATCACACGACACCCTCTTCATGCGCTTCGTGGGCCTCGACTACACGCGGTCGGAGTCGAGCGGCGCGTACTTCGCGTCGTACGCCGACATGATCGAGCGCGCCGCGAGCGAGGGTCGGCGCTACGTCGACCTCGGCACCGGAACGGGCGAGGTGAAGCAGCGCGTCGGCGCCCGACGCATCGACACGCACTACCGCGTGGCGTTTCGTCGTTGGCTCGCCCCCGCCCGTCCTCTGCTCACGCGCATGCTCGCGTCGCGCTTCGGCGAGGCCACGAAGTCCGCTCCCGACGTCACGGGCGCATGAGCACGACGCCAGCCACGACGACGACCACGAGCGAGGCCCACTGCGCCTCCGACAGACCCATGCGCCGCGGACGCGCCGAGGACGCACGCCAGAAGTCCGACACCAGGCGCCACAGCCCGTAGGCCCCGAGGTAGCCGGGCAAGAGGTGACCGCTCGGCGCGCCCTCGCGCGACCACGCGAGGAGGGCGACGAACGCGCACGCGTTGAAGGCGCTCTCGAAGAGCTGGATCGGGATCACCCGACCCGCGGGCATCTCACCGGGCGTGTACGTACGGCAGCCGCGCACGGGCACCAGCAAGCGCGAGGGATAGGCGACGCCCCAGCGCGCGACGCGCCCGTAACAACAGCCCCCGAGAAAACACCCGACGCGGATGAACGTCGCGCCGAGCGCGAGATCGAGCGCGGCCAGATCGAGCGACGCGAGGATGTCGTTCCCGAGCCCGACGCTGGCGATGGCGAACGCGGGGAGAATCACCAGCACCGAGTCCTGGAGGAACGAGCGCGACGTCATCCCGAGGTAGCGAGCACGGAGCGCGCGTACGGCGAAGTAGCTCGCCTGCATGACGAGGAACGCCGCGAGGAACGCGGGGAACGAGAGCTCCGTACGCCACGCGCAGAACCACGCAGAGAAGGCGGCGATCGCGACCGTGCCCAGATCCGTCGCCAGGAAGTACGGATGGTACGCGCGGCCCGCGATGCGCACGCGGTGTGAAGCGTGTACCCACGCCTCGAGCCGGCCGGCCGAGTGTCCGCCCTCCGCGTGGCTCGATGTCGCGTCGCGCTGCATCGAGCCTCGACGGTACCACCGTTCGCGGGCAGGCCTCGCGGGCGCCCTCGCCCCCCGCGACTACTCGCGCAGGAGCACGTCGCAGTAGTAGCGGAGGCGCTTGACGAGCTTGCCGTGCGGGCGCTCGTGGATGTCCTTCTTCAGCGCGAGCATGACCTTGCGCTGCACCGTGTAGGCGTTGAGCACGGGCTTGGGCGCCTCGACACCACCCGCCTCTCGCAGCGCGTCGAACACACGCGCGCGAGGCCAGCCCCACTGCTCGAGATCGGCGTCGTCGAGACGCTCGATCATCTGCTCGGCGAGCGCGCGCTTCTTCTCGTCGCTGCGGAGCTCCGCGGCCCACTTGTGGAGCGAGTCGGTCACGGGACGGCTGTGCTGGCTCACGGTGATCGGGTCGCCAGGGCCCTTCTGTCCCTTGAAGCGCTCGCCGTAGTTCACCGCCTCGGGCTCGTTCTCCACGTCCATGTACGCGAAGACACGCTCGAGGTGCCGCTCGGGCGCCGCGACCACCTCTTCGTACTTCACGTGGCAGAGCGGGACGGGACGCTCGCGCAGCATCGTCGCGATCGCAGGCACGTAGCGCTCGACCAGCGGGTTGAACGCGTGCGCGCGGTGCCAGTCGCCATCGAAGAAGCTGTTGGCGAAGCTCGAGAAGATCGCGAGCGGATGCCGCGTGAGCACCACGTACTTCGCGCGCGGGTAGAGCTTCGTGAGGAAGGGGAGCACCAGCGCGTACGCGGGCGTCTTGTCCATGAAGTAGCGCTTGCCCGAGGGCTCGAGCATGCGGCCATACAGGGTGTCGGCGTAGGCGCGGAGCGCGTCGAGGTAGTCGTCTTCTTTCTTCGGCAGGTTCGACACGAAGAGGCGGATCGCCTCGGCGCTGTTGATGTGATCGTAGGGCGCCTTGTCGACCGTCTCGTAGAAGCCGAGGTGCGCCATCGGCGTGATGAGGTGCGGCTCGGGGTGCGTGAACACGCTCGAGTGCGAGCCGATCATGCGCTGCACGAGCGTCGAGCCGCTGCGCGGCGGAGACACGACGAAGAGCAGACGGTCCTGCACGGCTTGGGGCTCGGTCGACATCGCGAGCGGGTGTGTCGGAGCGCGATCGGAGTGTCAACAAACCGACCCGCCAGGCCGTCCCGATCACCAGCGCTTGCTCGCGCCTCCACCACCGAAGTGGCCACCGCCACCGCCGTACGACTTTCCACCGCCACCACCGCCACCACCGCCGCCCCCCGACCAGGAGCCACCACCGGACGACGACGAGCCGTGGCTTCGATGCGACGTGCCCGAGCTCCAGCGCGATCCGCCGGATCGGCCGCCCGAGCCACCGCCGGCGCCGCCCGTCACCGCGATCACCGCGATCACGCCAGCGACGATCACGAAGAAGGCGAAGAAGGGACCGACCATCACGAACACAGCGACCACGCCCGCGATCCCGAGGGCGACGACGACCGCGATCCCCATCACCTTGGCGGTGCCGACACCACCGGAGCCGTAGGTGGTGCCCGATCCCCGCGTGAGGAAGACCACGAAGCCGACGAGGAGCGCGGCGAAGACGGCGAGCAGGATCGCGCCGTGGACGTTGGCTTCACGCTCCGCCGCTTCGGCCGCTGCTACCCGTGCCGCGAAAGCGGCGGGATCCTCGCGCGGCTCGGCGTAGGGATCGTCCTCGGCCTCGAGCTCCGTCGGCGCGACGCGTGGCCCTGCGAGCGCATCGGGGACCGGCACGCTCTCGCCGCCCGTGCGTGCGAGCAGCGCGTCGGCCACGGTCCACGCGGCGGCGTCGAAGCGCTGCGCGCGAAGGAGCGGCACGAGATCATCGAGGATGCGCATCGCGACCGCGTCGGTGACCGTCGCTTCGAGGCCGTAGCCGACCTCGATGCGCATCTCGTGATCGTCGAGCGCGAGCACGAACAGCGCACCGTCGTCGAGGCCACGGGTGCCGCCGCCCCACGCCTCGGCGGCGCGGTTCGCGTAGTCCGTGATCGGGATGCCGCCAGTCGTGTGCACGAGGAGGAGCGCGATCTGCGCGTGGCCCGCGTCGTGATGAGCGACGAGCCGTGCCTCGATCGCGCTGGCCGCGTCGGCGGACAGGACGCCGGTCTCGTCCGTGACGGACCGCGTGATCGCGGGCTGTGCGCGCACGATCGACGAGCACGCGAGCGATGCCCACAGCGCGATCGTGGCGCACGCGAGAAACGTGGAAGAGGCGCGGGTCATGGCGCTCCAGGGGAGAAGGAGGAGATCTCGGACGCGAGTGGGGCGTGACACGGAACGCCGACGAGCCCGCACATCGCCGCGTGCGGCAGGCCCGAGGCCGCCGCGTTGTAGGCGGCCGCGGCCTCGTCGTAGCGACGCCGCTCGATGCCCACGCGGTTCTCTGCGCCCGCGAGCTCGGCGTCGCGATCGAGGCCTGGCTCGCGATCGCGCCAGAGGGACTCCACGTGCGCGCGTCGATCGATCACCGTCTCGACCTGCGAGCGTGCCTGCTCCACCTCGACCCACCGCGGCGCGAGCGCCGAGCGTGTCCAGAGACCACACACGAGGCCGAGAGCGAGGATGGAGCCGACGACGGCGCTCAGCCGCACAGCCCACGTCCGCCTCGACGCAGCCGCGCGTGCTGCGCGATCCGCCTCGGCCTGGCGGCGCGAGGCGAGTGTCTCGATCGCCGGCTCGACGTGCTTGGGATCGATCGCGAGGTCGGCCGCGATGTCCTTCATGTCCTCGACGCGAACACGTGCGTCCTCGGCCTCGGCCAGCTCGCTCGCGACACCGACCACGTCGTCCACGTCCTCGCGCGGGATCGTGCGCGGCTCGCGCTCCGGCGCGCTCACGAGGTGCTCACTTCGTCCGGCAGCTCGTTGCCACGCGCGTCGTCGTCGTCGGGCACCACGCGCCGCAGGAGCTCGCCGATGCGTTCGATGGCGTCGATCAACCCGTCCGCGGCGCGCCCCTCCGCGAAGCCGCGCCCCACACGATCCACGACCTCGTCCCAGAAGCCCGCAGCCGCCGCGCCGTGCACGCCCTCGCCCGCGAACACGCACGCCACGCGCGGCGAGAGCGCGACGTAGAGCAGGACGCCCGTCGCGTCCGCGGTCACGTGCATGTTGAGGTGCGCGAACCTGTCGCGCGCACGATCCATCGGCTCCGCCGTGGGGCACCGACGCTCGAGGTGCACGCGGACCTCGCCGCGCGAGCCTTTCTCCGCGCGGGCGATCGCCGCGACGATCCGGGCGTCGTCCGCCGCGGTGAGGAGCTTGGTTCCGAGGAAGGGGCCGAAGGGCATGGGTCCGCCGCGCGTGGGTCCGCCGCGCGTACGGAGAATAGACCAGCCAGCCCGCGGAGGGCGGGCCGTTGGGCGCCCCGGATGGCTGTGCTATCTCGCCGCCTCCCCAGGAGAACGCCATGGAATCGCTGCCCATCCTCCAAGAGGTCAAGAACGTCAGGCCGCCGGTCGACCCGGCGACGCTGTCGCATCGCAACCTGCTCGAGGGCGACTTCTGGAGACGCATCCCCGCGTACGCGAACGTGACCGAGGCCGAGTTCCTCGATCACAAGTGGCAGATGAAGCAGTCGATCACGAAGGTCGACAAGCTGCTCGCCGCGCTCCAGGGCATCGTCTCGCCGGGCTTCATCTCGGACGCGGAGGCGGGCTTCAAGGCGGCGCCGATGGCCGTGCGCGTCTCGCCGTACCTGCTCGCGCTGATCGACTGGTCGAACCCTTACGAAGATCCGCTGCGTCGCCAGTTCGTGCCGCTCTCGAGCTCCATCCTGTCGGATCACCCCAAGCTGAAGTTCGACTCGTTGAACGAGCAGGGCGACGCGCCGGTGCCGGGCCTCACGCACCGCTACCCCGACAAGGCGCTCTTCCTCGCGCTCGACACCTGCCCCGTCTACTGCCGCTTCTGCACCCGCAGCTACGCGGTCGGCCCCGACGTGGAGCAGGAGGAGCTCGAGAAGGTCAGCCTCAAGGCCAACAAGGACCGCTGGGAGAGCACGTTCGCGTACATCGCGACCCGCCCCGAGCTCGAGGACATCGTCATCTCGGGCGGTGACTCGTACAACCTGCGCGCCGATCAGATCAGCGAGATCGGCAACCGCCTGCTCGACATCCCGAACGTGCGCCGCATGCGCTTCGCGACGAAGGGCCCCGCGGTCATGCCGCAGAAGCTGCTCACCGACGACGAGTGGTTCGGCGCGCTCGTCGGCGTGGTGAAGCGCGGTCGCGCCATGGCGAAGGAGGTCGTCCTCCACACGCACTTCAACCACCCGAACGAGATCACCGGCATCACCAAGCGCGCGCTCGATCGCCTGCACGGCGAGGGCGTGATCGTGCGCAACCAGAGCGTGCTCCAGCGCGGCGTGAACGACACCGTCGAGGCGATGCAGACGCTCGTGAAGCGCTGCGCCTACGTGAACGTGCAGCCCTACTACGTCTACGTGCACGACCTCGTGAAGGGCGTCGAGGAGCTGCGCACCACCGTCGAGACCGGCGCGATGCTCGAGAAGTCGGTGCGCGGGACCACGGCCGGCTTCAACACGCCGACGTTCGTGGTGGACGCGCCCGGCGGGGGCGGCAAGCGCGGCGTGCACAGCTACGAGTTCTACGACCGCACCACCGGCATCAGCGTGTTCATGGCCCCGAGCGTGAAGCCCGGTCAGTACTTCCTCTACTACGATCCGATCCATCTCCTGCCCGAGGCCGGCCAGCGCCGCTGGGCCGACCCCGCCGAGCACAACAAGATGGTCCAAGAGGCGCTCGACAAGGCCCACGCCAGCCGGCACTGAGTTCGTCTGGGTCGAGGGACCTCTGGCCCCTCGAGCTCCCCGTCGTTCGATCGTCGAAGACTCCTCCTCACTCCCGCTCCAGGGGTTTGCTGCGCAAACCCCGCCGCGTGGCGCCCCGACCAATCCCGCGACCGAGAGCGATTCTTTCTCGGTCCCTCTGGCGTCCTCGCGCGCTAGGCGCGGGGCTTCTTCTTGCGGGGGATCTTCGCGGCGCGGCCGGACTCGAGGAGCTCTCGCAGGGAGCGCTCCATCTCGCGGGCGAAGATGGTGCGGACGGCCTCCGGGCCGAGCGCGCGCAGGGACTCGATCAGCACACCGAGCTCGACGTCGATGCCATCGGTGCTCGCGTGCGAGACGAACAGCTCGGTCAGCTCCTTGGTGGCCTTGCCCAGGTGGCGGGCGAGGACCTCGTTCGCCTTGGCGGAGACCTCGAGATCGACGCCCGCAGCCTCGAGCTTGCCCGCGAGCGCGACGAGCGCAGGGCTGCCCACGAGGTACGTGTCGCCCTTGCGCTCGACCTTCGCGTGACGCGTCAGGTCCTTCAGCAGGCCCGCGCGCTTCTTGCCATAGAGCGCGCAGAGCTCGTCTTCGCTCATGGTGCGCGGCCGATCTTCGGCCCACGGCTGCGTGAGCTGCGCGTCGAGACCGAGCCAGTCCTTGACGTCGAGCGAGCCCTCGTCGAGTCGCTTCACCAGCTCGCGGATCGCATCGATCCGGAGCCCTCGATCCTGGAGCTTCGCGACGAGCTCGAGGCGCTCGATGTGCTTGGGCCCATAGAACGCCACGCGCCCCTTCATCACGGGCGCGGGGACGAGCCCCTTCTGCTGGTAGAAGCGGATCGTGCGGCTCGGCACCGCGGTCTCGGAAGCGAGCTCGTCGATCGTCAGCGTCGCGTCGTCCTCGGCGGTCATGGGCTGCTGCGCGTCTATCACGGCAGGGCCCATCGCGGCGGTCGTGGGCGCCAGCATCACGCCATCGCCGCGGTGACCTGGCGCAGCGCCGCTGCAGGAGAGCGGGTGTCCTTGCTCAGGGCGTGAATCCATCGGAACGCGCCGAGCAACGCCTGCGGCCAGCTGCTCGTGCGGTACGCGACGCCGTGCTCCTCGCAGAGCGCCTTCACCTCGGGGGCGATCTGACGCAGGCGCTCGGGCGCGAGCTTGGGAAAGAGGTGGTGCTCGATCTGGCGGTCGAGGCCGCCGCAGAGCACCGAGACGATCCACGGCACCTCGTAGTCGTTCGAGGCCTCGGCCTGCATCGCGTACCACTGTCCTCTGTTTCGCGTCTTGGTCCCTTCGGGATAGCTCTTGGTGTGCTCCCCCACGTGGCCACAGAAGATGGTCGCTGCCGAGTACACGTCGCGCATCGTCTCGGACATCCAGTTGCCGAGGAGCACCTTCCAGAAGAAGGGTCCTGCGAGCGCCGGGAACAGGCCGTACTCGTACGCGTAGTACGGCACGTACTTCCGCAGCGCCTTCGTCCACGCCTCGCGCTTGCTCGCCGCGCTGCGGTCCTTGATGAAGTCGAAGCCTCCACGGCCGTTGTCGTCCACGAGATCGGCCACGCCCGTGAAGTGCGCGTTCATGGTCAGCGCGAAGTTCGGGAAGAGGACGAAGAGGGCGAACAACGTCTGGAAGCGATGCTTCTTCGGCTCGTACGGCGTGTCGGCCGTGAGGCGCACCGGGCCGAAGTGGATGTCCGCGTCGTGGCCGACGACGTTGGTCGCGCCGTGGTGCCGCACGTTGTGGCCGTAGCGCCAGGACGCTTCGTCGATGGGCACGCGCCAGAGGTGCGTCTTGCTCTGGAACGCCTCGGCGCCAGGCAGACCGTCGTACGCGCCGTGCAGGGCGGTGTGGCCGATCTCGGTGGCCTCGAGCTGCTTGTGCAGCCAGAGGGTGACGACGCCGATCAGAAAGCCCACCGGCTCGAACGATACGTGGATGAGCGCGCGCCCCACGATCTCGCAGGCGATCGAGACCGCGCGGAGCCGGCGGACGTGGCGAACGTCGTCGGGGCCGACCTCGGCCTTGATCTTCGCGTGCAGCGCATCGAGCGCCTCGCCGAAGCGACGCAGTCGCTCGAGCTCGGCAGGGTCGGCCGCGTGGGCGGCCTCGATCGGCTGCGTGGTGGGCTCGACGTTCGTTCCGTGCATGGCGCTGCCTCGTGCCCAGGGGGCCACCGGTCGGTCTCGCGCCCGAGATGGGCTACGCGCCGCCGCGTGATGCGCCAGTCATGACCGTTACAGTCTGCACTGTCAAGGTTACCGCTGTCAGCGTCGCGCGGTCGGTGCTCTCGCGCGCCCGCTGATCACGCCGCGCATGCGCCGATCATCGATCGACCAGATCGCGGATCACGTCGGCGACCTCGCGAGGTCGGGCTTGAGCCAGCAAGTGGGGTCCTTCGATCGCGATCACGCGACCCCGAGGCGCGAGGAGCGCTGGCTCCTCGGCGAGCGCGCGCGGCACCAGGCGATCGAGTGTGGCGACGAGCGCCGTGACGGGCGTCGACGTGGACGCGACCGTCGCTCGGACGTCGAGGGACGCCAGTGATGCGACGCGGGCGGCCGTGGTCCGAGGTGGCACCGAGCGAATGGCCTCGCGCACGGCCTGCGTGAGCGCCGCGTCCGCGCCTTGGCCGAGCATCGCGAGCTCGATCGCCCACGACGGCGGCGTGGGGAGCATGCGCGCCCCGAGGGAGGCGACCCGCAAGAAGGGCCGCGGCGCGCGCGCGAACGACGCGATGAGGATCACGTGCCTCACGAGGTCCGCATGCCTCGACGCGAGGCGGATCGCCAGCGGGCCACCGAACGACTCCCCCACGACGACCGTCGGCGTGGTCGGGCTCGGCAGGCGATCGAGCAGCGCGTCGTAGGACGCGGCATCGCCGTGCTCGAACACGCGACACGCACGGCCGTCGTCTCCCAGGGCGTCGAGGAGCGGTGCGTAGAGTCGACCCGTTCCGTCCATCCCGGGGAGGAGCCACACCTCGCGCGCTTCGCTCATCGGCTCGGGAGTATCGCTCGCTCGCCGTCGATCGCGACACGCACCACGCGAGCGGGCCACGCCCACGTGAGGCCGAGCCAGATCATCACGATCGGGAGGAGGTTGTTCGTCACGCGCACGTCCCGAGCGGTCTTGCGCCTGGCGGCGCCGTGGACGATTGACGAGGTCCCGACGTTCGGACGCATCCGTTCCTCGTCGTTGACACGAACGATCGCGCCTCTCTAGGCTGGCTGTCGGGGCTGATGCACGAGCGCGACAACGATTGGCTGCTGCACGAGCCTGGGGCCCAGGACTTCGGGCGGGCGTACGCGAGGGTACGCGACCAGGTACACGACGCGGTGGAGCGCGCGCTCGGCGCGCGTCCCCAGTTCGCTGGGATGCTGCGGATGTCGCCGGAGCAACGCCTGGCGCGCCGAGACGAGCAGTGGGCTCGGGTGCAGCGCGCGCTGGCGGGGGACTGGCAGCCGTACGTGAACGCACTCCAGCGCGATGGCGGCGCGTACGGCGCGCTCGGGATCCAGTTCGAGGACTGGTACGAGATCGGCACGACGTGGGCGCGCGTGCTCGTGCCGGCCCTCGTCGAGGAGCTCCACACGGAGCCGGCTCGGCTGTGCGACGCGCTCTCGGCGATGCATGCATTCTTGGACGCGGTGATGGCGGTGCTCGGCCGCGCGTACCTCCGCGCGTCCGACCAACGTCTGCGCAAGAACGAGGAGGATCTCGCCGCCACGCTCGAGTGCATCCCGGATGCGGTGCTCGTCAGCGACGAGAACGGACGCATCACGCGCCTCAACCCCAGCGGCGTGCGGCTCCTGGGGATCCCCGAGGAGGGCCTGCTCGGGATGCCGGTCACGACGGCGCTCACGCTCTCGAAGGACCCGAACCTCGAGCAGGAGGACGCGATGATCCTCGAGCGTGGCAGCGAGCAAGTGCCGGTCCTCGCGGCCCGTTCGGCGATCATGCGGCACGACGGCGCGCGCACCGGGGAGGTGATCGTGCTCAAGGACGACCGCGTCGCACGTGAGCGACGCGTGACGCTGGCGCGCTGGGCCGCCGTGTTCGAGCGCGTGTCGTGGGCCGTGATCATCACCGACGACGCGGGCGTGATCGAGGTCGCGAACGAGGCCATGGGCCGCTCGTACGGACGACCGCCCGAGAGCTTCGTCGGCGCGCGGATCCAGGATCTCTATGCCACGGGCGAGATCGATCGCATCCGCAGCGAGCACGGCGAAGAGGCACGGCGAACGGGCCGCATCACCGTGGAGGCCAACCATCGACGCGCAGACGGAACGGAGTTTCCCGTGCGCGTCGACGCCGCGCAGATCCCGGGCCTCGATGGCAAGCCCTCGTGGGCGGTGACGATTCACGATCTCACCGCCACGAAGGAGGTCGCAGCGCTCAAGAAGCGCAGCGACGAGCTCGAAGCGGAGAACCTTCGCATCGAGGAGGCGAGCCGCCTCAAGAGCGAGTTCCTCGCGAACATGTCGCACGAGCTGCGCACGCCGCTGAACTCGATCCTCGGCTTCTCGGATCTCCTCGAGCGCGCCGAGGTCGGACAGCTGAGCGAGGAGCAGCGCGAGTTCGTCTCCGACATCCACGCCAGCGGCAAGCACCTGCTGCGCTTGATCAACGACGTGCTCGACCTCTCCAAGGTCGAGGCCGGCAAGCTCGATCTGCACCCCGAGCCGACCTCCATGCGGGCCACGCTCGCGGAGGTGACGGGCGTGCTGAAGTCCATCTCGCGTGAGCGGCGCGTACAGATCGACGAGCACGTCGCGCCCGACGCGGACGAGCTCCACCTCGATCCCGCGCGCCTCAAGCAAGTGCTCTACAACTTCCTCTCGAACGCGCTCAAGTTCACCGAGGAGGGCACCACCATCGACGTCGACGTTCGACGCGAGGGGCCCGCGGCGTTCCGCGTGTCGGTCCGGGATCGGGGGCCGGGCATCGCGCCGTCGGACGTCGGGCGCCTCTTCGCGGTGTTCGAGCAGCTCGACTCCGGACGCAGCAAGACGCACGCGGGCACGGGCCTCGGCCTCGCGCTCACGAAGCGGATCGTGGAGGCGCAGGGCGGCACGGTCGGCCTCGAGAGCGTGCAGGGCGAGGGCAGCACCTTCTACGCCATCCTCCCGCTGCGCGCGCACGGCACGAGCTCGCTGCCGCGGCCGCGCCGTATCGAGGGCGCGTTCGCGAGCGCGCCGCGCGTCCTCGTCGTGGAAGACGACGCGATCGATCAGGAGCGGCTCGTCGGCACGCTCGTCGCCGCCGGCTTCGCCGTGGACACGGCCGTCACCGGCGCGCAGGCGCTCGAGGCGATCCATGCGCGCCGCTACGATGCGATCACGCTCGATCTGCTGCTGCCCGACGCGAGCGGCCTCTCCGTGCTCGCCGCGCTGCGGCAACACCCGCATCATCGCGCCACGCCCGTGATCATCGTCTCGATCGTGACCGAGCAGGTCACCGGAGGCTTCGTGGTGCACGACGTTCTCGAGAAGCCGCTCGAGAGCCGCGCGCTCGTGGCGTCGCTCGGCCGCGCCGGCATCGTGGCCCGTGACGACCTCCCGATCCTCGTCGTCGACGACGACGAGCGCTCGGCCAAGCTCGCTGCCGCGACGCTCGCCAGCGCGGGCTTCCGCAGCGTGCACGCGCCCGACGGCGGGACCGCCCTCGAGCGGATGCGTGTCGAGCGCCCGGCCGCCATCGTGCTCGACCTCGTGATGCCGGGGCTCGACGGGTTCGCCTTCCTCGAGCGGCTCCGGGCCGATGCAGGCTGGGCGTCCATCCCCGTCTTCGTGTGGACGGTGAAGGATCTCGACTCTCGCGAGATGCGCGAGCTCGCGCAGCGCGCCCAGAGCGTGCTCCCCAAGGACGGCAGCGGTGCGCACGCGCTGGTGGAGCAGATACGCGAGCAGCTCGATCGCAAGCTGACCGAGCGCGTGAAGTCGCCCGGCGAGGACGGCACTCCGTGACGCGACCGCTCGTCCTCGTCGTCGACGATCATCCGCTCAACACGAAGCTCGTCTCGTTCGTCGTTCGATCGCGCGGCATGGACGTCGTCACCGCGGCGTCGGCGGTGGAGGCACGCGAAGCGCTCGCGCGCGCACTGCCCGCGCTGATCCTCATGGACGTGCAGCTCCCGGAAGTGGACGGCCTGACGCTCACCCGCGAGCTCCGCACGGACACGCGCTACGCCACCGTCCCGATCGTCGCCGTCACCGCGTACGCGATGGAGCGCGATCGCCTCGCTGCCATCGACGCGGGCTGCGATGCGTTCGTCTCGAAGCCGATCGACACGCAGGCTCTGGGCGATCTCGTGCGCGACCTCGTCGCGAACGGCCGCGCTGGCGTCTGACGGTGCGCTGGACGCGACGCTCAGCGGCTCTGGACGATCTTCCAGCCGTTGCCCGAGGGATCGCGAAAGCTCGCGTCCACGCTGCCGAAGCGCTCGACGGGCGGCTGCGTGAGCTCGACACCCTTCGACTCGAAGCGCGCGCAGGTCGCGCGCACGTCCTTCACCTCGAGCACCAGCGGAGGCATCGCGCCCTTGGCCACGAGCGCACGGAGCGCACGCGCGCTGTCGGCATCGATCATGGGCGACTCGGGGACGAAGAGGCCGAGCTGCACGACCGACTGCTCCGGGTAGCGCACCGTCAGCCAACGGTAGGTTCCGTTCTTCACGTCCGTGTGCACCTCGAAGCCGAGCTTCTCCGTGTAGAACGCGAGCGCCTCGTCCTGATCGCTCACGTAGATTCCGACCACCGCAACACCCTGGCTCATGGGACCTCCTCGTCGTCGGCTCTACCGTCGAGCGCCTGACGTCGCTTCTCCGAAACTGCGATCGTGAGGTCGGGGCGGTGCGCTGCGTGGAGAAAGCACGCGGGCACGCTCTCGAGAGACTGGGGCGAGGCTCTCTCTCTCGCGCGCAGCTCCGTCGGACTCTCTCCCGTGACGTCGCGGAACGTGCGACCGAACGTGCCGAGGCTCTTCCATCCGGTGCGAAACGCGATCTCCGTGGTCGACAGCTCCGTGTCGCGCAGGAGGGACTTCGCGCGCTCGATGCGCCGAGTGAGGAGGTAGCGGTGTGGCGGCACGCCGAACGCTTCCTTGAACGAGCGCGCGAAGTGCGCCTCCGAGACGCCGCTCACGCGGGCGAGCTTCTCGTTGGACCACTCCTCGTGCGAGGCCGCGTCCATGCGGTCCTTGGCGCGCAGCAGACGACGCAAGAGCTCCGGATCCTGGCTCACGGCCCTCGTATACCCCTCGCCACGCGCCGTCGTCCTCGGGCACGTCGCGATCGATCACATCCCCATCGAGCACGAACCGTCGTGGCACACGGCTCGGGCGCCGTGCGAGCTCGTGACACAGGCGGTGCTGCCGTCGCGCGACACCGGACCGCAGCCGGCGGCGCTGAACCGCCCGAGGACGTCGTCGAGGGCGGCGCGACTGTCGTGATGAATCGCCGTGCCGCAGGGCGCCGCCAACCCTTCACGCCCCATCTCGTAGCGGCCTCGCTCACCGTCGGAGGTCGCGCTCGACACACCGGGCGGAAGAACCCCCGGCGCGAGCTCGCACTCGGCGTCCGACCGACACGCGACGCGCTCGTGGACCGCGGCGAGCTCGGCGCGGAGCGCGACACAGGGATCGGGCGGCGGCGCGACGACGGTCGTGGGCTCTCCGCCCGAGCACGCGCCGAGAAGGACGAACGCCAGGCAGGCGCGCCGCATCGTCATGCGCCTCCACGCGCCCGTCGTGAGCTCGCGCGCGCCACGAGGATCTGCGACTCACAGTCGACGTGCTGGGGACCTCGCTCGAAGTCTCCCCATCGATCGCGGATCGCGAAGCCGTTGTAGTGGAGGAGGAGCTCGAGCTCCTGCGGGAAGAACTGACGGTGAGCGAGCGGCTTCACGTACGCACGGTGCGGCGGCGCGACCTCACGGAAGGTGCTCGTGATCATCTGCACCTGCGTCTGCGCGTCGTACTGGAAGATCTCCGCGGTGTCCCAGAGCGAGCCGTCGTGGGGGTCGCGGAGCGTCGGGCACTTGAAGGCCCGCTCGGGATCGCGCGTGAACGATCGAAGGTCCGGCATGCGCACGTCGAGCACGAACACGCCGCGCGGCGCGAGGTGCGCCCGCACGCACGCGAGCATGCGCTCGAGCTCGTCACGCGCGTAGAGGTGCATCAGCACGTTGAACGGCGCGATCACCAACGGAAAGCGGCGCGACAGACGGAAGGAACGGATGTCGCCGCGCACGAGCTCCACCCGCTCGCGCACCTCCGCCGGCTCCTTCGCGAGACGCGTCCGCAGCTTGGCGAGCATCGGCTGCATGCGCTCGATGCCCACGAGCTCGTGACCATCGCGCGCGAGCGCGAGCGCGATGCGCCCCGTGCCCACGCCGAGCTCGAGCACGGGGCTGCCGTGCTCGCCCGCCATCTCTCGGTAGAACGCGACGTCGTGACGCCGCATCCGGTAGGTGCGGTCGTAGCGCTCTGCGTCTTCGTAGTGCGCGTCGGTGGCCCACCGCAGCGCGTCGCGCGAGTGCCCGCTCACTCTTCACCTCGCAAGAGGCCGGGGATCTCACTCAGCACCTCGCCGTTCTCCATGCGCCTCACGCGAAAGAGGTGTTGCTCGTCGCCCTCGGCGGGCACGACCTCCCAGCGCACCTCGCGACGGTACGGCGAGCCCATGAACTGGTAGGCGGCGACACCCGACAGCGCGACGGCGCCGCCCTCGAGGTCCTCGCTGCCGGTGAACTGCACCTCGAGCGGCGCGCTCGCGAGCCGCTCCCACACCTCACGCGCCATCGCACGGTCGGTGGGATCCATCTCCTGATCGAGCTGCTTCTTGTGGAGGGCCGCATCGTGCGCGTCCGCCACCGAGACGCGCGCCGCGTCGTCCCACGCGCGACGTCGCCAGGCATCGAGGTAGCTCTCGGCGACGGCCTCCTCGGTGCGATCGTCGAGCACGAGCGCGGCGAGCTGCGCGCGCTCTTCCTCTTCGTTCTCCACGCGCCCCGCGGTCTGGACGCCCATCACCGCGACGAAGCCGATCGCGATCATGCCGCTCGACGCGGCGAGCACCAGCGGCGTGGAGACGCGCTTCTCGCGCGGATCGGTCATCGCGCGCCTCCGAGCGAGATCAGGTGCGAGGCCAGCTCCGCGAAGCCGCGTCCGCGCGCCTCGCGCGTCACGAAGCGCGGCATGGTCGCGAGCCGCGCCGCGTTCTCGCGCACGTTGGCGACGCCCACGCTGGTCTCGAAGAAGCCGAACGCCTCGGCGTCGTTGCCCGAGTCACCGACGAACGCGCACGACACGCGCGCATCGGCGCTCGACATCGCGAATCGATCGGCGAGCGCACGGAGCGCGCCGCTCGCTTTGTCCCAGCCACCGGGCACGGCATGGAGGTGGACGCTCGAGCACGGCGCACGCATTCCGGCGGCGTGGATGAGCGCGCTGGCGCGGGCCACGTCCGCCTCGGGCGCCCGCCAAGTCTCCCCCACGTCCCACGCGATGTCGCACCGGCGAAGCGCCTGATCGCCCGCATGGGGCAGCGAAGGCACGTCGCGCGCGACCTCGAGCTGAAGCGCGTCGAGCGCGCGACGCTGCGCGCGCCGGCTGTCTTCGTCCTCGAACCACCGCGTCACGAAGCGGCGACCTTCGCGCCACATCCACCCCGCGCCGTTCTCACCGATCGCGAGATCGACGGGCCACGTCCACGCGATGGTCTCGGCCCACCCGAGCGGTCGGCCCGTGACGGCGACGGTGCGGATGCCCGCACGCTGGAGACGCTCGAGCGCGTCGATCGACACCGACTCCACGCGGCCGTCGGTCGTGACGGTGTCGTCGACGTCGAACAGCAGCATCGCGGGGCGCTGCGTGATCTCTCCGATCGGGTTCACCTCAGCGCACCACGCGAAAGAAGGCGCACTTGAGGTAGCGGCCCTCGGGAAAGGCCGACGGTGTCGGGTGATCGGGGCCCTGCGTGCCCATCGCGACCAGCGTGAGATCAGCGTTCGCGTCGCGCGCGCCGAGCGTCACCGTGCGCACGAAGTCGTCGACCTCCATCGCCGCGGAGCACGAGCAGGTGACGAGGATTCCATCGGTCGCCACCACCTTCACACACTCCGCCGCGAGCTTCCTGTACGCGCCGCGCGCACGCTCGAGGTGCTTGATGGTGGGCGCGAGCTTGGGCGGATCGGCGACGACGAGATCGAAGCGCTCGTGCTTGGCGTGGAGCTCGGTGAGCACGTGGCGCACGTCGCCCTTCTCTGCGGTGATCCGGCCCGCGAGGCCGTGTCGGTGCGCGTTGCGCGCCGCCATCGCGACGGCGGGCGCGGAGCTGTCGACCGACAAGACGCTGCTCGCGCCTCCGCGCGCGGCCGACAGACCGAAGGCTCCCACGAACGAATAGAGATCGAGCACGCGCGCGCCGCTCGCGAGCTCCTCGACCCGCGCGCGGTTCTCGCGTTGATCGAAGTAGAAGCCGGTCTTCTGCGTGATCGCGCCCTCGACCTCGAACGAGAGACCTCGCTCGAGCAGCTCGATGCGCTCGGGATCGGGACCGCGCACGACGCGCGTCGTCGCCTCGAACCCCTCGCGCTCCGCGGCCTTCTCGCTCGCCACCTCGATCACCGTCGTGACGCCGGTGACGCGCGCGACCTGCGCGAACACGTCGTCCTCACGACGCTTCATGCCCAGTGTCAGCAGCTGCACCACCGCCACGTCGGTGAGCACGTCGATCACGAGGCCGGGCAAGCCGTCACCCTCCGCGTGCACGAGCCGGTAGCCCGTCGTGTCCTCGCTGGGCAGACCGAGGCGGGCGCGCAGGGCGACCGCACGCTCGAGCTTCCTGCCGATCGAGGCGCCATCGAGCGGATCGGTGCGATCGCGCGTCGCGATGCGCACCGGGATCGCCGACTTCGGCGAGTAGTACCCGCGGCCCAGGTACCGCCCCTCCGGATCGACGACGTCGACGACGTCGCCCCCGGTGGGTGCCCCCTCGATGCGCTCGATCGCCTGCGCGAACACCCACGGGTGTCCCGCCCAGACGGGCTGCACGCGGCCGCGCGAGAGGATGATCGTCGCCACGCGCGCTTTTTCGCACGGCCTCGCCCGAACGCCCAGGCCACGGTGCGCGCACGCGGCCCATCGTGTCGGGCGGGGACCACGCCTTGCCCGCTTCGAGGGCCCCACGTACGCTCGACCCCATGCCGAATCTAGGAATGGGCGAGCTGATCATCATCCTGCTCATCGTGCTGCTCGTCTTCGGAGCGAGCCGCCTCCCGCAGATCGGCGAGGGCCTGGGCAAGGCGATCAAGGGCCTCAAGCGCGGTCTGAACACGGACGACGACATCGAGGTCACGCCCAAGGACAAGCGCGTGGGCGAGAAGTCGAGCGCCGAGGACGTGAAGACCGCGGTGGCCGAAGCGGAGATCGTCGAGAAGCGCTGAGGGTCCCACTCGCTGCGAACGAGGGCGCCGCGACCACATCCGTGATCGCGGCGTTTCGCGTTCGCGCCGAGAGCGCGTCAATACATCTCGCCGCCGAGGCCGAAGATCATCGTCGTGACGAAGTCGTTCCCGACCCACGTCGGGTGCGCGTCCACCGAGAGCACGAACGCGTGACGGCGTCGGCCCGCGTAGTCGCCGAGCAGGAACGCCGCGCGGAAGTCGCTGCCGAAGTAGGCGCCGGTGTGCCCGCAACGCACGGGGCCGTTGCCGTCGTCGACGCAGCCGAGCATCACGTCGATCGAGGGGCCCGCGCCGAGCTGGAAGAAGTCTGCGATCGTCACGTCGACCATCGCGGAGTGGAAGGCGAACGCGGACACGTCGAGCGGGCCCTCGTCCGGCAGGTACTCACCGAAGAGCGCCTGTCCCTGGAGATAGAACGCGAGCGTGTCGTTGAGCTGCACGCCGACGCGCGCCGACGCGCCACCAAACGCACCGTGAACGGCGCCCACGAACCCACCGCCGTGACCGCTGAAGCCGAGTCGAAGACGAGGCCTCCGCATCTCGTGTCCACGCATGTCTTCGCGCATCTCCTGACCGACGCTCTGTCCCTCCTGCGCGCTCGCCACGTGCGTGACGTTCGCGCCGCACACGATCGTGGCGATCGCGAGACACAGTGGGAGCGCGCGTGAGCGCTGGCGATTGATCTGGCGACTGACGGGGTGGGTCGACTTCGGGTCCATCGTGTCCTCCTTCGGCCCGATCGTCTGCACGCCTCGCGCAGTCCGCGGCCACACAGCGAAGCAACTCACGACGCATGCCAAGTGACCCGCGGCCCAGAAGGTCTCTCTACGATCACGCGTCCCCTGCGGCCCTCGGATGCGGAGCGCGTGACGAGACAGTCGCGCACGAGTGAGGCGAGCGTGCGCGCGCACCGCGCACGTCGTGCCCAGCGGGATGTCTGCGATCACCCTCGATCCCCGCGCTTTCCGGGCACGGCACGCGTGCTGCTCAGGGCCGGAGCACGGAGGCGAATCATGGAGATTGGAAAGACGTGGCTGGTTGGTGTTGCTGGTGGGCTCCTCATCGCCGCTGGGTGTGGCGGCTCGCCGCCGCCCACGCGCGCTCAGACGGACGCCGTGGCTGCCGTGCGCTCGGCGGAAGCGCTCGAGGCCGACCAGACGCCGGCTGCGGCGTATCAGCTCGAGCTGGCGCGCGGACAGGTGCGCGAGGCCGACACGCTGATCCGCCGTGGTGACATGGATCGTGCGCGT
>JAFLCL010000146.1 GCA_017303575.1 Deltaproteobacteria bacterium
GACACGAACCGATCGGCGCTGACGGATGCCGCGACGGTGGTCCTGCCCGGCCTCGTCTGGGCGGAGAAGGACGGCTCGTTCACCAACCACGCGGGACGCGTGCAGCGCATCCGTCAGGCGATGGAGCCGCAGGCCGACCTGCAGCCCGAGGGCGCGCTCTTCGACGAAGCGCGGTGGGAGCAAGGCCGCGCGCTCATGGGCGCCGAGCACGACGACGTGGTGCGTGAGCACTTCGGTGCAGCGCGCGCGCACGTCGATGCGATGCACGCACGGGTCGACGACGCGATCGAGGTGGAGCGTCGTGCCCACGCGCTCAGCTCCGGGGCGCTCGGGCTCGGGCTCGCGGCGCTGGGCCACGCCGCTCGTTCGCTCGAGCAGACCTCGCGCGCGCTGAGCATCGAGGAGCGCCGCGCGGCGGTGCAGCGCCTGACCGCGCTGCTCGACGCATCGAAGGAGGCCGTGCGCGCCCGACGCGACCACGTCGCGTCGCCCCCGCGGATCTCGTCGCCGGTGCGCGGAGCGATCGTCGACATGCGCGTGGTGGGTCGTCTCCGTCGCGACATGCTCGCGCAGCGCATCGCGGCCGTGGTGCGCGCCTCGCCGGAGGGACCGCTCGCGGTCCTCGCGGACCTCACACGCATGACGGAGTACGAGGTCGGCGTGCCCGAGGATCTGATGGACTGGTTGCTCGTGAACCGCGATCGCCTCGTGGGCTTCGCGTTCGTGAGCCCCGAGCCGATGCTGCGATCGGCGGCCGAGAACCGCGCGCGGATGACGGGCCTCCCCGTCGCGGCGTTCGAGGACGTCTCCGTCGCCCGCGCGTGGCTCGACGCGCGTCAGGCGGAGCACGACGGCGACTCACCCGCGACGACGTGACACGAGCGCGCGCGCCCCGAGCACGATCGGGTGGGGCAGGAGCCCGATCAGCAGCGTGAGCAGGCCCAGCCGCCCGAAGAACGGCTGCAAGCTCGCGCGCGGCCACGCGTAGTCCGCGATCAGGCGCTCGAGATCTCCGTCGCCTTCCCGCCCCGACACGAAGGAGCCCATCGGCAGCGGCGCATGGCCGGAAGCGATCGAGACGAAGTGCGGTCCCACCGACACCACCGCGAGGATCGCGAGCATGGCCAGCGGCCATCGGAAGAAGTCCCAACGGACGCGCGAAGGCATGCGGATGTGGAAGACGAGCAATGCGATCGCGGGAAGGAGCGCCTCGCCGATCATCCCGCCCGCCACGAGCCACGGCTCGCTCCCCTCGAGCGGCGTGGCGAGGCCGAGCGTGAAGACGCAGCCCATCGCGATCGCGACCACGACCGCCATCGGCTTCTTCTCGCGCACACCCCAGACCACGAGGAGCACCGAGAAGAGCAGCTCCATCGCCACGAGGATCGACGAGCGCTCGAACGACCACGAGGTCCAGCCGAACGGCAAGGGCAGCGCGCTGCGCCCCGTGCTCCACGCGACGAGCGCGTGACCGAGCTCGTGGAACTGGATGCGAACGAAGAACGCGACGGCCTCGCCGAACATGGTCTGCACGAAGAGCCAGGCCAGGAGCGCCGTCCCTGCCAGCACGGCGAGCTCACGCATGGGCCCGGGCGAGAACACGGAGCGCTCGAGATCGTGAACGCGTGAATTGCCCTCCGCGGAGGGCGATGTCGTCGCCGGGCTCTCCTCGTGGTCGTCTCGCTCTCGGGGCTGCGTACCTCGCTCGTGCTCGCGTGCACGCCCCACGTCGAGCCGACCGCGCGACGCGCGCAGGACGCCGAGCGTGTCCTCGTCGACGAAGACGCGCGCGCAGTCACGGCACACGAGCAGCTCCTTGCCCGGCGCCTCGCGCGTCTCCTCCTCTTCGAGGTGACGCCCGCACGTCGGGCACGAGGCGGCCGCTGCTCCCACGCCAGCGATCGCGAGCCCCGCGGGGCGGCTCACGACGGGCGCGCCGACCAGCGCCTCGAGCCCGGCGCGACGCGTCCACACGCCGCGACAGTGCGTACAGCGCTCGATCGTCTCGACACCCAGGGCGATCGAGGCGAGGGGCGCACCATCGCGCGGGCAGGGCATCGCGCCGACCATAGAGCATCCGAGGTCGCCAAGACATTTGAGCTGGGCGGGACTAGCCTCTGTCCCGATGCCGCACGTCGACGTACCCACGCTGGGCAACCTCCTCCTCTGCGCGATCCTCGTCGCGTCGGGGTACACGATGATGGTGTCGGTGGGCGCGGCGCGCGGGCGCCCACAGCTCACCCCCGCGGCGCGTCAGGGCGTCTTCGCGACGGTCGCGCTCGTGGCGGGCGCCGTGTTCCTCCTCGCGTACGCGTTCCAGTCGCACGACTTCCGCATCCGCTACATCGCTCGCTACAGCGATCGCTCGATGAGCCCGCTCTACCTCTGGACGGCGCTCTGGGGCGGGCAGGACGGCTCGCTCCTCTGGTGGACGTTCCTCCTCTCGGGCTACACGCTCGCGTTCACCGTCTGGGTCAAGGATCGCTACCGCGAGCTCCAGCCCTACATCTACGCGACGCTCTCGAGCATCTTCGCGTTCTTCGCGGTCCTGATGCTCTTCGCCGCGAACCCGTACTCGACGAGCTTCGCGACCGTCGCGCCGCCCGACGGCGAGGGCTTGAACCCGCTCCTCCAGAACTACTGGATGGCGATCCATCCGCCCACGCTCTACATGGGCCTCACGGGCTGGGCGATCCCGTTCTCGATCTGCGTGGCGGCGCTCTTCACGGGTCGGCTCGGGGACGAGTGGATCCTCGCCGCACGACGCTGGACCTTGCTCGCTTGGTCGTTCCTCTCGCTGGGCAACCTGCTCGGCATGTTCTGGAGCTACGAGGAGCTGGGCTGGGGCGGCTACTGGGCGTGGGATCCGGTCGAGAACGCGTCGTTCATGCCGTGGCTGCTCGGCACCGCGTTCGTGCACTCGGTGATGATCCAGGAGCGCCGCGGCTCGCTGAAGGTCTGGAACGTGTGCCTCATGTGCGGCGCGTTCTTCATGACGATCTTCGGCACCTTCCTCACGCGCTCCGGGCTCATCGCGAGCGTGCACAGCTTCGCGCGCTCCGACATCGGCATCTACTTCGCCTGGTACATGGTGTTCCTCGCTGTCGCGCTCGTGCTGCTGATCAGCTGGAGGCTCCCGGAGCTCCGCGCGAAGCTGATCGATGCGGACGACGTGATGGACGGCTCGATGCCGCGCATCCTGCGCATCCCGCTCCTTCCCCTCATGGGCATCGCGAAGCTCGTCGAGCTCGTGCGCATGCGCGTCGATCCGTTCACGCCGCCGCGCACTCGTCCTGCCGAGATCGAGTCGCCGCTGTCGCGCGAGTTCGCGTTCCTCATGAACAACTGGATCCTCCTCGGGATGCTCTTGTTCATCCTGATCTCGACCACGTTCCCGCTGCTCAGCGAGGCGCTGCGCGATCAGACCGTCACCGTGGGACCGGCCTTCTACAACCGCTGGATGATCCCCCTCGCGCTCGTGCTCCTCTTCCTCATGGGCGTCGGACCGCTCATCGCGTGGCGCAAGGCGAGCGGCAAGAACCTGCGCGAGGCCTTCGTCGGTCCGTCGATCGCTGCGCTCCTCACGTGCATCGCGCACGCGTCGCTGGGGCGCCTGGCGGGCTTTCCGCCGACGATGGAGTCGAGCGACATCTACGGCACGAGCACCGGCGCGGTGCTCTCGTTCATCGGCCAGTTCTCCCCCGTCGCGTGCACGACGATCTCCGCGTTCGCGTTCTGGACGGTGGTGCAGGAGATGTGGCGCGGCACCCGCGTGCGCATGAAGAACGCGAACGAGGGCTTCTTCACCGCGTACGTGACGATGTTCGCGCGCGCGCGTCGCCGCTACGGCGGGTACGTGGTGCACCTCGGCATCCTCCTTCTCTGCATGGGGTTCCTCGGCGCGGCGTACGACGTGGAGCGTGAAGGTCAGCTCGAGCCGGGCGAGTCGCTCGAGGTGAGCGGCGTGACGGTGCGTTACGACGGCTACCGCGAGGAGACGGATATCAACCGCGAGATGCTCTTCGCGGACATGACGGTGCTCGCGAACGGCCGCGAGATCGGGCACGTGTCGCCGGCAAAGTTCGTCTACCGCACGCACCCCGACATGCCGACGACGGAGGTCGCGATCGACTCCGGCCCGCTCGCCGATCTCTACGTCATCCTCTCGACCATCGACCCCCGCACCTCGAACGGCACGTTCCGCGTGCTGCATCGTCCGCTGGTGTTCTGGATCTGGTTCGGCGGTTTCATCGTGCTGCTCGGCACGTTCCTCTCTGCGTTCCCGTCGGTGCGCGAGATCCTCGGCGAGCCCAACGAAGACCGCGCGCCGAGCCGAGGGCTCGCGACGGCCGCAGCGACGCTGCTCGTGGTGCTCGGGCTCGCTGCTGGCATCGGCGTCGTGGCCGTCGCGCTCGGGCTCCTCTCGCCCTCGCCGGCCCATGCGCAGTCCGACAGCTCGAGCACGCTCCACGCAGGGACGGTCGAGATCCACGATCCGATGGAGCGTCAGGTCTTCGAGCTCCTCTTGTGTCAGTGCGGGGACTGCGCGCGCCTTCCGCTCTCGACGTGCGGCTGCGGCTGGGCCGAGAACGCGCGCGCCGAGGTCCGCGATCAGATCGCGCGCGGCATGGACGTCGCCGCCATCCAGACGGACTACCGAGAGCGCTTCGGTCCCGCCTCGATCGCGGTGCCCTCGGACAGCGGGCTCGATCGCGCGCTCTGGGCCGTGCCCGTCGCGTTGATCGCGATCGCGCTGCCAGCGCTCTTCTTCGCGGTGCGTCGCTTCGGCAAGCGCGCGAGCTCGCAACCGCTGCCCGACGCATCGGCCACCGCGGCGCCCTCACGCCCCGAGCTCGACGCGCGCCTCGAGGAAGAGCTGCGCAACCTCGACGAGTGACGCGGCACGACCGGCGAGGAATCCGGAACCCGTGCTACGTTGGCCCGAATGTCGGTCGCGGCGCGCAAGTCGGACGCTCTCGCGGCGGAGTTTGGGCCGCTGTTCGAGAACTACCTGCCCGTGGACGAGTTCACGGCCAGACGTGTGATCCGAGAGTGCACGGCGGCCATTGCCGATGCCTCGTTGTTCGGTCGCGCTCAATTGTTCGGCTTGATTGGGAACGCGTGGATCCGTCTCGGTCACGCGCAGAAAGCCCTCGAGGCGTTCCAAGCTGCAATCCCATGCGATCCAGCTGAGTACCTCTACCGTGGGAATGCCGCCGCGTGCTTGGCCAATCTTGGACGGTGGGCGGATGCACGGCGCGCACTCGATGCGGCTGAGTCACTCGACATGTCTGCTCGGCAGCGAGTCCAGCACTTTGGGAACGCCGCCGAGGTGGCGTTCCAGCTCGGCGAACGGGCCACGGCGGCGAGCTGTTTCGCGAAGGCTCTCGCAATCGCTGACCCGACGCATGCGACGCACCTGTTCCTACTCTCCGTTCAGGCGGCCGCCATCGATCGACCCTCCGACGCAGTGGAGCTACTAGCGCGGTACGTCGCGTTGGTGGAGAGGCGTGAACTTGGAGATCAGAGTGCGGTCGACGTGATTCGTTCTGCGCAACCCGACACCCTCGCGCGAGCGCGGGAGCTCCCCGAGTTGATGCGCGCGGTGACGGAAGAGGAGTTGATCGCGGCACAGGGCGGAGGGGACCTCGTCCCCGACCTCGATGACGCCCAGAAGCAGCGATTGGCTGACGTGTTGGCCGGACCGCAAGAGCCCACCCCGGCGCTCAGGGCCCTACTTCATGGCCGTCGCGCTTGACCTTCGGCGCCTGAGCGAGCGTGACGTGTGCGGCGGGTTCTTGTGCGGGACCCCCGCGCTCGACGACTTCATTCGCCGGTACGCGAAGCAGCAAGAGAAGCGCCGTCAGTCGGCGACCACTTTGGCGTTCATGGGCGGCGACATCGCCGGGTTCGCGTCGATTCTCCCCGGGGCGATCGAGCCTGGCCGACTGACCACGTTGATCAAAGGGCTGCCGAGACAGGCAGTGCCGGTCCTCACACTTGCGAGGATGGCAACGGACCAGAGGTTCAAAGGCTGCCGAGTCGGAAGCACCCTGCTCGCCAAGGTCGTGATCGCGGGAGCGGAGGAACTCGCTCGGTCCTTCGGTTGTGTCGGGATTCGGGTCGATGCGAAGCCGGACTCGATTGCGTTCTACGCCCGGTACGGTTTCGTGACGCTCGACTCGGAGGTGTCGTCGATCACGACGCCGATGTTCCTGACGATGGAGAAGGTTCGCGCAGCGATGGAGAGTGACTCGTGAAGTCGCGTGTCGAGCAGCTCGCGGAGGATGTGAAGGACGAGGATCGTCGTGACGATCTTCGTCCCGTGCGCGTCGTCATCGATCCGCGTCAGGCGCTGGGCAACATCCAGAAGGAGCTGATCGAGGAGATGGCAGGCGCGCTCGGTCGCGCGGAGCGACGCGTGAAGGACGCGATCGCGGAGCTCGCGAGGCTCGAGCCGGGCACCCAAGCGCACGAGTCGCAGAGACAGCTCGCGCTGCGGCTTCGACACGACCTCGTGGTGCACCGCGACGCGCTGCGCTTTCCCCCCGATCCGAAGCCGGACGACGAGTACCCGATCCCGCGCCGCGCGAGTCGCTAGAACGTTCCGCCGAGCGTGATCGTCGCGCCGTCCGGGGACGCGGCGAGGTCGATCGAGACGTCGTTCGGGAGCGAGAGCGCGTCGCTCATCATCACCGCGCCGGCGACGAGGCCGACGAGGCCCATGCCGCCGAGGAAGAACGGGGACACGACCGCGCTGTCCTCGGGGTCGCCGTCGAGCGGCACGGAGGTGACGGCGAAGCACGACGGGACCGCGAGGCCGACCATGCCCAGGCTCGTGCCGAGCAGCGAGAGGCCCGCGAAGAACGAGCGCTGGCGCGGATCGGCGTAGACGCCCGGATCGAGCAGCGCGAGCGCGCCGACGTGGCTGGCGAGGAAGCCGAGCGACGTCACCGCGAGCGACGCGGTGATCACGGGCCGCGGGCCGAACGCGGGGATGTCCGAGAGCTCGAGCGCGAGGTTGAACGCGAAGAAGCCGGTGGTGAACGCGGCACCGACGAGCAGCGGACCGCGCACGTCGTCGTCTTCAGGTATCGGCGCGTCGCCGCCAGGCGACCGAGGGACCTCCTCGTCGAAAACTCGGGTAGGTGGGGTCTCGTCGAGCGTCGGTGACGGGACCTCCTCGCTGTCCTGCGCGTGCGCCGTGCTCCCGAGCACGAGCGAGCGCAGCGAGATCGAGAGCACGAGGAGCGTGGCAGAGGTGAAGCGACGAAAGCGGGTCATGGACCGGCCTCCTCTTCATCACGCATGCCCATCGCGCAGACGCCTGAATTGCCCCGCTTCGTGGGCGATTCGACGCATGCGGCCGTGACGACGCGGTCACGGCGTGCAGCACGGTGCACGCGCCTCGCGGACGCGTCGAATCACGCAGGCGGTAGCTCTGCGTGCTGCGGGAGGTCGCCGGCGATCGTGAACCACGACGCCTTGCTCGCGACGTGGATGTGCGCCTCGGGACGCGTGCCTGGATCGGTGTCGAGGAGCGCCGCGGGCACGAGCACGAACGGGACGCCCTCGCGCTGTGAGGGTGCGCCACCGCCGCAGCGCTCGCAGAACGAGACCACGAAACGCTGCGCGTCGGGCACCTTGTAGGTGCGCACCAGCTCCTGCCCGGCGAGCCACGCGAACTGGGCGACTGGATAGAACGTGTTGCTTCCGTGCGCTGCGCTCCGGCCGCGTCGACAGCGTGAGCAGTGGCACTGCATCCACCGCGCGGGCTTGCCGGTCACTCGGAATCGCACGCCGCCGCAGAGACACGACCCGTGCGTCGCGCCGTCGAGCGCGGGCGGCACCGGTCGATCGACCTCGGGCACGGGCCAACCGGGCGGCAGGGTCTCGTGCTGCGGCAGTGCGTCGGCGATCACGTGCCATGGCGCCTTGGAGCCGACGTAGATGTGCATCCCCAGCGCGTCGACACCGGGAAGGTCACCGGGGAGGTTGCCCGCCGGCAAGAAGACCGCGGTGCCCTTCGCGCTCGCGGCAGGTGACTTCGCGCCACACGTCGCGCAGTGATGTCGCACGCTCGCCAGCGAGGACCGATACGCGACGGGCTCGCCACGAAGCCAGCGAAAGCCCGAGGCGGGCGCGCCGACGAACGTCGCGAACGGTGCGCCGTGGTGCTTGCGGCACATCGAGCAGTGGCAGTGCGCGAGGAGATCGAACGGACCGTCGACCTCGTATGCCAGCGCACCGCACAGACACGAACCCGTGATCATGCCGCGGTCATCGCACGCACACGCGCCGCGTGCGAGGTCCGACTCGCGCACCCTCGTGACCGATCGGAGGCGCGCTTCAAGGAAACGCGCAGATCGCTCCCGACAGCACGCCGCCAGCATCGGTGCAGATCTCGGCTTCGGTACGGATCACGCCCCAGATGCGGAGCTCGTCGAGGAGGCCCTGCCAGCCCCACGTCCCATCGGGACGCGAGGCCCCCACGAGAAGCGCCTCTGCGTTGTCGCAGAGCACGCGCGATGCGTACGGAGTGTTCTCGCGCAGCACCTCGTTCCCGTCGCGGTAGTGCACGAGCACGCCGGTCGTCGCGTCGTAGCTGAACGCGACGTGAACCCAGGAGTCGACAGGCAGCGGGGTAGACGAACGATAGGAGGCGGAGCCCGTGCACGTCGGATGGTTGGGCAACGTGAGAGACGGGTCGCGATCGGTGAACGTGTGGAAGGTGAAGGGGTCACCGTCGACGAGATCGCCCTGTCCGACGATGGTCTGGAACATCCCGCCGCGATGACGGACCCAGGCCTCGACAGTGAGCTGCGAGAACGCGCTCAAGCTCGGGCTGTCGGGCACGAGCACGTGCGCGTTCAGGACGCCCGCGCGGTTGAAGACGTAGGCGCTGCCGTTCGCGCCGGGCTGACCCGTGAGCACGTCGCTCGGTGTGCCGTCGTTGCCGCAGCCGCTCTCGTCGATCACGGGTCCCGACGCTTCTTCGAACCGGTAGTAGAGGCGAAGCGCGCCGCAGCCGGGCGGCGCGTCGGGAACGGAGAAGGCATCGGCCCCCGCGTCGGGTGCCGCGAACGCGTCGGGATCGAGCGCATCGGGCATCGCGACGTCGGTCGTCGCTCCGTCGATGGGCCCGCCGTCGATCGAGGTGTCGAACGTCGTCGCGTCGACGAGGATGGCGGCGTCCATCGAGCTCGCGTCGTCAGCGGTTGCGTCCATCTCCGAGACGCTCGGCGCGTCGCGTGTCGATGCATCGGGCTGCAGCGCGTCGATCGAGCGCGGCGCGTCGGTCGCCGTGAAGCCCACGCGGCCGCATCCGAGCAGAAACACCAACGAGGACGCTGCGACGCGGGCGCTCACGTGGCGAGCGTACGTGTCTCGTCGCGCGCGCGCATGGCCGATGTCGGTCAGAACCAGTCGCAGAGCCACGGCTCGCGATCGGCGAAAAGGTGGCCGAGCGCCTCGAGCTCCGAGGCCGGCCCCTCGGTGAGCCCCATGAGCGCGAGCGTGCTCGGCTGCGTGACTCCGGCGTAGAGCGCGGCGAGCGCGCGCGTGTCGATCACGAGCGGCGCGTCCTCGATCCTCTCGATCTGCGCGCGTCCACCTCGCACGAGCACACGCAGCGCGACGTCGCCGAAGATCGAATCACGCACTCGAACGCGCGCCTCGCCCTCACGCGCATAGCCGCGCATCGAGAGCGCGCGGACGGGATCGAGGATGCGCAGCATCCAGCGGCTGTGCTCGATCGGCTTGGCGGTCTGCTCGGGCAGGAGCGACACCAGCGGATCGCTCGCGCAGCCGAGCCAGCGCACGTCGGTCGCGAGCGAGCGAAGGCCCGAGAGCAGGGCGAAGAGGCGCTGTGCGGCGCGAGGGGTGGTGAGCACCACGTCCTTGAGCACCACGGAGAAGTGCAGGTTCTCGCCAGCGTCGTGGGTGTAGACCACGTAGCCCTCGGGCGCGTCCGCCGATCCGAAGCGGTAGCCGCGCGCGACGCCCTTGTACGGTCGCGCGATGCGCTGCCACATCGGCTCGTGTCGATCGAGGTGCCCGCTCCAGCTGCGCGCTCGCGCCTCGTAGAGCACGCGCAGCGAGGTGTCGACGTCGGGATCGAACGCGTCACACGCGAGGCCCGCGTCGCCCGGCGGCAAGCTCGCGATCGGCGCGGACCATCGGATCGTGGCGCCCGCCTGCTCGAAGCCGAGGCTCCGGTACACGGCGGCCGAGCTCGCGTAGAGACCGGCGAGCGGCATGCCGCGCTCGCGCGCCTCGCGCATCGTCGCGACGAGGAACGTGCGCGCGAGACCCGTGCCGCGCGCCTCGGGCGCGACGCCGACGCCTGCGAAGCCGGCCATCGGGATCGGCGGCCCGCCCCAGTGCTGCGCAAACGGATAGAAGCCGCAGCCGCCACGGATCGCCCCGTTCTCGACCACCACGCGCAGGTTCTCGTGGCCGATGCGCTCCATCCACGTCGTCCACGCGAGATCGTCGGCGCCGAAGCTCTCGATCAGGATCTGCTCGAGGCGCACTCGCTCGGCCTCGTCGATCGGTGCACGCACGATGCGGTCGGTCATGGCGGCGAGCGTCGCACGAACCCGCGTGGGCGCGTGTCTCGCCTCAGCCCCGGCACGGCCCGCTCGCTTCTCAAGGCTCGCAGCGCGCGCGCCAGGTGAGGCCACCGAGGTCCGTGTAGATCATCGCGCCGTCCGCGCGGAGACCGATGGCGCCCCACGCATCCGGCACGCGGACCGCGCGCTCGACGCGGAGCGCACGGTCGAGCCAACGTGCCTCGAGCCCGTCGACGCCGCTCGCGATCATGCGCATCCCGCCGCCGGCCTCGAGCGCCAGCACCGGCCGCCGCGTCGCGCACGTATCGAGCACGCGGGTCGGCGGGACCGGTCCGTCGAGCACGCCGACGAGGAAGCGTGGAGGCGTGCAGAGCGGCTCGGCTGCGCCGCCGCAGGGAACCGGTGGGCAGTCGACCTCGACGACGAACCCCACACGTCCCTCGCGCTCCGGCGTCAGCGAGACGACGTGCGCCGCGCACGCCGGATCGGCGGGGCAGTGCAGCACGGGCTCGCCGATCAGCACGCCATCGCGGAGCCACAGCACGTGCGCGCAGCCGTCGCGGAACCACCCGAGCACGAGCTCGCCGCGCACCGTGCTCGCCCACGGCTGCGAGACCCAACCGCCGCGCGGGCGCACGAACGTGTCGCTCGACACGAGCACGCCGGAGGCGTCGAAGCGCGACCAGGTGAAGAGAAAGTCCGCATCACCCGGCCCGACGTACATCGAACGGAGCGCGCCGAATCCTTCGCCGTCGCGCGCGAGCCCGGTCCAACCCTCGCCATCGATCCGTGCGCGCGACGCGAGCGAATTGCGGTCGAGCACGACGATCGCGGGCTGTGGCGTCTCGGGCGTGATCGCCAAGACGACGATCGCGCCGGGCGTCTCGATCGCGTCGATCACCTGACCCATCGCCAGGCGCGAGAGACCGTCGCTCGATCGGATCTCGTACGAAGGTGGATCCCCAGCGCGCCCGAGCACGAACGTGTCGCTCTCTGGGAGGTCGCGATGGATGAACGTGCCGGGGGGCAGTTCCACCGAGGCTCGCTCGGAGAGCACGCACAGCGGCGCGTCGCCGCAGTCGCGTTCGACAGGAGGTGACGCGGGTCGTTCTGCGCGCGCGTCCTCCACGCTGGCATCGCCCGCTCCGGGTGCGGCGTCGGTCGTGGCCACCACGTGGTGTCGCCAGCACCCCTGGCTCGCGAGCGCGAGCCCCACGGTGAAGAGAACGCCGCGCGGTGAGACCTGCACGCGAGGAGGATCGCCGATCGCGTCGTCGCCGACGAGTCAGTCGTAGAGGCGTGCCTGGAGGAACACGGTGATCGGGCTCGCGCCGTACTCGCTTCGAGGCACGCCGTCCGCGAGCGGGGCGCCCCACGGGACGATCGCGTTGAGCACGAGCGTGAGCGTGTCGGAGCTGACCCACGTGAACGTGGTCGAGACGAGGCCCGAGCCGTCGGTGAGACCTTGCAGGTACGCCACCGCGGCCGAGACGTCGTCGGTGAGCTCCGAGCTGATCACGAGCGCGAGCGTGTGACGCCCGAGCGTCTGCGAGTCGCCGCGGAGGAAGCGTCTCTGGAAGTCGGGGTCGTAGAGGATCGAGGCGTCGCGCGACACGTCGTCCACGCCGAAGCCCGAGTGGTGGTACTCCGCCGCCACGCGCACGCCGCGCCACACGTCGATCGTGTACGAGCCACCGAGGAGGCCCTTGGCGACGACGCCGCGCGTGCCGAGAAAACCACCGTCGACGCCGCGACCGTTCGTGCCGAAGAGCGCGAATTCGCCGTGCATCTCTGCGTCGCCGACGTTCGCCGACATCGAGCCGCCGGCCATCGCCTCGCCGTCGCGCGAGCCGGCGATGACCTCGGCGTCGAGGTCGCCGACGATCGCGCGCACGCGTCCGATCAGCGAGAAGCTCTGGAGCCCCGCGGCGTCGATGCGGCCGAAGATCGCGTACACGTCCGCCGAGATCACGCTCAGCTCGGGGATGCGCAGCTCCGCGTGGATCGCGTCCACGCCGCGGCGCCACTCGCGATCGACCTCGTTGGGCGCGAACGGCGAGAACACGTCGATCGCGCTGAAGAGCACCCCGCGCCCGAGGCCGATCGCCTGTCGACCGACCGTGAGCTCGAGAAACGGGAGGTGGAGGGCGACGAGCGCACGATCGAGCTCGTGGCGGTGCACGTAGCCGGGCGGCGCGTTCACCACGAGGTCTTCGATCGGCGCGAGCCGAAACGTCGGCTCGCTGCTCGAGGGAAAGAGTCCCGCACCGAGGCCGCTCGCCGAGGACGCGACGGCGCGGTGCTCGTACGCGACCTCCGCGGTGAGGTAGCGCGAGAGGCGCGCGGTCACGTCGAAGCGCAGACGGAACATCGCGGCACCGCCCGGGTCGCCGCCCGTCGGCGGAACCGACAAGAGCCAGCTCCCCTTGAGCGCGCTCGCCAACGAGAGTCGATAATCACCGTCGTCGCTCTCGAACAGATCACGCGCCTGCGCGCCGCTCGAGGTGAAGGCGCACACGGCGAGGACCGCGAGGAGCATCGTCGCGGCGACTCGACGGCTCGGGCCGCCGCGCGTCATCGCTTCTTCTTCGTCGGTGTGATCGACGTCGGTGCGAGGCCCGTCGCGAGCACCTCGGCGAGCAGCGGTCGGTACTGATCGAGCGCCATCGTGCCTCGCGCTTGCGGTGAGAGGAGCTGCACCGAGAAGAACTGCACCGCGATCACGATCTCGGCGCGAGCATCGCGCTCCGCCGCGGTGAAGCGGCCGGGCGCGGCGAGCTCGATGAGCTCCGCGACCCAGGCCCGTCCCAGGGCGCGCTGCTGCTCGAAGGTCTTCGGATCGAGCTCCGAGAGCGCGTCGAGCAGCTCGCCGTCCTGTCCCATGAGCCGCGTGACCAACGGGAGGTCGGCGACGGAGGCGAAGATGGTCTCGAGGTAGACGCGGAGACGATCCGTCGGGGGCACGGTGCCATCGAGCAGCGGCTGCAGGCGCGCGGAGAGCACCGTCTTCTCGAGCGCGATCGCGTGCACGAGCAGGTCTGCCTTGCTCGGGTAGTAGAGGTAGACGGTGCCCTTGGCGACCTTCGCGGCGCGCGCGACCTCGTCGATGCTCGTCTTCTTGTAGCCCCTCTCCATGAACAGGCGCGTGGCGGCGCCGAGGATGCGCGCGCGCTTCTTGGACTGCGCCGATCCATCGTCGTCCCCGAGGTACTCGCGCGTGAGGCGATCGAGGTTCTCTCTGGTCCAGTGGCTCATGGGCGCGCCGTCCTCAGTGCGTCTCGTCGCTGGCGATCTTGCCGTCCTCGAGCGTCACGACGCGGCTCGCGTGTGCGATGACGCGGGGGTCGTGCGTGCTGAAGACGAAGGTCGTGCCGTGGTCGCTCGAGAGGCGACGCATGAGCGCCATGAGCTGCTCGGCGTTCTTGCCGTCGAGGTTCGCGGTGGGCTCGTCCGCCAGCACGAGCGCGGGACGTGACGCGACCGCACGGGCGACCGCGACGCGCTGCTGTTGGCCACCGCTGAGCTCCATCGGCCGGCGGGCGGCGAGCTCGCCGAGGCCGAGATCCCCGAGCACATCGAGCGCGCGCTTGCGACGCTCGGCGGCGCCCATGCCCTGGAGCTCGAGGATCAGCTCGACGTTCTCGGCTGCCGTGAGCACGGGCACGAGGTTGTACGCCTGGAACACGAAGCCCAGGGACGTGAGCCGAAGCCTCGCGCGCTCGCTCTTGCTCATCGCGCCGAGGTCGTTCCCGAGCACCTCGACCTTGCCCTTCGTCGGTCGATCGAGCGCGCCGAACAGGTTGAGGAGCGTGGTCTTGCCGCTTCCGCTCGGGCCGACGAGCGCGAGGAAGTCTCCTCGACGCACCTCGAGGGTGAGGCCGGCGAGGGCGTTCACCTCCATGTCACCGGTGCGGAACGTCTTGACGACGTCGGTCGCGACGGCGGGCGGCTTCGCGGTCGTGGTGGGCTGGGCTTCGGTGTTCATCGGTCGACCCTCAGGGCATTCGCGGGATCGGTGCGCGACGCGAACCACGCGGGGTAGAGAGACGCGAGCATGGTGGCCACCAGCGAGAGCGCGAGCGCGGTGGGCACGAGCCATGGGCCTGCCTGCGGACGGAAGACCGGATCGAGGAGCACGCCGGCGAACGCCATGCCTTCCTCGCCTTGGAACGCTGCGCGGAGATCGAGGCCGACGCGCTCGAGGTGCGCGAGCAGCGGCATCGCCCAGGCGATCGCGAGCAACCCGCTGACGAGCCCGAGGAACAGGCTCTCGGTCACGACGATGCGCACGAGCGTGCGCGCGCGGATGCCGATGGCGGCGAGCACGGCGAACTCCTTGCGACGCTCGAGCACCGAGGTGAGCTGCGCGCTCGCCACCCCGAAGAGCACGACGAGCAGGATGATCGTCGTGGCGATGCGTGAGCTGCGGTAGCTGCCGTCGATCTTCGCGCGCAGGTCGGGCACGAGCTCGAGCCAGCTGAGCGCCTGGTTCCCCTCGCCGACGACAGCGGCGAGCTCGCGCCGCATCGGCTCGACCGCCTCCGGGTCGGTGCCCAGCTCGCGGGCGAGGATGGTGATCTCCCCCGCGCCTTCGCGCCCCGAGAGCTGCGCGACGTCTTCGAGCGCGACGTGCGCGATGCTCTGATCGATCGTGCGACTGCCCGTGTCGATGATGCCGACCACGGTCACGATCGCGCTCTCGAGCTCACCGCTCGCCGACACGACAGTGGCCACGAGCTCGTCGCCTACGTTCGCGCGCAGCCGCGTGGCGTTCGCGCGGCCGAGCACGATCGCGCCCCTCTCGCCGGGCTCGAGGTAGCGGCCCTCGGACAGGCCACGGAGGTAGCGAAAAAGCTGCGGCTCGGTGCTCGCGTCGACGCCAGTGAGCACGACGTGCGCCGTGCGCGTTCCGAGGCCGAGGAGGCCGCCCACGTTCGCGCGGGGCGTCGCGACCTCGACCCAGGGCAGTGCGCGCGTCGCCTCGAGCGTGTCCTCCCACTCCGTGAGCCGCAGCGCTTCGTCGTGCTGCTCGAGCCAGCCCGCGGGCGCGACGCGCAGGTGCCCGAGGCCTCCGCCGGCCGCTGCTTCGACGCTCATGCGCTCGAGGCCCCGCACCCACGAGAGCGCGAAGAGCGCGATGCCGACGCCGATCCCGAGCCCGACGACCGAGAGCGCAGTGCGCCGTAGGTTGCGACGCAGGCTGCGGAGCGCATAGCGAGTCGAGGTGGAGATCATGATCGCATCGCCTCCATCGGCTCGAGGCGCGAGGTGCCGATGGCGGGGCCGAGCGCCGCGAGCACCGAGACGACGATCACGCCGACGAACCCGGGCACCACGTCCGCGGGCTCGAGGAACGGATGGAGCGCGCCCATGAACGTGAGCCCGTAGAACGAGATGCTCTCGTTGCCCGCCGAGCCCATGTCGGCGAGCTGGATCCCCACGTGGCCTTGGTAGGTGACGAGGAGGAGGCCGAGCGCGCTGCCGATGATCACGCCGAGGATCCCGAGCATGAGCGCCTCGAGGACGATCAGCGTGACGAGGCGCCCCGGGCCCACGCCCACCGAGAGCATCATGCCGAGCTCGCGGCGCCGCTCGTAGGTCGCCATCAGCATCGTGTTCGCCACGCCCGCCGCGGCCGCGATGAAGACCACGAACATGACGACGATGCCGTAGAGGCCGGTGATGTCTCGGATGCCCGCGAGCTCCGGGTTCAGCTCGCTCCAGGGCAAGGTCTCGAGCTCTTCCACCTCTGGGACGTGCGCGACGCGCGACGCGAGCGATCCCGCGTCTTCGATCGATCCCGTGCCGAAGAGCGTGATCTCGGTCGCCATGTCCTCCATGACGAAGATCTCCTGCGCGGTCTCGAGCGAGACCACGACGCCCATGCGGTTCACCATCTCGACGGGCGTCGAGAGGATGCCGCCGACGACGAGGAGATCGTTGGCCATGGAGCCGTCTGCGCCCTGGCCCACCACGGCGAGCTCGTCGCCGACGTGGATGCCCGCCGCGCGCGCGAGCTCGGCGCCCACCAGCGCGGTTCGATCGTGAGGCCGACCCTCTGCGGGCAGCCCCTCGAGCATGCCCCCCGCTTCGGACTCGCGGAGCACATCGAGACCGACGACGAGCGCGGCGCGACCATCGACCTCGCGCGCGACGAGCGCGGGCGCATAGATGCGAGGCAGCGCCGCGGCGACGCCTTCGGTCGCGCGCACGGCGGCCAGGCGCTCCTCGAGCCGATCGATCGCGAGATCGGGCGACTGCTCCTCGCGCCAGAGCGGCGCGTGGATCTGCGCGTGCCCGACCATCGGGCCGGTGAGAGACGACATGATCGAGACGGTCATCCCGTTCATGAGCCCCTCGACGGCGAGCACGGCGAGCTGCGCGACGGCGATCGCCGAGAGCGCGAGCAGCGTGCGGCGCGTGTTGCGCCCGAGGTTGCGCCACGCGATGCGGAGCGTGGAGATCATCTCAGCGACCTCTCTCGAGCTCGGTCAGCGAGAAGGTGCTCTCGGGCACGTCCGCGTCGAAGTCGACCGAGAGGTAGCGCATCTCGGTGCGGTGCCCCTCGCGATCCTGCGGGAGGATCACGAAGCGCGTGGGGATGCGGCGACCATCGAGCTCACGCACGTCCTCGAACTGCATGATGCGCGCGAGCCGCATCGCGCGGTCGTGGTAGCGCGCCACGCGCGGGAGGAGATCGTCGCCCACCACGTACTCGATGCGGCGCCACAGCCCGACCGTGCCCTCGCGTGCCTCGTAGCGGACGAGCCAGCCAGCGGGGCTCTCGCTGCGGCCCACCACGCTGCCCGCGAAGTCGCGCGCGAACGTCGAGGACTGCGTGAGATCGTCGTTGGTGACGTCCGAGCCCATCCAGCCCGAGAGCATCATGGAGGGCGGCACGCGCATCGTGCGTGAGATGCGCGGGAGGTAGTTCCACAGGTTGCGGTCACGTCGCAGCGTGGCCGTGCCCGCCTCGCGCGCGGGCGCCTCGATCACGATCAGCGCGCGGTCCTCGCCGCGCGACCAGCTCTGCATGCGCAGCGTGCGCGACTGTCGCGGCGTCACGATCGAGAGCTCGATGCGCGCGATGGTGCCGCTCGAGCGGTAGAGGCCATCGATGCGCGCGGTCATCGCCTCGAGTGTCGGCGGCGTGGACGGCGGGGCCTGCGCGAGCACGCGGGTGAGCGGCGCGGCGAGCACGAAGGCGGTGGTGCCCCAGAGGAACGAGCGGCGAAGGGTGCGCATCGAGACCTCGATCTCCGGCACGTCGGCCGGTCACTGACCAATTGACCCAAACCGGTCAGTTGGTCAACTCCATGCTGCGGCGTGCGATTCCGTGGCACGCTCGGCCTTCATGGAGCGCTTCGTCGATCGCTACGTGAACCGGGAAGAGGCGCGGCGGCAGCATGGCGAGGCGGCGGATCGTTTCGCCACGAGCTACCGCCGTAGCGATCCGATCGCCGACGAGGTCGTGCGCTGGATGCACGCCACCGGGCCGCGGTCGCGGGAGCTGTTCGAGCAAGCGCTCACGCGCGGGCTCGGCTCGCTCGAGTCGCCACCGCCCGCGCTCGTCGCGCTGTTCTCCGAGGTCGAGCGGCTCCCGCCGTGGGTCGATCAGGCGCGGCTCGATCGCGCCGCGCGCACCTACCAGCGCGGCGGGCTCGCCACGATGTTCGTGCTCTCCGCGTGGTCGCTCATGAACGGCTACCACTCGGCGCCCGCGGTGAAGCCGCTCAGCTTCACGCGTCAGCTCGAGGCGATGGCGCCGCGACGGCTCGCGGAGACGGGACGCTTCGTCACCGAGGTGAGCCAGACGCGCGGCATGCAGCGCTACGCGAAGGGCTTCGAGATCGCTGTTCGCGTGCGCCTCGTGCACGCGCACGTGCGCGCGGCGTTGCTCAAGAGCCCCGCGTGGAAGACAGAGGCGTGGGGCCTGCCCATCAACCAAGGCGACATGCTCGGCACGATCCTCGAGTTCTCGGTGCTGTGGATCTGGGGTCTCGAGAAGCTCGGCTTCCTTCTCACCGATCGCGAGAAGGACGACGTGATGCACCTCTGGCGCTACGTCGGCTTCGTGAGCGGCGTCGAGAGCGATCTGCTCGACGGCATCGCGGACTACGCGCGCGCCGATCGGACGGCGAACCTCGTCTACCTCGTGCAGCCCGGGCCCGACGACGACTCGCTCGCGCTCGCGAAGGCGCTGCGCGAGGTGGCGATCGTCAACGCGAGGACGCCTGCCGAGCTGCGTCGCGGTCGCGTCGTCCAGCTCGTGCACGATGGGCTCTCGTGGGCGTTCAACGGCGACGAGATCGCGGGCGCGCTCGAGGTGCCCAACCGCGGCATGCGGCACATCGTCCCGCCGATGCGCGCCATGGTGCGCGCGGTCGAGCGTGTGCGAGAGGCGACGCCCGGCATGACGTGGCTCGCGAGCGAGATCGGCAACCGACAGGTGCGCAACCACGTCGCGTTCCTCTTGCAGCGCAAGGAGCCGAGCTTCGAGGCGCCGCAGAAGATCGACGAGTCGCGCGGCGGGCGCGCGAGCGTCGTGCGCGGGCCCCAGCCGGTGTGAGAGAAACCTCGCGATGACCAGCGACGCCTTCCGCGGCCTCTTCGATCGCCTCGCGCCCTTCGTGCTCGAGCGTCAGCTGATCTTCGAGAAGGAGAACGCTGGGCAGCCCTGGCAGGCCGACGTCGAGGCGGGAACGCTCGTGATCGCGGAGCGAACGATGCGCATCGAGGTGCTCGCGACGTACTCGTCCCAGAGCGGGACGTTGTTGTGGAGCTGGGCGCGCGCTGCACGTTTCGGAGAGGGCTGGCCCTCGAGCGCGACGCGCTCGGCCTCGCGGGTGCGTGAGCTCGGCCGCGGCGTGCCCGAGCTCGAGGAGGGGATGCCCGTCCTCTCGCCCGAGGACGCCGACGACGTGATCCTCGTGGCGCTCGGGCTGCTCGGAGGCATCGGCGTCGCGGGCGGCGTGCCGCTCTCCTACCGCGGCGATCACGATCACGGATCGGTCTATCTCTATGTCGATGCGCCCGAGCTCGTGAGCGCGGTGGACATGCCCGCGCTGCGTGTCGTGAGCCTCTTTCCGCAACTGATCGCGATGGGCGTGCCGCTCTCGAGCCCGCGCGAGGCGTTCGTCGCGTACTGCGTCGCGCACGCGATGAAGGTCACCGACGCAGAGCGAACGGTGCGCGCGAGCGATCGCACCGGGAGCTCCGTCACCGCGCGCTTCGACGAGCACGGTCGCCTCGAAGCCATCGACTCGGATCTGCGCAAAGGCTGAACGGCGAAGCCCTACGCGCCACGTCTGCGCCGCGGACGACTGCGGCGCCGGTGCGCGATCAGATGCCCGACGCGCGCAGGGTGCCCGACACCTCGCCCGAGGCGCCGAGGTCGCAGCGGTAGGGCGAGCTCGTCCCGAACAGCGACGCCGTCGCGATCACGATGGAGCCACTCGTGGGGCAGGTGGCGCGTACGAGCGGACAGTTGTCGCAAGTGTCGTCGTTCGAGGCGAGCGAGCTCGCGCTGTCGGTGCATGCGGTGCCCGGCGCGCAGGCGCGCATGAGGGGATCGCCCTCGCAGTAGCGACCGAGCCCTTCACAGCCGCACGAGGCGGTGACGATCTCACCGGGCATGCAGGTGAACGACGTCATCGGTCGCGTCGGGGTGATGGGCGTCGTGCGAGCGGACCAGCGACACGAGTAGCTCGCGGTGTCTCCCGCGTAGTCCGGGTAGGCGAACGTCGAGATCGCGACCATGCCCGAGGTCGGGCAGTAGGTCGTCGCGAGCGGACAACGTTCGCTGCACTGATTGCGATCCGCCGCGATCGTCACCGCCTCCGCGTCGGTGCATGTCCCGTTGGCGAAGCTGCCGTCGCAGAGGCGGATGCCCGCGTTGCCATCGCACGCGTCGCCGAGGCCGATGCAGCCGCAGCTCACGTCGACACGATCACCTGGGGTGCAGCGGATGACCGCGCTGCGGTTGGCGCCGCTCTGCGCGCAGGCCACGAGCGCCAGCGAGAGCGCGGCGATGGGGTGCCAGGTCTTCACGAGGGCGCCGAACATGGGCCGCTATAGTACTCGGATGTCCCTGCCCGTCCTTCCCTCGCTGTCGCGTGCGCCGCTCACGGAGTCGAGCGCGTTCTTCGCCGTGGAGCTCGAGCCGGAGGGCGAGGGTGGCCCCGAGGTCGTGATGCTCGAGCAGCGCGCGCTCCCCTCGCGGGTCGAGTACGTGCGCCTGCGCAAGGTGGACGAGGTCGCGCGTGCGATCCGCGACATGGTCGTGCGCGGGGCACCGGCCATCGGCATCGCGGCGGCGTACGGCTTGGTCTTGCAGGCCTATGTGGAGAAGGGCGACGCCACGACGTTCCTCCTCGCCATGGGCATCGCGGGTCGAGGGCTCGGCGCGACGCGACCGACGGCTGTGAACCTCGGCTGGGCGATCGCGCGCATGAGCC
>JAFLCL010000147.1 GCA_017303575.1 Deltaproteobacteria bacterium
CGCCTTGGCAGCACCCCGCGCACGCCGCCGCGTCGCACACGCAGCTCCCCCACTCGCACCGCTGCCCCGCCGCGCACGCCGCGCCCCCGCCGCACGAGCAGCGCCCGCCCGAGCAGCCGTCGGCGACCGTCGGGTCGCAGCTCGTGCACGATCCGCCGCCGCGACCGCAGCTCGTCGCCGCGATGGGCTCGCAGAGATCGCCGGCGCAGCAGCCCTCGGGGCACGACCTCGGATCGCACACGCAGCGCCCCGACGCGCAGCGCTGGCCAGGACGACACGACGGGCCCGAGCCGCACGCGCACGCGCCGTCGGCTGTGCAGGTCTCGGCGAGCGTAGGGTCGCACGCGACGCAGCTCGCGCCCGCAGCGCCGCAGGTCGCGCGGCTCCGCAGCCGGCAGCTCGCGCCATCGCAGCACCCGGCCGGACAGCTCGTCTCGTCGCAGATGCAGAGGCCGCCGACGCAGCGCTGTCCGACGCTGCACGCGGGACCGGTACCGCAGGCGCACGCGCCGTCGTCGCCGCAGCCGTCGGAGCTCGGCTCGCTGCAGGGCGAGCACGTCGCGCCTTCCGTTCCGCACGCCATCACCGATCGGGGCAGGCAGGTCGAGCCCGAGCAGCAGCCTTCGGGACAGCTCTCGGCGTCGCAGCCCGAGCAGTGGCCGCCTTCGCACGACTCCCCCGCGGGACAGCGCGTGCACGCGAGGCCTGCAGCACCACACGCGCTCGGCTCCATGCCCGCACGACAGGTGTCTCCATCGCAGCAGCCGCTCGCGCAGCTCACCGCGTCGCACACGCAGGCTTCGTCCACGCAGCGCTGCCCCTCCCCGCACGCCGGGCCGCTGCCGCAGTGATCCTGACAACGCGACGCGCTCGCCGCGTCGTTGGCGCACGACCAGCCCGGCTCCACCGTGCAGCGCGCGTCACAGCCGTCGCCGGGATCGAGGTTCCCGTCGTCGCAGGCCTCGACGAGCATGGCGACGCGTCCGTCGCCGCACACCACCGGCGCTCCCAGGTGGACCTCGACGACGGTCACCTCGTCGGCGACGAGACGGATCGAGGCCGCGCCGGAAGACACCCTCGCGCCCGACACGAGCCCGTCGACACGTGCCACGAAGGTCGAGCCGCCGTCCGTCGCGTCGAAGAACAGGACGAGCGATTCCCCTTCGGCCGTGAGCGGGCGCGGCGTCTCCGGCCGTCGTGTCGGCGCGAGCACCTCCCTCGGCACGCCGTCGGGGCCCGTCAGCGCGCCGGAGATCTCCAGCTGGTCGGGTGCCGGATCGTCGTAGGTGACGTGCACCTCGACGCCCGTCTGGAGGAGCGTGTCTTGCGCGCATGCGGCCACGCCGAACGCCACGGCCACGAGGGTGAGAGCCGCGCCGAGCGCGCGCGCAGAGACACGCATGGAAGACCCTTTCATGGACGAACGTCGATGGTGCCGAGGGTTCCCGACGCGCCGCCCTGCGGCGACTGGCTCTCGAGCACCGCGATCGTCGTCCCGACACCCGCGCCCGCGATGGCCACGCCGACGAGCGTCCAGAACCACCACTCCTCGTAGACCTCGTGGTGCTCCGGGCGTGCCGCGTCACTGGTGATCGCGCCGACGCTCGGCCCACCGAGCGCTTCCGACTCGCCTGTGGCGTGCATGGACGCCACGACGGAGCCCGGCGCGAGCACCGGAGCCGGCCCCTCGTACTGGATCTCGGACGCGACCAGCGGCGCTGGCACGTGGAGTCGGGTCTGGGCCTCCGCGCGGCTTCGCAGCTCGATCTCCGCGCTCGTGACGATGGTCGCGCCCCGCTGTGCTTCGAGACGGTGCGCTCCCGGGTCGACCGGCATGGAGACACCCCAGAGCGCGCGATCGAGCTGCGCGCCGTCCATCAGGACGATCGCGCCGTCCGTGCTGCCTTCGACGTGGACCGTGAGGTGAGCGAGGCGCGGCTCGACGTCGCGAAGGCCCTCTTGGGCCGTGCGGCGCGCTGCCTCGTTCGCGCCGGGATCACGGAGGATCTGGCGATACGCCTCCGAGGCCTCGACGAGTCGCCCCACGTGCTGCAGCGCCACTGCGTGGTTGGTGAGGATGACCGTCGACGGGTGAAGGTCGCGCGCGCGTCCGAAGGCCTCGACGGCGCCTTGCCAGTCCTCGCGGTCGACGCACGCGAGCCCTCGCTGGAACAGGTGGCGCGCCGCGGCGCTCGCTCGCGCGTCCGCCGACTGTGCGGCGGCCGGCGCGACCCACAGCACGACTGCCACGATCGACGAGACGACGGTCAGAGCTCTCACGATGGGATCGCCATTTGCAAACCCAGGTCCACCACGACCGGACTCCACGATGCGACCCGCCTCCCCACGACCGCTGCCTGGCCCTTCCGACGTCTCGAAGCCCATCGAGGCGAGCACGCCCATCTCGGGCGCGGTGGTGCGCCGAACGGTCCAGGCGATCCGCCCCGAAGAGGTCGCCCGCGTCAGCATCGGCGAGGCCGGCCTCGTGCTGGGCGACAAGTACCGCCTCGATGGACCGATCGCGTCGGGGGGCATGGCCTCGATCTGGGCTGCGACGCACGTGACGCTCGATCGACCGGTCGCCGTGAAGTTCGTCGACGCGCGCATCGTGACGGACCACGACGAGCGCCTCGGCCGCTTCTTCCGTGAGGCCAAGGTCGCGGCCTCGGTGCGTCACAAGAACGTGGTCGACATCCTCGACTTCGGCGTGCACGGCGAGGGCGACGACGCCGAGCCGTACATGGTGATGGAGCTGCTCGAAGGAGAGCCACTCGATGCCCGCATGGCGCGCGCGGCGCTCGACACCCACGAGATCGTGCGCGTCGTGAGCCAGGTGCTCAGCGGCCTCGATGCCGTTCACGCGAGCGGGATCGTCCATCGCGACCTGAAGCCGGCGAACGTGTTCATCACCGAGGACGTCGACGGCACCTTCGCCCGCGTCATCGACTTCGGCATCTCGCAGGGCGTAGGCGACGCGCACGACGGAATCGTGATCGGCACGCCCGAGTACATGTCGCCCGAGCAGGCGTTCGGGGATCCGATGGACCTTCGCTCCGATCTCTACAGCGTCGGCGTGATGCTCTACGAGATGCTCGCCGGCTATCTGCCGTTCGATGCGCCCGACCGGCGGAACGTCTTGGCGCTCGTGGTCGCGAGCAAGCCGCTCGCGCTGCTCCATGCACGTCCAGACGTTCCCGGACTCTGCGCGGTCGTCGAGAAGGCGATGTCGCGTCGTGCCCACGATCGTTTCGCGAGCGCGCGAGAGATGCAGGCCGCACTGCTCGCGGCCGTGCAGGCACCCGACACCGCGCACGAGCCTGTCGACACCGATCCGCCGCCGAGCGAGCTCGGGGTGGAAGAGAGCCAGGCGACGCTCGACGCGCCCCTGGTCCCGGCCTCGACACAGCCACGCACCGTGCTTGCCGCGCTCGGCGCGGTGGCGTTCGCCTTCGTCCTCGCCGGTGTGACGTGGGGCGTGTGGCACGGCGCGACGCGAGCACCCGAGCCCGAGCGCTCCGTGCCCGCGACGATGGCGGCGACCACGCGTGTTCCCGAACCGGAGGTGACGGCCGACGTCGCACGCGCGAGGGAGACCGAAGAGATCGCTGCCCCGGTCGTCGAGGCGCCGCTCGCGATCGAAGCGCAGCCCGCCGTGATGCCGATGTCACCGACCGAGACACGCCGCGCACGGCGGCGTCCGCAGGCCAGTGCCCGGAGTGGAGCGCCCGCCTCCCGCTCGCTCGGGATCCAGCGCGAGCTCGACTTCTGACGTCTCGCGGCTGACCGCGGCAGGCGCCGTCACTCGAGGCGGCCGAGCTCGAAAGTGCGGCCGTAGCCGCTCGTCAGGTTGTCGATGCGGACCGTGATCGAGCCGTCGCGCTCGTAGCGGTACTGCTCGCGGATCTCTTGCGTCGCGAGGCCTGGAGCCGACCGCGCGAACGACCCGAGGTCGTCGTGGTCCCGGAGCGCGGGATCGTAGGCGAACTGGATCTCGCGCCACGGCGTGAGATCGCCCGCGGGGCCACCGTCGTCGTCCCGACGCGCACACTCGAGGAAGCGCAGGTGACCGACCGTGTGACGCGGTCGGTAGCGTCGCTCGACGATCCGCGGCGCGCTCGCGCCGTCCTCGTCGAGGCGCGGTGCGATCTCGTCCTTGTCGAAGATCGGATCGAAGATCTTCTCGCGTCCGCCCTGCGCCTCGCGCCACACACCGAAGTGCCGCGTGATGCCTTCCTTCACGAAGATGCCCGCGTCGAGATCGGCCGCCACCGCGAGCCCGATCGCCGTCGCCGCGTAGGGCACCGGCGCGAGCTCCACCTTGCGACCGAGCTTGTGCCGCAAGGCCTTGAGCACGCCCACGAACGCCGCGCCACCGCCCACGACGTAGACGGCACCGAGCTGCCGCGCGTCCTCGGGATCGATCCCGTGCGCAGGCAGCATCGCGAGGAGGCGATCGATCAGCGCGAGCGTGCGATCGACCAGCGGCTCGCACGCGCGCAGCACGTCGGCCGCGGGCAGCACGATCGGCGCGGCGTCGGGGATGGCCATCGCGAGGTCGATCATCGCGTTCTTCGAGTGCGATCCGAGCGCCTCCTTGGCGGCGCGCGCAGCATCCGCGGCTCGCGCGCGCGTCGTGGGATCGAGGCGCGTCGCGTCGATGCCCGCACGATCGAGCGCGAGCGCGAGGATGGCCTCGTCGAGATCGTCGCCACCCAGACGCGCGATGCCTTCGGTCGCGAGCAGCTCGAAGAGGCGCGCGCCGCCCTCTCCGCGCTGGAGCGAGATCGCGGACGTGTCGAAGGTGCCGCCTCCGAGGTCGTAGACGACGAGGTAGCGCTTGGGGCTGCGCTTGTTGTCCAGGCCGAGGTGTCGGTGCGCGTACTCGATGCCTGCGGCCGTCGGCTCGTTGACGAGCCCGAGCACCTCGACGCCCGCGTGACGAAACGCCTCGAGCGTGAGCCAGCGCTGGCGGCTCGTGGCGTTCGCCGGCACCGCGATCATCGCGGAGATCGGCGCGGGCGCAGGGTGATCGAGCGCCGCACGCACACGCGCGATCACGTGCGCGACGTGCTCGTCGAGGAGCGCGGCGGCGGTGGGTCGCGAGGGCAAAGCGTCCACGATCGCGTCGTGCGAGAGGCCCGAGATCGCACGCTTCACCGAGCGCAGGATCGCGCTCGCCTCGTGCGCGCGGTGCACCGCGTCCCAGCCGTGGAGGCGCGCGCCCTCGACCTCGATCGCGCAGCCCGGGATCCACTCGACGCGACCGGGATCCGTGTCGAACGACACGATCGGATGACGGCCGCCGTCGACGCGCGCGACGACGGTTCGAGTGGTTCCGAGATCGATGCCCAGCCGCACGGGGCCGGAGCATAGCGGCCGCGCGAGCGTCGTGCGCAACGGGGCGTTGCGGGCGAGGGGGGCTCGCTTCTCACGAGACCAGGCCTCACGGTAGCGGACCTATGAACACCCGAGAGCCCACCCTCACGCTGAAGGTCTTCCCGATCGGGCCCGCCACCTCGGTCGCCCCGTGGCCGACGCTCGATCCCTTCCTCTTCTGCGTGCACCACGCCGACGCGTACCCCAAGGGTGACGAGTCGATGGCGCCCGTCGCGTCGCTCTCGGGCCGCAACATCGGCCAGGACTTCGAGGGCATCGACGGCTGGCGCATGTACCACGGCGACACGGTGCCCGGATTCCCGCAGCACCCGCACCGCGGCTTCGAGACCGTCACGCTCGCGCGTGATGGCTTCATCGATCACTCCGACTCGCTCGGCGCCGCCGCGCGTTTCGGTCGCGGCGATGCGCAGTGGCTCACTGCCGGCGCGGGCATCGTGCACTCCGAGATGTTCCCGCTGCTCTCGCGCGAGGAGCCCAACCCCGCGGAGCTGTTCCAGCTGTGGCTGAACCTCCCGCGCGCCTCGAAGATGGCCAAGCCCTACTTCTCGATGTTCTGGTCGGAGACGATCCCCAAGCACACGCACGTCGATGCGTCGGGCAAGAAGAGCGAGGTCACGATCGTCGCCGGTCGCTTCGGCGACATCGCGCCGCCCGCGCCTCCTCCCGACTCGTGGGCTGCGCGCGCGGAGGCGAACGTCGCGATCTGGACGGTGCGTCTCGATCCGGGCGCGAAGGTCACGCTGCCCGCGAGCCCCTCGGACGACGAGACCCCGCGCGCGCTCTACTTCTTCCGCGGCTCGCGCCTCGCGCTCTCGAACCCCGAGGGCTCACTGCGTGAGGACGTGCCCGCGCGCCACGGCGCGGTGGTGCTCGCGGATCACGATCTCGTGCTCGAGGCCGGCGACGACGAGGTCGAGGTGCTCGTGCTCCAGGGTCGCCCGATCGGCGAGCCTGTCGTCGCGCACGGTCCCTTCGTCATGAACACGCGCGAGGAGATCCAGCGCACCTTCCTCGACTACCAGCGCACCCGCTTCGGGGGCTGGCCGTGGAAGGAGAACGGTCCCGTGCACGGGCGCGAGGAAGGCCGCTTCGCGCGTCACCCAGACGGACGCGTCGAGCGTCGCTGATTGGATAGGATCGCGGGGATGCGTGCCCTCCTCGCGATCCTCGCCTTCGGGCTGCTCGGCTGCGGCGGCACGACCTCGCTGAACACGAACGACGGCGCGCGCTCCACCGGAGGCGGTGAGCGCGCGCCGCTCGCGATCGCGCGGTGCGAGGCGAACGAGGTCCCGGTCGGCGGTGTGTGCGCGACGATCGAGGGCACGACGTGGGAGCTGACGACCCACATGCCCGAGGGCACGCGCGTGTTCCTCGTCGACTTCCTCCCGGGCGGCCTCTGCACCTCGCACGATCCCGCCGACGTGACGACGGGCAACGACGAGTGGGCCGTCGAGAACAAGGGCCTGCGCTTCTGGTTCAACGAGCGCTACGTGGTGTACGAGGTGCAGCTCGACGACGCGTCGAGCATGCACGGCATCACGCACAACGTGAACGACCTCAGCTGGCCCTGGACCGCGCGACGCGTGCGCTGAGTTATCGACCGACGAGCAGCGTCGCGTCCGCGGCGATCGCCTTGGCCAGGTGATCGAGGACCACGCGCACGCGGGGCGTGTCGCGCATGTCCTTGTGCACGGTGATCCAGATCGTCTCCGTCGGCGCCTCGGGGATCGCGCCGAGCGCGGCCGTGAGGTGGACGAGGCTGGGCTCACGATCGCCCACGTAACGCGGCAGCACGGCGACCCCCGCGCTGGCGCGACACGCCTCGAGCAGCGCCATCGACAGATCGCAGACGAGCGCGGGCTTGGCGCCGTGGCTGAGGCGCTCGAGCCACTTCGCGTCGAGCGCGCCCGGGCCGGCCTCGCTCGAGAGGAGCGCGTGCTCTCGCAGCTCGCTCGCGCGCTTGAGCGGACGACGCGCGAGGTAGTCCTTGCTCGCGTAGAGGCCATACCCGAGCGAGCCGACGCGCTTCACCACGAGGCTCTCGTGCGCCGAGCGGAACATGCGCACGGCGACGTCGGCCTCGCGTCGCGCGAGGTCGAGGACCTTGCCGGTCGAGTGCAGCTCGATCGAGAGCCCCGGGTGCTCGCGCCGCAGGGTGGCCAGGCGCGGCGCGAGGTAGAGGCAGCCGAACGTCTCGGGTGACGTGACACGCACGGTGCCGTCGATCGCGCTCTTGCGCGCGGAGGCCGATCGCTCGAGGCCGATGACAGCGTCCTCGACGCCGCGCAGGTCGGAGAGCAGCCGCTCGGCATCTGCGGTGGGCACGTAGCCAGTGCTCGTGCGCGTGAAGAGCCGCACGCCGAGGGCGCGCTCGGCTTGCTCCACGCGGCGACCGACGGTGGTGTGATCGACGCCGAGCGTCTTGGCCGTGCGCGCGAGCGAGCCGTGCGCCGAGAGCGCGAGCACGTAGCGGAGATCGTCCCAGTTCATGCGTGTGTCGCTCCAGGTGGAGCTGTGGATTCTTGCACGGTCTCCGTGCGGCGCCGTGCATTCCCGCCCGACCACGGATCGCGCATCTCTTCCGGATGCAACACCGACTCTTCCACACGCTGGTGATCTCGAGCGCGATGCTGCTCGACGGCTGCGCGACCACCCACGGCACGCTCGCAGACGCGGGCCCTCCCTCCGACGCGGTGGTCACGCCCGACGTCGACGTGCGCGCGTGCGAGCCCGGGTGGCCCACGACGAAGGGGAACTTCCAGCACGTCGTCGACGACGTGGCGCTGCGATGCCGCGGCTCCGCGCGTCTCGAGGGAGGCGGCGTCGACGTCGCGTCCTGCTGCGTGCCCCAGGCGGAGGGATGAGGGCCTCCATCGTGATGTCCGATGGCTGCGATTGCGCGCATCGATTTCCGTGATGACGCGCGATCCGTCATCTCTCGTGAGGAGGCCCACGATGCGACACCGACTCTTTCACACGCTGGTGATCTCGAGCTCGTTCCTGCTCGACGCGTGCGCGACGACGCACGGCGACCTGGGCGACGACGCGAGCCCATCGCCCGATGCAGGCTCGAGCCCGGCGCGCGATGCGGGTGCCGCCGCCGACGCGTTCGTGGCAGCGGACGCGTTCGCAGCGCCCGATGCGTTCGCCGAGCCCGATGCGTTCGTCGAGCCCGATGCGTTCGTCGAGCCCGACGCGGGCGTCTTCGTCGACCCGCGCGCATGCGAGGCAGGCTGGCCGACGACGAAGGGCGTCTTTCACGTGGTCCGCGACGGGATCGCGTACGGCTGTCACTTCACCGAGACCTCGAGCCCCGAGACGCCGGATCTCGAGATGTGCTGCGTGCTCGGGCCGGCCGAGGAGAGCGCGCCATGACGACGATCCCGATCGCACCCGACGGACGATGGGACGGAGACGTGACGAGCCGTCCGCTGCCGGACGCGCAGGACGAGCTGGAGGCGATGGATCCCGCGATGCGCCGCGCTGTCGCGACCGTGTGGTGGGGGCAGTGCGCGACCGAGCTCCGCGTCGCGCAGTCGTTCGCCGTGGTGCACGAGTCTCTGGTGGCCCTCTGCGCGGAGGCCTCGCTGATCGCGCTCGCCGAGCGCGCCGTCGACGACGAGCACCGTCACGGCGCGCTCTGTCTCGAGGTCGCACGCCGCTACGACGCCTCGTTCACGAGCGCGCCGCCCAGCCTGCCGAGGCAGCAGCCCGTGCATGCGCTCGCGAAGAGCGAAGACGAGCGGCGCGCGCTCTACGTGCTCGGCCAGTGCGCGCTCAACGAGACCTTCGCGAGCGCATACCTCTCGATCGCGCATCACGACGCGACCTGCTCGCTCGCACGCGCAGGGCTGAACGAGCTCCTGCGCGACGAGATCGATCACAGCCGCCTGGGCTGGGCCTACGTCTCCACGCTGTCGCCCACGCTCCGCGCGCGCATGTCGGACTGGCTCTTGCCGCTGACGATCCAGAACCTCCGCGAGTGGCAGAGCAGCGCGGCGTCCCACGAGGGCGCGATCACCGCGCACGGCGTGCCCTCCGCCGAGGGCGTGCGCGAGGCGCTCGCGGACGTGGTGCGCGGCGTGATCCTCCCCGGCTTCGCGACGAACGGTCTCGACGTGCGCGCGCTCGAGCGCTGGGTGCGCGCCGGCATGCCCGTCTCTTGACACGACCCAGGCTCAGGCGATCTGGCGCTTGCTCGACTCGCGCACGTTGCTGTCCGAGCCGATGCACGTGGCCGCGTCCGCCGAGACCGGGAGGTCACCGCTCGTGAGCCCGACGTCACCCTCGGACTCGCGCATCACGTGCAGCGTGTCGAGCGCGACCTCGCGGAAGCGACGCAGCTTGTCCTCGTCCGAGAGGTAGACGACGACCTTGGTGAGCCGCGAGCCGCCGAGCTGGAGATGAAAGCGCAGCGTGCTCATCATCGCGCTCGCGCACGTCTCGAGCGTCACGCGCGCGACGCCGGTGCCGAGCGCACACATCGCGATCGAGCGCGCCCCGAGCTCTTCCGCGGCGAGCAGCGAGCGGTGCACGCTGCGTCCGATCACCGACGTCTCGTTCCACGCGCTCACGGCGTGGAGCACGTGCTTGGCCGGGAGCTGACCTGCACGGGTGACGATGCACGCACCGAGCTCGCGCTCGCCGCCCGACATCGCGAGCTCTTCGATCTCGTCGCCCCCCGCGCGCCGAAGCGCATCCCCCACGCCGGTCCGCATCTTCATCTCGTAGTTCGCCGAGCTCACGATCGCGTCGGCCTCCGCCGTCGCGATGTCGCCGACGACGAGCGAGACCTCGCACTGCCCGTAGCGGAACGTGGAGGGCCCCGTCGCGACGAAGGTGCGGGCCGCGACCTCGCTGCCGAGGATCCGGCGCAGCGTGCGCACGAGCTTCTGCGCGGGCTTGGGATCGGCGAGGCGCGCGTCGGGGTTCTTCTCGAGCGCGCGAGAGACGAGGTGCTGGAAGAACGACTCCGTCGCGCTGTGCGCGGCGGGGAACGGCGGCCGGACGTGGGGATCGCGCACGTCCGCGTAGGTGAGGAAGGGGGCGGTGCCGTAGCGCAGATCGAAGGCCGTCGCGCCCACCGAGTACACGTCCGCGGCACGCGAGGGCGGCAGCCCCTGGAGGAGCTCGGGGGCCATGAATTTCAAGGTCCCCGAGACCTCCGCGGTGCGCGACGTCGCGTCCGCCACGGCGATGCCGAAGTCTCCGAGGCGCACGCCGTTCGGCGTCGCGAAGAGGTTCGAGGGCTTCACGTCGCGGTGGATCACCCCGACGCGGTGCGCGGCCTGGAGCGCATCGCAGGTCTGGTCGATCACCTCGCACACGAACCAGAGCGGCAGGCCCACGCCCAGCGCCGCGCGTCGACGCTTGTCGAGCTCCGCGAGGTCGATGCCATCCACGTACTCCTGCGCGACGTAGGGCACGCCCTCGTGCTCGCCGGTGTCGATCGCTCGCACCACGTGCGGGCTCGTGACGCGGGCCATGAGGCGCGCCTCCTCGAGCATGCGATCGCGCGGATCGCGACCGCTCTGGCTCCCCACGCCAGCCTTCAGCGTCTTGAGGATCACGGGCGTCCCCAGGCCCACGTGCTTGGCCAGCCACACCTCGCTCATCCCGCCGGCGCCGATGCGGCCCCAGACCTCGTAGCGATCGATTCGAGCGTTGTTCTTCGGCATGGCCGCCCTCATCGTATGGGCCACGCGCGTGTTGCGTCGAGCGAGCGAGTTTCTCAGTGTTTCCCGCGCCTCCGGCGCTCGATGCGGGGGCCCGACCCCCGCACCCCCATCGGTCCTTCGTCGCTTCGCTCCTCCATCCCTCGCGCCTCAAGGGGGCTTCGCCCCCGCCGGCTGGCTCCCCCAAGAGAGCGTGCGTGCCGCGGGAGCGATTCTTTCTCGCTCTCTCAGTTTTCTGCGGCGCAGGCGCCGCGCGCCGGGGGCGTTGCCCCCAGACCCCGTACTGCGATTCGAGAGCGAGAAGCGATCGTCTCTCGCTCTCTCAGAACGCGCGATCGACGGCGTCGCACAGGCGGGTGAACGGGGTGCGGGCGCGGAGCTCGGTGGGCGTCAGCCACGCGTGGTCGTCGTGCTCGTGGCTGCGCACCACCTCGCCGCCGGTGCGCGTCGCGCGGTAGACGATCACGCACATCGGGTGCTCGTTGCGGCGCGCCGCGTACGCGTCGATCGGGCGCGGATCGAGCTCGACCTCGAGGCCCGTCTCCTCGCGGATCTCACGCGCGATCGCGTCGAGCGGCTCTTCGCCCGGCTCGACGCGGCCCGAGATCGTCTCCCAGAGACCCGCTCCCGCGTCCTTGTGCGGCGCGCGTCGCATCGCGAGCACGCGGTCGCCGTCACGAATGACCGCGCACACGGCGAGCACGAAGCTCACGGGCCGAGGATCTCGACGTCGAGGCGATCGTGTCGGTTGCCGAGCGCGATCGAGGCACGCGAGGTCACGCGGATCGCGCGGGCGCGGATCGAGGTTCCCTCGCGCGTCTGGGTCGAGAGGCCGTTGGTCGAGCCGAGATCGATCACGCGCACCGACTCGCCCTCGCGCACGATCGCCGCGTGCACACGCGAGACGCGCTCCGAGAACGGCGCGAGCTCGCCGCGCCGACAGCGCGGATAGCGACCGACGAGCACGGGGGCCTCGAGATCGCTCGCGCCGACGGAGACCACCACACGTCCCGAGGGCCCACGCATCGCGAGGCGCGCGAACGGCGTCTCGGAGGGCGGGAGGATCTCCACCGGCAGCGTGTCGTGGTGAGGACGCACGATCGTCTTGCTCATCAGATCCATCTGCGTGCGCACCGCGAGCTCCGAGCGGCTCGACGCGATCGGACGCGCGAGCGCGGGGTCGGCGTCGACCACGCGAGGGCGGAGCGAGCTCTCGTCGGCGGTCTGCGCCTCGATCGGCCGTGCGCGCGCGGGCAGCACGACCAAGAGGTGCATCGAGATCGTGAGCACCGTCGGGCCCTCGACCGTCGCCGCGCGAGAGAGCGCCTGCGCGAGGCCCACGCGGAAGCCGTGCTCGGTGAGGAGATCGTGCGCGAGCAACGACACGCGATCGATCGCGCGGTAGGGACCGCCCGCCGGGCTCTCCTCGCGTCGCACGCGGAGGAGCACGTGGCGCAGCGCCACCGCGGGATCGCTGAGGCGCACGTCGCACGAGGAGTGACGTCCGATCACGAGGTGATCGTCGAGGGCGAGATCGGCGAACGCGAGATCGCCCGACGGATCGGCCCAGAACACACGGAACGCGACGTCCTCGCGGGGCGCGGGGAGGATCTCGGACGCAGTGACCGCGCGCGCTACGAGCGCCTCGCAGGCCTCGCGCGGAGCACCCACCGAGATGGCTCCGAGGATCGTGCGCGCGTCGGACCTCATCGGAGGGAGGATGAGGGCCCGAGGACGCGCGCGCCAACGGTCACTCGGCGAGGGTCGATCCGCGCGCGACGTGGTCGAGGAACGGGCCGATCTCCGAGAGCCCCGCCGGCTCACCCACGGAACCACTCACCTCTTCGTGATCGCCGGGCAGGACCACGACGCGCGCGCTCGTGAGCGTCCGCGCGATGCAGCGTGCGTCCTCGACGGGCGCGCGTGCGTCGCGCTCGCCCGCGATCACGAGCACGGGCAGGTCCGAGGGCATGCGCGTCGCGGCCTCGCACGGCGCGATCCGATCGAGCTCGGGCAGGACGAGGCGACCCCCGACCCACAGCGCGCCGAACGCGACGTCGTCGATCAGCGGCGGGAGGTAGCGCTCGGTGCGGCGCACCGTCGCGAGCTCGAGGCTCGCGTAGGGGCCGACGAGCACGTAGCCAGCGACGCGGCGCCCGAGCTCCTCCGCCGCGAAGAGCGCAGCCGCCGAGCCCAGGGAGATGCCGAGGACCACGATCGGCCGACCGGGTGCCCGACGCTCGAGCGTCTCCACGGCGGCGATCACGTCGTGCCGCGCGCCGTAGCCGAAGTCGTTGCGCGTTCCTTCCGAGTCGCCGTGAGCGCGCACGGTGATCGGCAACACGGCGTGTCCGAGATCGTGCAGCGCACGCGCCTCGTCGAGCAGCTGCGAGCGCGAGCTGCCGTTGCCGTGCACGAGCACGATCGCGACCCGTGGGTCGCGGGGCTCCGCATAGAACGCGCCGATCGCGAGCCCATCGCGGGTCACGAGACGGAGCGCCTCGAAGTCGCGCGGCGTGGGCTCCGGCTCGGGGCCCGTCCACCGACGCGTCAGCCCGAGCGCCGCCAGCGTGCCCGAGCCGATCCACGCGAGCACGAGTGAGGCCAGGCCCAGCCCGACGCGACGCAGCGCGCGAGGATCGGAGAAGAAAGACGGCACGCGCACGAGACGTCGCGGACGCGCGTCGCATGCCCAATCTCCGAGAATTCGGGGCGAGTCGTGCGATCGAGGGGGTGAACGGTTCTTTTTCGCCGCGGGCCGTGAAGATCTTCGTCGGCCGCGACAAGAGCAGGACGTGGCCCCGCCGCACGATCGATTCGAGCGCTCCCCGTCCGGGGTCGCTGCGCTCTACGACGCTCACGCGGAGCTGGTGTGGAAGCACCTCCATCGCCTCGGCGTGCGCACCGCCGACGTGCCCGACCTCCTGCAGGAGGTCTTCCTCGTCGTGCACCGCAAGGGGAGCGAGGTGCGGAGCGACGTGCCGATCGAGCCGTTCTTGTGGGGCATCGCCGCGGGCCTCGCGGCGAACTACCGACGCCGGGCGTTTCGTCGCCTCGAGGTGCTCGGCACCGAGACCGAAGCTCGCGTGGACGACGACGATCCCGAGCGAGCGCTCGATCGCAGCCGCGCGCGGGCCCGAATCGAGGCTGCGCTCGACGCGCTCTCGCCCGAGTCGCGCGCCGTGTTCGTGATGTTCGAGCTCGAGGCGCTGAGCGGCGCCGAGATCGCGCGCCTGCTCGGCGTCCCGATCGGCACCGTGCACTCGCGGCTTCACACGGCGCGACGCGAGCTCCAGCGCGCGCTCACGGGTCTCTCACCCAGCGCCGCACACGATTCACGGGACGATGGGAGGAGGTCGACATGAAGGACGAGCTCGACGATCTCCGCGATCCGCCGCGTCTCCTCGACGATCCCGAGGCGCATGGCTCGCTGCGCGCGATCGTGTCGATGCCCGACCTCGCGCCACCGAGCCTGCCGACGCCGGTGCGCGCGCGCGTGCGCGACGCGATCGTCATCCAGACAGCGCCTTCTCGCGGACGCTGGATCGCGATCGGCGCGCTGGCCCTGGTGGCGATCGCGCTCCTCGCATGGCTCGGCACGCGGCCCGAGGACCACGGACCCGCCCCGATCGCTGCCGATCACGACGCAGCCACGCCGCTCGATGCGAGCGTCCCGAGCGATGCCTCGACGACGCCCGACGCAGGGCCGATCGCGCCGCGCGAGCGCGTGCCGTACGTCGAAGCGACGGGCAACGGATGCGGCCTCGATCTGCGCGTGTGGCTCGGTCCGATCGACGACGACATCGTGTCGGTGGCGCTGGTGATGGACGACCTGACGCCCGCGCCCGACGAGCCTGCGCTCGACCGGGGTCTCGTCGACGTCGACTGCGAGGGCACCGTCGTGCGTGAGCTCGACGCGGGTCTCTTCCGCGAGGCCTCTCGCGTGACCGGCACCGTGCGCCTCCCTCTCTCGCTCGCGCCGCCGACGCTGGTGTGCGGGCACACGTACACGATCACGCCTTGCGTGCGCGACACGTTCGGTCGGCTCGCGACGCACCCACGCGCGATGCAGCAGCCGACCTCGACGCGCGACCTCGAAGACAACCGCTCGATGGGCCGCGTGCAGACCCCCTCGGGGCCGGCGTCGCCCGCGGACCTGAGGCCCGGGCACTTCATCACGGCTTGGCAGGTGCCGACACAGCCACCGTGGACGACGCCTGGATCCGCGACGCCCTACCTCGTCGAGTCGATCGTCGTGTCGGTCGGCGACGCGTTCCCGGCGAGGGTGACGACGCTCACGCTGGGCGACGGCCGTGTGGTGGTGCTCGACGCGAGCACCGAGGTGTCGACGATCGAGCGTGGCTTCGTCCCCGCCGACACGCTGCTCGCGGGCGAGCGCGCCAACGTGCTCGACCTCACGGGCGTGCACGCGAGCGTGCCGTCGACCGTGGTCGACGTCTCGACGCAAGAGCTCGCAGAGCGCGCCGACACGACACTGCCGTGGCCGTCCGTGCATCGGCTCGACGTCAGCCATCCAGACACGCTGTTCGTCGACGGTCTGCTCGTCCACGACGCGCGTCCGTCGCGACACACCGGTCCCTCGCCGCTGCCGGTGAGCGCGCCGCGGGAGGCCGTGCGCGTGATGCCCGATGCGAGCTGGGATTGCTCGCTCGCCGGTGAGGTCGTGATCGACGCGCTGCCCGCGGACGCGCGGTCGATCGCCGTCGTGTATGCGCCACATCGCGGGCGTGCAGGCGCGCGACGCGCGCTCGACTGCAGCCGTGCATCGGTCGGCATCGAGCTGCCTCGTGCCTTGATCGACGCGCTGCCGATCGACGAGCGGGCCACCGAGCCTTCCGCGACGTCACGGCGCGTCGCGTTCGAGATCGCCGGCTGGGACGACGCGAACGACGACTGGCACGGCGGTCCCGACCAAGAGCGACCGAGCGCGTCGTCGGTTCGTTGTGAGGCCGCGTACACGATGATGGCCTGCGTTCGCGGCGCGGATGGCGCGCTCTCTGCGCTGCCCGGCGGGGAAGGACGCTGGGCGATGACGGGGCCCGCCTGCTTCGCGCGAGGCACCGCGGTGAGCACGGGCGAGGGTGAGGTCGCGATCGAGTCGCTGCGCGAGGGCGACCGCGTGACGAGCCGCGATCCGATCACGGGCGAGGAGCACGAGGCGCGCGTGAGGGCGCTGATCCCGAGAGGGATCAGGGCGATCCGCGCGATCACCCTCGAGAGCGGCCGCGTGCTCGAGGTCACCGACGAGCATCCCTTGTTCGATCCGATCACGCGCGCGTTCCGCGCCGCGCACACATTCGTCGTCGGCGATCGACTGCTCGAGATCGGAGGACACGCGATCGCGATCGTCGACGTCACATCGCACGGCGCCGAGCCCGTCTACGACCTCTCGGTCGGCGCGCCGCACACGTTCTTCGCCGCGGGGGTCCTCGTGCACAACTACTGAGAGAGCGAGAAACAATCGTTTCGAGCTCTCGAACTGTCGTACGGGGTTTGGGGGCAGCGCCCCCATCTCGCGGCGCCTGCGCCGCGGAACACTGAGAGAGCGAGAAACAATCGTTTCGAGCTCTCGAACTGTCGTACGGGGTTTGGGGGCAGCGCCCCCATCTCGCGGCGCCTGCGCCGCGGACAACTGAGAGAGCGAGAAAGAATCCCGTGCTTCGAGCCGGGCCGCGGCGGAGGGGGGTCCGATGCTCAAACATCCTCGGCCTTCGGCCTGCGGAACTCGCCCTGGACCCCCCACCACCGCGTCCCTTGAGGCCGTGAATCGATTGCTTCTCGCTCCCTGACAGGCGCGTGGACGAGCACCGACGCGCCTCGAGCGCCGCGGCGGCTTGACGGACATACACCGTAAGCTTACGGTGTAAGCAAGTCGAGCAGGCCGGCGCCGTGGAGGCTTCGCGCTGCTCCGAATGGAGAGCTCCCACGATGCGCGCCATCCTCTGTCCTCACTACGGTTCCGCCGACGTCCTCGAGCTGCGCGAGGTTCCCGCACCCGTGCCCGGTCCCCGCGACGTGCTCGTGCGTGTCGTCGCGACCACCGTCACCAGCGGCGACTGGCGCGTGCGCAGCGGCAAGTTCCCGGAGGGCTTCGGGTGGATCGCGAAGCTCGCGGTCGGATGGAGCGGCCCGCGCCAGCCCATCCTCGGGACCGAGCTCTCGGGTGTCGTGGAGTCCGTCGGCGCGAAGGTCACGCGCTTCGCGGTCGGCGACGCGGTGATCGGCTTTCCGGGTGCCGCGATGGGCGCGCACGCCGAGCTCCGCGTCTTCCCCGAAGACGGCCTGCTCGTGCCCAAGCCCGCGAACCTCACGTTCGGCGACGCGGCCGCGATCCTCTTCGGCGGCACGACGGCGCTCGACGTGTTCCGTCGCGCGAAGCTGAAGGCGGGTGAGCGGGTGCTCATCAACGGCGCCGCCGGCGGTGTCGGCAGCGCGGCCGTCCAGCTCGCCAAGCAGCTCGGCGCGCACGTGACGGCGGTCTGCAGCACGGCCAACGTCGCCTTCGTCGAGGCGCTCGGCGCCGACCGTGTGATCGACTACCGCACGCACGACTTCGCGACCGATCCCGATCGGTATGACCTCGTCGTGGACATCGCGGGCACGGCGCCCTACGCGCGCAGCAAGACCGTGCTCACGCCCACGGGTCGGCTCGCGCTCGTGCTCGCCACGCTGTGGGACAACCTCGGCGCGCTCTGGGTGGGTCTCACGACGAAGCACCGCGTGATCGCTGGGCCCGTCGACGTGCGTCGCGAGGACCTCGAGCGGCTCGCGGAGCTCGCGGTCGAGGGAAGCTACGCCCCCGTCGTCGAGCAGCGCTTTGCGTTCGAGAGGATCGCGGACGCCCACCGCGTGGTCGACACGGGCCACAAGCGCGGCGCGGTGGTCGTCACGCTCGGGGCGCGCGCGAGCGAACGGTGATCTCCGGCTTCGCGTCAGGAAGCACGCGATGATTCGTCGGTGGGGCTGTCGGGCGCGCGTATGGCTGGAGCGCATCGGCTGCGCATGTCTCTTCCAAAGAGATCAGGGCTGCGCATCCCACCCGAGTGCGTCCTTCGACTCGCCAAGAGCGCTCGCGCCCGACGACCTCTCTCTTCGCTTCACGCCCATCGCTGACGGCGAGGTGCTCTCATGACGAACCACATCACGATCCCCGAGTCTCACGTCGGCCTTCTCTACGAGGACGGCGCCTTCGAGCGCGAGCTCGGCCCCGGCAGCCACCACCTCGGCTCGTTCTGGGAGTGGCTCAGCGGCGCCGTCACGCGACGCGTGACGATCGTCGATCTGCGCGAGCGCTCGGTGACCATCAAGGGTCAGGAGATCCTGACGGCCGACAAGGCCGCGATCCGCATCTCGCTGCTCGTCTACTTCAAGGTGATCGACGCCAAGGCGGCGATGCACCGCGTGACCTCGTACGAGGAGCGCATCTACGAGGACGTGCAGCTGGCCGCGCGTCGCTTCCTGGCCTCGCGTGCGCTCGGCGACATCCTGACGGACCGCAACGAGATCTCGGACGCGGTGCGTGAGGACGTGGCCGGCTCGGCGGGCGGCTACGGCGTCGAGATCCTGCGCGCCGACGTGAAGGATCTGGTCTTCCCCGGAAACCTGCGCGAGATCATGAACCAGGTGCTCGAGGTCGAGCGTCGCTCGGAGGCGCAGCTCGTCCAGGCACGACGCGAGGCCGAGGTCACGAAGATCAAGGCCGACGCGGCGGCGGCAGCGCAGCGCGCGCAGCTCGAGCTCCAGCGTGAGCTCGAGCGCGCGAGCCTCGAGGCCGAGGCCGACAAGCACCGTCATCGACTGGCGTGGGAGATCGAGGAGGCAGCCGCGGTGGCGGCGCGCCCCGAGCTCTTGCGTCTGCGCGAGCTGGCGACGCTGGCCGACATGGCCAAGACCGGCGGCAAGTTCGTCGTCGGCCTGCCGGGCTCGACCCTCACGAAGATCGCGAGCGAGTGAACGACATCGTATCGCCCTGGCTCTCCCACTTTCGCAACGCCCGAGGGACGCGGAGGTGGGGGGTCCAGGGCGAGTTCCGCAGGCCGAAGGCCGAGGATGTCTGAGCATCGGACCCCCCACCTCTGCGGCCCGATTCGCAGCACCCGATGCGCGAGTCGCGCTCAGTCCGGTTGGAAGAGACGGTCTTGCGTCGCGTCGTCGTCGTAGAACTGCCACGCACGATCGAACGTGATCGCGCCGAAGAGGTTCACGGCGATCGCGAACACGAGCGCGAGGATGAAGCCCGGTCCGCGGATCTTGCGGCCGCCGAGCGCGATCAGCGCGAAGAGCACGATCAGGTAGTCGGTCGCGAAGCGGTACCCGAACTGGATCCAGCCGCTGTTCTGGTACATCAAGTCCAGCACCGCGACGACACCGGCGGCCGCGAAGTACGCACGCATGCGGAAGTCGATCGCGCGCTTGGGCCAGAGCGCGAGCAAGAGCGCCGGCGTCGTGAACCACAGCGCGAGGCCGTGGCGCGAGACGATCACGTGCGGCTCGCGCGTCGTGAGCCACGGCAGCGAGCCGAAGAACACACCGAGGTTCTTGCCGAGGTAGTGGTAGCTGAAGAGCCCCCAGCGCTCGATGCGGCCGCGCCAGTTGATCATGAGGAAGCGGTGGCCGAACTCCGTGGGCCGGCCGAAGCGCGCTTCGTTCATCCACATCGCGATGCCGCCAGCCACGAGCACGGGCGCGGCGAGGATCGCGAGCGAGGTGATCGCGGGCTTCCAGTCCGTCCCGCGGAGCCAGGCGACGAAGCGCGGCAGAGGGCCGCGATCATCGAGCGACGGAATCTCGGGCGCGTCCTTTCTGCGGTGCGCCTGGAGGACCTCGACGAGCGGGATGATCACGAGCGGCGCTGTGTTGGGGCGCGTGAGGAAGAGCGCGGCCATCGCGAGGCCCATGAGGATCGGGCGCGTGCCGCCGAGCGACGCGAGCACGAGCAGCGGCACGAGCACGCTCGTGACGACGTTGGCCGCGAACCACACCGTGCCCTGCACCGCGACGAAGAAGAAGACGGTGCCGAACGCGTACAGCGTCGTGAGGAGGAGATCGTCGACCTCGGTGCGATCGCTGCGCTTGCTCTCACGGAGCGTGCGGAGGAGCACGTAGAGGAACGTGGGCGAGAGCCCCGCGACGAGCGCCCAGAAGAGCGCGTCGCGCGTGTCCATGCCCCAGATCGCGACCGCGGGCATGATGAGAATCGCCGGCAGCGGCGGAAACGAGATGTACCAGCGCTGGTCCTCTTCGGGCCCGCGTCCCCACGGCGGAGGCCACGCGGACCAGGGGCAGATCTCGTCCGAGCTCTCGTCGTAGCAAGCCCAGTCGTTGTTGCCGGGCGGACGGTTGTCCATCACGCCGAGCTGTCCGTGCATGAAGCTCGTCGCGAGGTGCACGAAGTGGTTGTCGGGCGTGGGGCCCGCGAGGCGAGGTCCGGTCACCGCGAGGTACACGCCGGCCGCGATCACGTAGACGACGAGCGGCGTGCGCCAGCGAGCGAACCGTTCCTTCATGCGGCGCGCACTTTACACAGGATCAACGCGCACGAGCGCCGCGCGATCAGTGCCCGCGTCCTCGACCACCGCCGTGGTGGCCGTGGCCGTGGCCGTGGCCATGACCACGACCCGGCGTGATGACGACCGGGCCCGGCCCCGGCGCGACGACGATGCCGCGCGGACGTGACGGTGCAACGACGACCGTGGGTGGCGCAGGCGCGCCGATCACGACAGCGCCGTGACGACGACCGTGGCCGCGACCGGGATGATCGTCGACGACGATCACACCAGGCGCGGGCGGCGCGACCACGACGACGCCCGGACGCGCAGGCGGTGTCACGACGACCGTAGGCGCAGGCGGTGTCACGACGACGGGCGCGACGTGCGGCTGCACCACGACGACGGGCGCGGCCGAAGCGGGCGGC
>JAFLCL010000148.1 GCA_017303575.1 Deltaproteobacteria bacterium
CAGTCGCCGACCTGGATCAGCGTGCAGCGCCTCGGCGGGCCGGTCTATGGCCGGCGGCCGATCGCGCAGTTCCTGCACCGGCCGCCGTTCGAGCTCTACGACCTCACCCGCGACCCGCACGTGCTGGCCGTCGACCACGAGCGCGAGGTCACGACCTCGCTTGGCGACGATCGCGGCATCGTCGTCGCTCGTCGCGACGCGCACCGTGGTGGCGAGCACGTCGTCGTCTCCGGGGCGCGCGAAGCGCTCCACCCGCGGGCCTTCGCGCAGGACGCCCTCGATCACCACCACCTTGCCGATGGCGTCGGCCTGCAGCCCATCGCGGGGGCCCAGCGTACGTGCCACGTGTGCCGATCGCGCGCGCGCCCGTGTCGCGATCCAGACGCCGAGCACCGCGAGCGTCAGCAGCAACGCGACGCACACACCGACGAGCTCACCGTATCGGACGAGAAAGGCGTCCACGCTTCACCGCGACGAGAGGATACCCGGTCGCGCCTGCGCCACGCGCCTGGGGTACCCTCGATCTCGATGCTTCATCGCGCACGGCTGTTCGTCGCGCTCGCGATGCCGGCCGCGCTGGCCGGTGCTGGCTGCGGTCGCGTGCGCTTCACGACCTCGGACGCCGGTCTGGGGCTCGACGCCGTCGGTGGTCCCGACACGCTGGTGCTCGGCGGCCTCGACGCGAGCTCGCCGATCGGTGCGGACGCGTTCAGCGTCGATGTGCCCGGCCTCGATGCGTTCTCGCCCGACGCGTTCTCGCCGATCGATGCGTCTTCGCCCACCGACGCGGCGAGCCTCGATGCGTTCCCCGGGGATGCGCCCTGCGTGCTCGTTCCGCTCCATCCGGATCGCGACGGCGACGGCTTCGGTGATCCACGACAGACCTTCCCGCGCTGCCCGGGCACGCCCGGCTTCGTGCTCGACGGGACGGACTGCGACGACACGAGCGCAACGAGCCGTCCCGGCGGCACCGAGACCTGCAACTGTCGCGACGACGACTGCGACGGCACCGTCGATCCGCTCCCGTCGTGCATGGCCGCGAGCCACGTCGTGTGGGTGCGCGCGTACGGCGGTCCGAGCTCCGATGCGCCGTGGCAGATCGCGAGCGACGACATCGGCGTGCACGTCGTGGGACAGAGCTGGATGGGCGGCTTCGAGATCCTCCCCGGCGTTCGCACCGGCGGAAATCTCTACGAGGCGCGCTTCGACGCGCGCACGGGCCTGGGCCTCTGGGGTCGCGGATCCTCGTCGATCTCCGACGATCCGATCGGCGTCGGCCTGTTCGGCGATCGGCTCTACGCGCTCCACGGCTCTCCGATCCGTCTCGACGTCGGTGGTCGCGACGGGAGCAGCTTCGTCGCGCGACACACCTCGAGCGGCACCGGCGCCTACGGCGGCTCCTCCGAGCGGCTCGCGATCGCGAGCGACGACGGCGTGGCCTTCGTGCATGCGGGCTTCGACAGCGCGGTGAACGTGGGCTTGGGCAGCGTCGCGACGCGCGGCTCGGTCGACACGGTGCTCTACCGCGTCGCTGTCGACGGCTCGGTGGCGTGGCAACGCACCTTCGGCACCACGAGCCCGGAGTACGAGCGCATGGTGGCGACCGACCCCTCCGGCAGCCGCGTCGCGATAGCGCTCCAAGCGGGACCCAACCTCGACATGGGCGGTGGGCCGATCGCGGGCACCGACCTCTGGGTCTTCGGTCTCTACGACGGCGCCAACGGCGATCACCTCGCGTCGGGGCGCTCCGCCGATCTCGAGCTGTCGATGGCCTTCGCGGGCGACGGCACGCTCTTCATCGCGCGCCCGCGCGAGCTCGAGATCCGCAACACGGACGGTGGCCTGCGCGAGCGGCGCGCGCTGCCCGCGTTCCCGTCACAGATCGCGATCACGCCCGACGGCGACCTGGTCGTCGCCTACGGCATCACGGATCCGACGACGATCGGCGGCGTGATGTACGTGCCCACCGACGGCGCCGATGGCCTCGTGGTGCGCTACGTGGGCACGAGCACCACGGTGCGCTGGGCGCAGCAGCTCGATGGCTCGCTGCAGGCGCTCGTCGCAGGGCCGAGCGGTGATCTCTACGGCGTCGGCGGCGTCCCGGTCTCCGCGCCATGGGCCGAGTGCGGCGGCGTGAGCGCGCCCGGCGGCGGCGACGCAGGCGACGCCGACATCGTCCTCGTGCGCCTGCGCTGAATTTCCCGCGCCTGCGGCGCTCGATGCGGGGGCCCGACCCCCGCACCCCCCGGGTTCTCCCGTGCTCGCTCACTTCGTGAGCTGCGCGCGTGTCCGATCACCGGCTCCTTCGTCGCTTCGCTCCTCCATCCCTCGCGCCTCAAGGGGGCTTCGCCCCCGCCGGCTGGCTCCCCGAGAGCGGCGTCTCGATTGTTTCTCGGTCCCTGAGTTTCCTGCGCTCACATCGCGGCGCTTCGAATCGGAAGTCAGAAGCTCAGGGGCTCACCGTTGTAGAGGCAGCGAACGCGCGTGCGTGGGTACATCGTGCGTGACTGACGACACGTCTGGATCGCCTGCGCGCGCGAGTAGAGCGACGCGTCCTCGCCGCTCACGTGCCTCGCGCCGTAGAACATCTCGAGCCCCACGCCGGGCATCGCGCGGAAGGGGCCGATCGCATCGCTCATCGCGGGCAAGAGACACGCCTCGGCCTGCGCGAGATCGGCCTCGCTCGTCGGCGTCCAGGGGGCGCGTAGGTTCGGGAGCGCGCGCCGCGAGAGCGCGAGCGCGGCGATCTCGATGGGCAGGAACGTCCCGGGATCGGCGCTCGGCGACAGACCCGCCGAGTGATGGCTGGGGTCGTAGCTCATGAGGCTCGGGCTCGCGTCCATCGACTCTCCGCGACACGCCACGTGATCGAGCCCCAGCGCGTGACCGATCTCGTGCACGAGCGAGGACTGGAACGGGTAGGGCTCGTCGCCGAAGAGCGCGCGTGCATCGAGCTCCACGTAGCCGCCGCCCGTGCCGAGCGTGCCGTTGAAGGGGATGCCGCCGCCGTCGATCGCTGTCGCCGACACGTAGAGCACCACGAAGAGGTGATGGCTGCGGTAGCGATCGGTGCGCGCCCACGCGAAGAGCTCGCGGGTGATCCAGTGCGAGCGCCACGCGGAGTCGGCCTCGTACTCGGCCGCGGTGCGTGCGCCCTGCACGATCGGCAGCGTGGCCGCGGAGGCCGCGAAGCTGGTGCCGAGCAGCCTGCGGTAGTGCTCCTGCGCGATGCGAACGTGCGCGCGCACGGCAGCGTCGGCCTCCGCAGCCCGATCGTAGGTGAGGTCGCTCGGGACGAAGAGCACCGGGGTGATCACGATCGGCGCACCGCCCGGCACGTGAGGGATGCGGTCGGCCAGGGGCACCACCCGCGGCGTCGCTCGAGCGCGGGCGCGCACGGGCCGGACGTCGTGCGCGCTCGCGCGTGTGATCACGCGAGGCGGGCTCGACTGCGCCGCGCCACGGTCGGTCGTCACCGCCAGGAGCCAGAGCAGGAGACAGGGGATCGCGATGCGCAGCTGCGTGCGGGATGCCTCGGCCATGCGAGGCAGACGCAGGAGCGGCGACGAGATTCCGCGTCTTCACGCAACCTCACGAGATCCTCGATCTCGGCGAGGCCGCCCTCGTCACTCCACGTGCTGGACGCAGACGTCGTCGATGCACTCGAGCAGGTCGCCCGCGCAGCAGTCGCCGTTCGTCGCGCACGACTCGCCCTCGATGCGGCACTCGAGGTCGGTCGAGCACACACCCTCGGTGCCGCCCGGCGGGATGCGGCAGTAGCCGCTGCAGCACTCCACATCGACGGTGCAGACCTCGCCCGGATCGCTGCACTCGCGTCGCGACCAGTACGCCGAGAGGTTCTGATCGCTGGTGCTCTGGCCGATCAGCCAATACGGCGGCTCGGACGGATCCTCGCCCGGATCCCACTCGGTGCGGATCGCGCTCACCCACACGAAGGGGCCCGCGCCGCCCGGCGCGTAGCTGCGGTTCGAGTGGTAGCCGAGCCAATAACGACCATCGCCCACGAAGGGCGAGAACACGGGATGCGTGGCCATGCCGACGAGGCCGCTGTTGAGGCGCTGCTGACCGTCGATCGTCATGCGATCCTCGGCGTCCACGTGCACACGCGCGACGGTGAGGATGCCGTTGATGCTGCCGTACGCGAGCACCGCCCCGTCGGGCGAGAACGAGGGGTACTGGAGGTCGTCGCCGAGCATGAGCGTGCGCGGCTCGCCGATCTCGATGAACGCGTCGTCACGTCGGAACGTGACGACGGCGATCGCACCCTGGCTCACGGGACCCGTGAACTGCGCGTCGACGTACGCGATGTGACGACCATCCGGCGAGAACGCGGGGTTGGCCGCCAGCGGCACCGGGCGGCTCAGCGGCAGCGGCGCGCCGCTCTCGAGGTCCACCGCGACCAGGCCGCGATCGGTCGCGCCGATCACCGTGCGCTCGTCGGGCGAGATCACGGCCGAGTACCACTGCTCGCTCCCCATGCGCCACGCGGTGGGCGGCGTGGTGCCGCTCAGATCGGTGGTGAGATCGTAGGCGCGGCCTTCGAAGCCGAGGCCGCCCTCGACCGACGCGATCATGTGGCGACCGCTCGGCGACACGGTGTGACAGCCCACGCAGCCGCCAGGTCGCGGCATGAAGTCGGTGTTGCGCGCCGCGCCGTCATCGACGCGGAAGATGCGGGTGGCCGCGACGTTCCAGTAGAACACCGAGCCGCTCAGCGCCGTGCGCGCGACGTGCACCTCACGCTCGGTCGGCGCGCCGCGTCGCATCTCGGTGCGATCGAAGCGCGTGAGCGCGATCGTCACCGGCGCGTCGACCTCCGTGCGGAGCACGCCACGCCACGGCTCGAGCGCGGGCGTGTAGCCTGTGATGCCCCAGTACGTGATGCGCGCGTAGGGCTTGGTGATCTCGAGACGATCGAGGTAGCGCGCGCCGCCGTTGGGCCACGCGAACGTGGGCGAGGCGAGGTTCATCGGGATGCGCGCGTCGGCGAGCGGATAGCCGAGCGTGGGCGAGGTGGTCTCCTCGGACTCGGGCACGCCCTCGATCGCCGCGATCTCCTCGGCCGTCACGCCGGTGCCGAGCACGGTCGTCTCGAGGCGCACCGTGAAGGTCTCGGTCTGCACGTAGCGACGCTGCGAGCCCAGCGCCTGCAGGCGCACGTGCACCTCGCCACCCGCCACCCCGGTGGGCACGAGCTCCGAGCCGTCCATCGTCGCGAGGCGCCCCGGCGTGACGTTGAACGTCGCAGGCAGGGGCGTCGCGGACTCCACGCCGCCATAGCGCGCGCGCACCTCGAGCGCGACGCGGGGGATCACGCCGTCGCGGATCACGATCTCGCGCTCGAGCGGGTAGAGCACCACGTCCTCGACGGCCGCGTCGGAGCCCACGTCGAAGTCGTTCGCGTCGCTGCCGCCATCGGGCACGAACGCATCGGTCAGCGCATCACGACGGCTGCCACAGCCCGCAAGGACGAAGAGGATCGAGAGGGCGAGGAGGGCGGTCAGCGGACGGAGAACGGGCGTGCGAGCCGAGGGCATGGACGGATGGTGCCCAGTCTCACCCCATTCCGTCACGACATCGCGCGCCCCGTCTCTCACTCGATCCGGCCGTACCTTCGAGCAGCGTGAGGCAGTGCCGGGTGCCGCCCTCGCAGTGCCGCGCGGCCTCGTCGCCGATCACCACCACCTCGCAACCAGTGTCGAGCGGCCAGCTCTCCCAGCCCGTCGCCTCGCTCCATCGAAGGGCCTGCCGTGCGGCGGTCTCGACGGTGATGGCGTAGAGGCGCCCCAACCGATCGCGGCCACGCGCCACGCTCCACGCAGGTGTCGGCCCGAGGCTCACCCATTCGGCACCGTCGGTGCTCGCGAGGAGCCATGTACGTGGCTCCGCGAGCGCGCGGCCGATCGCATACGCGGTGCGATCGACGGCAGCGAATGGCAGCGCGTAGCCGGGCTCACCGAGCGGCGGTGGTGCAAGGACGCGGGAGCTCACGCCCCCATCGTCGGTGATCACGACCTCGTCGCCGCGCACCCAATAGGCCGTCTCCACGTCGACCACCGCGCCGACCACTTCGGGCAGTGCCGCGCGGCGCTCCCACACCTCGCCATCGACCGAGCGTGCGAGCTCGTACTCGAGAAGTGACGAGCTGGGATCGAGAGCCTGGCGCTGGATGGTCACATAGATCGCGCCATCGCCTCCCAGGACTGGCGCGAACGGCGCTTCGTCGAGCGCACGACGCATGCGCAGCGTGCGAACGAGCTCGCCGCGGCGAACGAAGAGATCTCCCGCGGTCTCATAGACGACGATGTCTCCGGCTCCCGAGAGCGCGGTCACGCCGACCGCGCTGCCGAGCTCGGCCCACGTCTCGCCCCGGTCGACGCTCGTCGCGAGGCGTCCGCCTCGCTCGCCATAGAGCGCATCCAGCGAGCCAGCGACGCTCTGCGGTCCACCATAGGGCCGCCACGAGGCTCCCTCATCGACGCTGTAGGCGAACGGAGCAGCGTCTCTCCACGCGAGCAGCCACCCGAGCGCGGGTTGATCGACGCGAGTCGCGCCGTTCGCCATCGGCGTGAACGTCGCGCCCGCGTCGCGGCTCTCGAGCGCACCGTCGCCACCTGAGAGCCACACGCGCTCGCCGATCGCCGTGAGGCTGAAGCCCTCGAAGCCGACGCCGCGCTCGGTCCACGTCCGCGCGCCATCGCCCGACATGCGCGACGCAGGCCGATGTGCCTCGTGCGAGCACGCGAACCGCTCAGCGCGCCTTCTTCGTCGCAGGCTTCTTCGTCGCAGGCTTCGTGGGGGCAGCCTTCTTCGATGGAGCCTTCTTCGACGCAGCTTTCTTCGACGCAGCTTTCTTCGGTGCAGCCTTCGTGGGCGCAGCCTTCTTCGGTGCAGCCCTCGAGCTGCCCTTGGTGTAGCGCGGCTCGTAGAGCTGGATCCTCAGTCCGCCGGGCGCCTCGAAGTAGGTGACGAGCCCATACCCTCGATCCTGCACGTCGCCGTCGAAGACCACGCCGCGCGTCTTCATGTCGGCGACGGTGCCGTGGATGTCGTCGCAGTAGAACGAGACGTCGTGGTCACCGGCCTTCGCGCCGTAGTCCACGGGGTGGACTCCGAGATCGCCCTCGGCGAAGTCGAAGATCCACCAGCCCTCGCCGATGTCCGAGCCCGGCAGCCTGACCTTGTCGCGGAAGAACGCGCGCGTGGCCTGCGCATCGGACGAGTAGAGCAAGCCGTGGATGCCTCGGATCATGGGTCCCTCCTTCATCGAGAACGACGGCGAGTCATGCCTTCGCCGCGCGGTGTGCGAGCGTACCGCAGCGCCACCGAGACTCGGTGGTAGCGTCGCGGCGATGTCCGAACGATCCATGGCGTGCTGCGCGGCGAGCGCGCTCTTCTTCGCGGCATGCAGCGGCTCGAGCGCCACCGACGCGGGCCCGATCGACGCGCCCGTCGTGGTCCCCTCGGGTTGGACGCAGCTGCCCTACCTCTCGAGCGCGCCGATGCGCTCGTTCACGAGCCCCGACGACGTGCTCGAGGACGGCGTCGACTACGGCGCGCTGATCCTCACCGACGCCGGCTCCATGGTCCTCGACCTCGCCGAGGACGAGGCCCCGCTCGCTGTGCACTCGTTCGTGTTCCTCGCGCGCAACCACTTCTACGACGACGTGCGCTTCCACCGCGTGATCGCGGGCTTCATGGCGCAGTCGGGCGATCCCAACTCCGTCTCCGGCGCGCCCAGCACCTGGGGCCGCGGCGGGCCTGGCTACCAGTTCGCGAACGAGACGTCCTCGCTCCGCTACGACGCGCGCGGCGTGCTCGGCATGGCCAACGCCGGCCGCGACACCAACGGCTCGCAGTTCTTCATCACGTTCGCGCCCCAGCCCAGCCTCGACAGCGGCTACACGATCTTCGGCCGGCTGCTGGAGGGCGACGCCACGCTGTCGTCGATCGCGATCGGCGAGCCCCCCGCGAGCCCCACGCGGATCCTGACGATCGCGATCCTCCAGCGCTGATCACCCACGGTCCGCGGCCAGGGCCGATCGAAGCCTGAAGAAGCCCCTCCCGCTGGGAGGGGTTGGGGAGGGTCGGCACGGCCGGCCAGAACACGCTGGAGACGAGCTTCGGACGCACCCGTCGCGCGGTGAGCGCCTGTCGATTCCGAATCACCGCCGCCGCAGCAGGTTCCGAATCAGCTCCTGGGGTCGACCGACCACCTCGGCTGACTCCGAACCAGAACGATCGCTGTCGCGACCGCGGCGGCAGGTTCCGAATCAGCTCCTGGGGTCGACCGACCACCTCGGCTGACTCCGAACCAGAACGATCGCTGTCGCGACCGCCGCGAGAGCTTCCGAACCTGACGTGACCGCTGTCGCGACCGCGGCGACAGCTTCCGAACCTGACGTGATCGCTGTCGCGACCGCCGCGAGAGCTTCCGAACCTGACGTGACCGCTGTCGCGACCGCCGCGAGAGCTTCCGAACCTGACGTGATCGCTGTCGCGACCGCCGCGGCAGCTTCCGAACCAGAAACGCCGCTGCCGCGACCCGATCGAAGCCTGAAGAAGCCCCCGTCGAGCGCCTGCGCGTCGCGCGCACGAACACACCTCGATAGACCTGCGGCCGCCGCGCCAAAGGCTGCCGGCGGCTCGTGATGACCTGCCGCCTCCACCTCGCTGACCTGCCGGCGCGCACCGGCAGCTCAGGGCGCCGCGGCGGCAGGTCTGGCGCCCGAGCCGGCAGGTCTGCGATCCCGAGCCGGCAGCCCCGACCGACGCGCCGGCAGCCCCGTCGAGCGCGCCGGCAGGCATCGCGCAACGTGCCGGCAGCCTTGGGAAATCACGCCGGAGGTATCGCGCGGGAAGCCGGCAGCCCAATCGCGGGCACCCGCAGCCTTCAGGCGGCCGTTGACGTCCGCGCGCACGTCGAGCGACTGTCGTGGCCTCTTCGTCGCGGGGGTGCCTCGACGCAGAGAAGAGGAGAGACGCGATGGCGAACCCGAAGAAGCGGACGCTCACGTCCGCGGGCGTGACGCTCGAGACGCTGGAAGAGACGACGCGCCGCGCGCTCCACATGCTCGTCGCGCTCGCGACGGCGCCCGGTCCGTACGCGCTGATGTGCAACCGCGGCTACGGCCCCGAGGAGCACGCGCGCGGCTGGGAGCTCGTGCAGCGCCTCGTCGGTACGCCCGCCTCGGGCAGCGAGGACAGGAGCGAGGCCGCGCAGGCCGCCGCCGAGCTCGACGACATGGACGGCGATCTCATCGAGCTGATCCGCACCGCGCTCACGCGTCACCCCGACGCCTGCGATCGCATCCTCGCGGGCCTCGAGCCCGCCAAGGGCGCAGACGCCGTCGCGAACGCAGCGCTGATCTCCGCGCGCCTCGAGGAAGAGACGAAGACCGAAGAAGGCCGCGCCGCGCTCGCGCGTCTCGCGAAGTCGAAGTTCGGCGACAAGGAGCGAGCCGACCTCGCCGCGATGGTCGCCAAGACGAAGGTCGGCGCCGAAGACGCGAAGCCTGCGTTCCGCGACAGCCCCGAATACCTCGAGCTGCTCTTCGAGCTCCGCGACTGGTACGTCGAGTGGTCGGGCATCGCGCGCCTCACCATCAAGCGCCGCGACTACCTCATCCGCCTCGGCCTCGCGACGAAGCGCGGCAAAGGCGACCTCGACATCGTCGACCCGACCCCCTTCATCGACCCGACCGAGGACCCGAACCTGTGAAGCGCTTCCAGCTGAAAGACGAAGAGCGAGAGCAGCTGCGCCGCACGGTCCGCGACACGTTCGACGCAGCCGAGAAGTTCGCGCGAGACGCGGCGCTCTGCATCGCGGGTCGTCACATCAGGGGAGCGCAGGAAGAGATCGAGAACCTCGACCACGTGATCTGGACGATGGAGCGAGGCCTCGACGTCTTCGGCGTCCCCGGCCCCTTCGAGGACATGCGCCCGAGGTACCACGTGCTCGTGGATCTCTCGAAGAGGCTGCACGCGGATCTCGCGAAGATCATGAGTTGACGAGGCGTCGCCGGATGGATGGACATGACGACATTTTCTGATGCACTCGCCATTGCCATCCGAGACTCTCTCTATCGATCTCACACTGACGAGCACGATGGAGTCGCTGGGTACTGCATTCTGCTCTACTGCGATCTTGGCACCGTCGGCGGCATCTCGATGTCGCGGTCGTTCGCTGACCTTCCCGAGAACGAACCGGCCCTCTTCGTTCCCGTCGACTGGCCTACGGAGCATGTCACTCGGGCATTCGACGCGGCCTCCGATCTCCTCGCGAGAGTCGGAGACGGTCTGCCGTACGAGACGCGGGTTCGCGCGCTTGTCGAAGACGCCGTCGAGGCACTCCAAGCCGTTCGATCGACAGATACCGCACTGAGAGACGCCATACTCATGGTGGTTTGTCCGGACGGGTCCGACTTGTGGGATGAGCTTGAGACCGACGCATTGCGCCGCCTCAACTCCGCTGCCGTCTACGAGGCATGGTTAGCGATGCTGCGCGAAGCGCGAAACTTTGTGCCGTAGTCGAAGACTCCCCTGCATCCGACGATCAGTTGTATGTCTCGAAGGGATCGAACTCGTCGAACTCGTCGCTGCCAAGAGTTGAAATGCCACGAGCCATCCGAAGGCCGAATTCGTACTCGACGAGATCCCAGTTGGGTGGCGCGACTCGACGACCGCTCAAGTAGTAGAAGACCCAGCTGCGCACGTAGAGCTGACCGTCGATGTCCTGGGCGCCGACGATCGCGCGCACTCTGTCCACGCTCTCCCCAATGTCGCGCACGTGGATGGAGAACCCTGTTTCCGTCGATGCCAAGTCCGCGCACGTCAGCGATGTGCAGCTCTCGGCCCAGCACTTCTCCGAGTTTCGCGACCCAGTCGCGCACTCGCTGCTCTTGCTCGACGGGCGACAAAGCCGCCCATGCGTTCATCGAGATGGGCATCGACGCGGTCAGGCCGCCGACACCAGCACCTCTCGCCGTCCACCCGCTTTGCCGCTCGCGGGTCCGAAGATGCCGTCTTTTTCCATGCGCTCGACGAGCTTGGCGGCCTTGTTGCAGCCGACGCCCAGCTGGCGCTGGAGGTGGCTGATCGAGCAGTAGCCGGCTGTCGCGACGGCGGCGATCGCCTTGTCGTAGACAGCGTCGCCGCTGCCTCCGCCTTCGCTGCCGCCGTCGGCGCCGAGCTCGTTGCCGTCTTCGTCTTCGCGGGGCGCGATGATGCGCTCGTCGTAGATGGGCTTGCCCTGCGCGCGGAGGTGATCGCACACCGCCTGCACCTCGTCTTCGCTGATGAAGGCCGAGTGCACGCGCTTCAGGTCGCTCGCGCCGGGCGGGATCATCAGCATGTCGCCTGCGCCCAGCAGGTGCTCTGCGCCGATGCGGCCGACGACCCGATGGGCTCAGTCGAAGACCTCAGTAGTTCTCGAAGGCGTCAAACTCGCCCCAGTGACCCCTCTGCCAACTGCAGAACTGCCATGTGTCGTCGGCAGGTCTCACCGCGTACACGACATACTCGTTTCCGTCCGGTCCGACTCGCTTGCCGCCCAGGTAGTAGAAAACAAAACTCCGTATGTGGAGACCACCGTCGAGCTCGTGGGCGAAGACGCTCGCGCGCACTCGGTCCACGGTCTCTCCGACGTCGCGCACGTCGACGGAGAAGTAGCGGTCGTCGATGCGGTCGGCGTGCGCTGCATCGATGTGCAGCTGGCGACCCAGCTCGACACCGAGCTTCGAGACCCAATCGCGCACGTGGTCTTCCCGCTCGATGGGTGTGAACGCGGCCCAGGCGCTCATCGAGACAGGCATGGTCAGTTGTCTCAGGCCGCCGAGACGAGGACTTCTCTTCGGCCGCCGGCCTTACCACTCGCGGGTCCGACGATGCCGTCCTTTTCCATGCGCTCGACGAGCTTGGCGGCCTTGTTGTAGCCGACGCCCAGCTGGCGCTGGAGGTGGCTGATCGAGCAGTAGCCTGCTGTTGCGACGGCGGCGATGGCTTTGTCGTAGACGGCGTCGCCGCTGCCTCCGCCTTCGCTGCCGCCGTCGGCGCCGAGCTCGTTGCCGTCTTCGTCTTCGCGGGGCGCGATGATGCGCTCGTCGTAGATGGGCTTGCCCTGCGCGCGGAGGTGATCGCACACCGCCTGCACCTCGTCTTCGCTGATGAAGGCCGAGTGCACGCGCTTCAGGTCGCTCGCGCCGGGCGGGATCATCAGCATGTCGCCCGCGCCGAGCAGGTGCTCTGCGCCGATGCGGCCGAGGATCGTCTTGCTGTCCTCGCGCTGGCTCACCTTGAACGCGATGCGTGAAGGGAAGTTCGCCTTGATCATGCCGGTGATCACGTCGACCGAAGGACGCTGCGTCGCGAGGATCACGTGGATGCCGGCCGCGCGGGCCTTCTGCGCGAGGCGCGCGATCGCAGCCTCCACGTCCTTGGCCGCCACCATCATCAGGTCCGCGAACTCGTCGACGACGACGACGACATACGGCAGACGCGTCGGCATCGGGATCTCGTCCGCGCGCTCGCCGTCCACCGGATCGGCGTAGACGTCCTCGCCATCCGCACCGGTGAGCCGCTGCTTGTTGTGCTTCTTGGGCGAGAGCTTCTCGGGCGCGAGCTCGCCGCGGATCACCTTGTCGACACGCTCGTTGTACGTAGTGATGTTGCGCGCGCCGGCGTCGGCGAAGAGCTGGTAGCGGCGCTCCATCTCGTCCACGGCCCAGCGCAAGGCGAGGCTCGCCTTCTTCATGTCCGTCACGACCGGAAGGAGCATGTGCGGGATGCCATCGAAGACGGCGAGCTCGACCACCTTCGGGTCGATCATCAAGAGACGCACGTCGTCCGGCGTGCGCTTCATGAGGAGCGAGGCGAGCATCACGTTGAGGCCCACGCTCTTGCCTGCGCCCGTCGCGCCTGCGACGAGCAAGTGCGGCATCTTCGCGAGGTCGCCGTAGACGGGCTGACCCGCGATGTCTTTGCCGAATGCCACGGGCAGCGCGGCCTTGCTCTCGTGCCAGCGCTCGTCCTCGAGGATCTCGCGCAGCGAGACCATCTGACGGTGCTTGTTCGGCAGCTCGAAGCCCACGCGCGCCTTGCCCGGGATGGGCGCGACGATGCGGACCTTCTGCGCCGCCAGGGCCATCGCGAGGTCGTCCGAGAGCGACGCGATCTTCGAGAGCTTCGTGCCGCTCTCGGGCTCGAGCTCGTACATCGTGACGACGGGGCCCGGGTGGATCTCGTCGATGCGCCCGCGCACGCCGTACGCGCCGAGCTTGTCGACGAGGCGCTCGGCGTTGTCGCGTAGCTGCTTCTCGTCGATCTGGAGGGCCTGCGCCTTGGGCGCGTCGAGCAGCGTCGAGGGCGGCAAGACGAACTCGCCCGGCGCCTTCTTCGCGGCCACCGCGGGGGCCGCCTCGACAGGCTCCTTGGGCGTGATCGTGGGCGGCACGATGGTCGGGCCACTGTCCTTCTTGGCCTTGCCCGAAGCCTTCGCGGAGGCCTCGGAAGCCTTCGCATCGCTCTCGGAAGCCTTCACGACCACGTCCGAGGGCTTGGTGGCCTTGCGGAGGCCGGAGGTCTCCGTCGTCGCGACGAGGACCTCGTCGTCGTCGCTCTCGTCGCCGTCCGCGTCGACGTCGGTGTCCGCCATCGCGTCGTCGTCTGCGTCGAGGTCGGCCGCCGCCTCTGCGTCGTCCGGCTCTTCGGTGACCACCTCGACGACGGGCGTCTTCGCCGCCGCCTTCTTCGGGGACGCCTTCTTCTTCTCGCCGCTCTTGGCCTCGAGGCTCGCCTCCGACAGCGAGCCCTCGAGCGCGGCCTTCGCGAGCGCGGGCGCGGCGATCGGCGCCGGCAGCGCGCCTGCGCTCGAGGCGCCCACGATGATCTTCGGCTCGTTGCGGAGGCGCTCTTCCTCGCGCTCACGGAGCTCGAGCTCACGCGCCTCTCGGAGCGCGCTCGCGACCTGGCCGATACCTTCCTTGGCCTTCTCGCCGCTCTTCTTCGCGACGCCCGCGACCTGCTTGCTCACGCCGATCACCGAGAGCGAGGTGCGCAGCACCATCGTCACCAAGAGGATCGTGAGGCCCACCACGAACGAGCCGACGAGACCGAAGAGCGAGCGCATCAGCTCGCCCAGCACCTCACCGAGCAAGCCGCCCGGGAGGTGGCCGCCCATCACTTCGTCTTCCGGCATCGCGAGGTGGACCATCGCGCAGCCGATCAACACGACCACGACGGTGGACGCGAGACGCGCGAGACCGAGCGGCGAGCGCGAGCGACGGAACAGGCGCCCCGTGAGCAGCGCGAGCTCGAGCGGCACGAACCACGCGGCCACGCCGAACGCGGTGGCGAGCACGCTCGCGATCGACTGCCCGAGGAAGCCGATCACGTTGTCGACCTCGCGCGCGTCGTACGAGAACAGCGCGAGCCCGGTGAGGATCGTGCCCGCGAGCGCGAAGAGACCGAGCACCTCGTGACGACGTCCTTCGTCCTCGATCGGCACGGCCCTGGCCCGATCGGAAGGGCGCGCCGCAGGCGCCGCGGCGGCCTCGTCGTTCTTCTTGCGCGAGCGCGCCTTCGGTCGAGAGACCTCTGCTTCGTCGTCGAGGGTGCGATCAGCCGTCGCCAAGGGGAGCCTCCGCGTGGACCATCGCGGTCGGAGGCGTGTTCAGGCAACTTTCCGACGGCCCCCGCGGCCGCTACGCTGCGAAGGTGGCCCACGATCCCGAGCACTTGCGCGCGTTCGCACGAAGGCCGTGGGCCGCGATCGAGGACGCCAAGCGGGAGCACATCGCTGCCCGCTACCGCGAGGATCCGGAGGCACACGTCGCGCGCGTGCATGCGCTGCGCGAGCACATGCGCCTCGTGCGTCCGGAGTGGCCGACCCCCGACGACCGAGCGCAAGACCTCTCGGATCACATCGCGCTCAAGGCCTTGATCGACCGTGCGTCCCGCCGACTCGCACATCGCTGAGACGCTGCGTGCGCTGCGCGAGGCGTTCGAGTCGCTCGGCCTTCGTTGGTACGTCTTCGGCGCGCAGGCGGCGATCCTCTACGGGTCGTCGCGCATGACCGAGGACGTCGACGTGACGCTCGATCCAGGACGCGTCACGACGAAGACGATCCTCGAGGCCCTCGACGACGCAGGCTTCTCGCCGCGCACCGAGGACATCGAGGTGCTCGCCGTGACGGCGCGTGTGCTGCCGATCGAGCACAGGGGCTCGGGAACGCCGGTCGACGTCGTCCTCGCAGGACCTGGTCTGGAGGAGGACTTCGCGTCGCGTGCGAGGCACCATTCGATTGCAGGAGAAACGGTGCCTGTCGCAGCAGTCGAGGACCTCGTCGTGATGAAGCTGCTCGCGCATCGTCCTCACGACATCGAGGACGTGATCGCGGTGCTCCGCGCCAACCGCGCGACGATCGATCTCGACCGCGCGAGGGTCACGCTTGTGGAGCTCGAAGCCGCCATCGAAGACGACTCGCTCGTGTCGCGCCTCGACGAGGCGCTTCGTCGCGTTCGCGAAAAAGGGGACGGTCCTCGATAGTTCGATTCCCCCGCGTCGAACGACCGAACCCCGCAGACGATGCGGGTGGTCGACCACGTGAAGCCTTGCGAGAAAACGTGCGCGTGGCGTGACGTGTCTCTCCCCTCGATCCTGCCGCGCGCGAAAAAGGGACGGTCCTCGATAGTTCGACATCGCGAAACGCCCACGTTTGTCGGCTGTTCGCAGCCCAGACGATCGCTCCGACCGCGCGATACCCCGATCGCCGTCAGGGCCGCGGGGAGACGCGACCGCCGCGACCGACTCGTCGATCGAGGCGACGCGGGTGGTCGACCACGTGAAGCCTCGCGAGAGAACGTGCGCGTGGCGTGACGTGCCGCTCCCCTCGATCCTGCCGGGCGCTTCGCGGGTCGCGCGCGGTGCACGGTCCCGTCGCGCTACGAGGCGAGGCGCGCTTCCGCGTGAACGTCGTGTCGGCCGACGCTGACGCGCTCACCTCGCGGTGCTCATCCCTTCCGAGCACGTGGACGATGCGGGTCGAGGCGAGCGCTCAGGCAAAGCGCCGTCAGGGTCGAGGGGAGACGCGAGCACCACGACCACACAGTCATCCAGCGCCGACACGTGGCCGACCCATGTCGCGCCGCGCGAAAAAGGGGACGGTCCTCGACAATTCGATATCGTGAAACGCCCACGTTTGTAGGCTGTTCGCAGCCCAGAGGGTCGCTCCGACGGCACGACACCCACGATCGCCTTGTTTTCGTTGGCGAGCACGACAATGCAACGACGCAGGACCGTCCCCCACATCGGCGGACGCCCGAAGGACGTGAGCCTCCGAGTCGGGTAGGGCGGGGGCTCGTCCCCCGCCGCGAGCACGACGACCGTCTCGTCGACGACGAGCGCGTCAGGAGACGCGTGCCTCGAGGTCTCCTCGCCCTCGCGACGCGCCTGCGTGGCGATCAGCGGAGGAGGCTCTCGTGGAACGAAAGCTCGCATCGATCCAGCGTGTCGAGTCGATCACGGCCATCGCCGGCGCGGACAAGATCGTGAAGGCGCGCGTCATGGGCTGGGACGTCGTCGTGAAGAAGGACGAGCTCGCGGCGGACGCAGCCTGCGTGTTCTTCGAGATCGACGCCGTGCTGCCGGACGGCGCGGCGTGGGCCGAGTTCATGCGGCCGCGCGGCTTTCGCTTGCGCACCGTGCGCCTGCGCGGCGTGCTCTCGCAGGGCCTCGCGCTGCCGACGTCGATCCTGCCCGAGGGCGCACCGACGGAGCTCGGCGCGGACGTCACGTCGCTGCTCGGCGTGACGAAGTACGAGCCGATCCTCCCCGACACCCGCGAGATCGCGGGCCCGTTCCCGACGCGCGTGCCCAAGACCGACGAGATCCGTCTCCAGTCGGCGCTGGGTGTGCTCGACGAGATCCGCGGCCAGGACTTCGTGATCACCACGAAGCTCGATGGCACCTCGCTCACGTTCTTCCGCGAGAGCGAGCGCGAGCTCGTGGTGTGCTCGCGCAACTGGGCGCTCCGCGAGGGCGATGGCTCGCGTGAGTGGCGCATCGCGCGCGCGCTCGACCTCGGCACGAAGCTCCCCGTGGGCGTCGCGCTGCAGGGCGAGCTGTGCGGCCCGGGCATCCAGAAGAACCCGCTGGGCCTGGCCGCGCTCCAGTTCTTCGCGTTCAGCGGCTACCACACGATCGAGGGCCGCTACCTCATCCACGACGAGCTCTTCGCCCTGTGCGCCGAGCTCGGTGTCACGACGGTCCCCGTCGAGCACCGCGTCGAGGGCGAGGCAGCGCGCACGTTCGAGCACACGCTCGAGCGCTACCTCGAGCTCGCGCGCGGCCGCTACCCCGGCACGACGAGCCACAAGGAGGGCATCGTGGTGCGACCTCTCCGCGAGACGCGCAGCGACACGCTGAGCGGCCGGCTCTCGTTCAAGGTGATCTCGAACGAGTTCTTGCTCGCAGAGAAGGACTGACTCGGAGGACGCATGCGTCGTCGCACGGGCGACGCATGCGTCGGCCCGACATCGTGCGGGAATGCGTCGGCGCGCTTCGGCCGCTACATCCGCGCATCAGCTGCGTGACGGTCAGAAGAGCTGCGTGACGGTCAGAAGGGGACGGTCCTCGATAGTTCGATATCGCCCCCGCGGTCCACCGCGCCGCGCAAGCACATCGGTTGGCGTGGTGTTCACTCGCCCCCATCGCAGGCCAGGGGACGGGTCACGCGGGCGGGGGGCCTCCGCTCCGCGTGACGACTCCGCGCCGACGCTGCGCTGCGACCCCCCGCCCGCGCGCCCCTCGCGGCGGCTTCGTCATCCGACGGGCGATTCACACGGTCGCCCTTGCTCCGTCCAGCTGGGCATCGGGGGCGGTAAGCTCGGGAGCATGTTGCGACAGCTCGTGATCGCGATCGTGACGTTGCTCGTGAGCGCGACGGCGGAGGCGCAGGTGACGGAGGTGCAAGCCTGTGCGAGCCCGAGCGCTTCGCCGACGCTCGAGGCGTACGACCAGCTCGTGGTGGGCGCGCGGTTCTCCGTGGTGATGCGCTTCGATGCGACGTCGCGGCGCTGGGTGCCCGAGCAGCAGCTGCGCATGCCGTTTCATCACGCGAGCGCGCTCGAGCTCGTGGGCTTCACGATGCCCGCGGGGCACGAGCACGACCGCGTGCGGCTCGAGATCCGCGGCCGCGAGATCGTGCGCCAGCCGCCGCGCGACGGGACGTGGTTCGTCACCTACCGCGTGGACGTGCTGTCGGCGTGCGTCGTTCCGCGCTGATCGTGTCCCTTCGTGACCGGCCATCGACTTGGCCGGCGCGACCTCCATACTCGCGCTCCATGCGTCGTCGTCCTCTCGTGATCGGTCTCGCGCCCACGTTGGCGCTGTGTCTCGCGGCGTGTGGGGCGAAGTCGGGCCTCGACCTCACCGAAGACGATGCGTCGATCGATGCAGCGCGCGCGCCCGATGCATCGCGTGATGCTGCGATCGACGCGGTGCCCACACCCGATGCGCCGCCGGACGCGACGTTCGACGTGGGCCGTGACGCGCCGATCGATGCGTGCATCGAGCAGCGCTTCGCGCTCACGCCGATTCGACCCGAGATCATGTTCGTCGTCGATCGCTCGACCTCGATGGGCTGGGGCCTCACCGGACCGGGCGGTGCGGGACCGACGCGCTGGTCGATCCTCGTCGATGCGCTGCGCGAGCAGCTGCCTCGCTACGACGAGCGCTCCGACATGGGGCTCACGCTGTTCCCCGCGGAGGGCGGCGATCGCTGCACCGTGGCGAGCGATCCGCGCCTGGCGCCCGCGCCGATGCAGGCCTCGCCGATCCTCGACGTCGTCGTCGCGAGTGGACCGGGTGGGCGCACGCCCACGGCCTCCGGCCTCGAGGCGGCCGATCGTTGGTTCGCGTCGCACCCCGACATCTCGCACGTGCGCGCTGTCGTGCTCGCCACCGACGGCGCGCCCAACTGCAACGCCGCGCTCGATCCACGACGCTGTCCGTGCACGAGCGGCGCGGGCCTGCCCACGGGCTGCGGTGGCGAGTCGGAGCTCTGTCTGGATGACGGGCGCACGCTCGACGTGATCACGCGCCTCGCGAGCCGCGAGGTGCCCACCTACGTGATCGGCATCGACGGCGAGCCCGATCCCGCGCTCTCGGACGTGCTGCGCGAGATGGCGATCGCAGGCGGTCGCCCCAACCCGCTCGATCCGATGCGCGGCTACTACTCGGTGCGCCGCGCCTCCGATGTCTCGAGCGCGTTCGATCGCATCCAGGCCTCGATCGTCTCGTGCTCGCTCGCGATCGAGCTGACCGATCGGCCCGATCGCCCCGTCGCGGTGATGCTCGATGGTGAGGTGCTGCCTCACGATCCGTCGCGCACGGAGGGCTGGGAGTGGAGCGACGAGCGCGCGCAGACGATCCTGCTCTACGGCGACGCCTGCACACGTGCGCAAGACGGCGAGCACGTCCTCGATCTCACGATCCTCTGTTGATCGGATCGCACCCGGGGTGCGCGATCGATGCGGCGCGCTCGACGATGGCACCGCAGCCGTGCGTCTGTGTCCGATCGTGACCGGCTATCCGCGAAGGGCGTGAACGCACTACCCTCGGTCTCGGGCCCGGATGCCTCCTCCCTCCGACACCGCCGATCCGTATCGCAAGGACTCGTCGATCGCGGCGCCTGCGCAGCCCGTCGTGCGTCCGACGCCGCGGCCCGGGGACGTCGTCGGCGAGAAGTACCGCATCGAGACCGTGATCGGTCAGGGCGGCATGGGCGCTGTGTTCCGCGCGCGTCACCTGCTCACCGAGCGCGCTGTCGCGCTGAAGTGGATGCTGCCCGAGGTCGGCGGCGAAGAGTCCGTGCAGCGCTTCCTCCGCGAGGCGCGCGCGATGGGCCGCATCGATCACGCAGGCGTGGTGGGTGTGCTCGACGTCGGTGTGGAACAGGGCGCCACGTTCCTCGTGATGGAGCTGCTCAAGGGCAACTCTCTCCGCGACCTGCTCGAGGCGCGCGATCGGTTCGAGCCCGAGGAGGCCATCGGGCTGCTCTTGCCCGCGCTCGAGGGCGTCGAGGCCGCGCATCGCAACGGCGTGGTCCATCGTGATCTCAAGCCCGAGAACATCTTCGTCGTGCGCGGCGGCGATGGATCGATCGAGACCACGAAGGTGCTCGACTTCGGCATCTCGAAGCTGCGCGACGATCGCCTCGAGCAGAGCCCCCACCTCGACAAGGGCGGCGTCGTCACGCGCACGGGCGTGACCATCGGGACGCCGAGCTACATGTCCCCCGAGCAGGTCCGCGGCAGCAAGGACATCGACGCACGCACCGACGTGTGGTCGCTCGGCGTGATCCTCTACGAGCTGCTCACGGGCCACGTGCCGTTCCGCGCGGAGTCGTTCGGCGCGCTGCTCGTCGCGATCGCCGTCGAGGGCTATCCGCCGCTCGACTCGGTGCGGCCCGAGCTGCCTGCGATGCTCGTCGCGGCGGTGCACCGCGCGCTCGAGAAGGAGCCATCCGTGCGCTTCGCGGACGTGGCCTCGTTCGCCGCGGCGCTCGAGCCGTTCGCGCCCAAGGGCATGCGCTTCCGCGTGCCGAACATCGCGCGGCTCACGGACGTCGACGGCATCGCCGCGGAAGCCGCGCCTCCGAGCGTGAAGAAGGCGGAGGCCGAGACCAAGGCCATGCCGGCGGGCACCGCGTTGGCGGGCACAGCGGTGGCCAAGCCGCGCGCGGGCGTGGAGCTGCGTGCGACGCCGAACACACGCCAGCTCGATGGCGCCGCGCCGCCTCTCGCGGCCAAGAACGAGCTCGCGCCGCGCGAGCCCTCGATCGAGTCGCGCGGCCTCGACTTGTCGCAGGGCGGTCGCGCCTCGCCGCACGCACGCACCGCGCTCGCGGGATCGGGGGCGGTGAACGATGCATCGCGCACGCGCATCCCCTCGCTGCCGCCG
>JAFLCL010000149.1 GCA_017303575.1 Deltaproteobacteria bacterium
TGCGCAGGACATCGGCGTCGAGCAGGCGGTGCAGCATCGTCGGGACGAAGCTCGCGATCGTGACGTCGTGCGCGTCGATGGCCTCGGCCACCAGCGCCTCGTCGAAGCGCGAGAGCAGCACCGCGGACCGCGTCGCGAGGACGCAGCGCGTCAGCACGGACAGACCTCCGACGTGACAGAGGGGGAGGCACAAGAGCCAGCGATCGTCGTCGGTCCACGCGGTGTCGTGCGCAGCGCGCCCGGCCGCGTCGTGGTCGTGGGCCCGCCGCCCGCGCCCCGCGTGATGACGCGTCGTCCGGCCCCGAGCCGCCACGGTGAGGTGTGGGTCGAGCCGTATTGGGGCTGGACCGGCGGGCAGTGGGACTGGGTCGACGGTCACTGGGAACTGCCGCCGCAGCCGGGCGCGATCTGGGTCGCGCCGCAGTGGGACGGCAGCGGCTGGATCCCCGGCTACTGGACGATGGCGAGCGTCTACCAGCAGGCGCCGCAGGTCGTCGGGATGGCGTACCAAGTGGGCGCCTACACGTCGGGCGCGCTCACGGATCGTGATCTCCGCGACGCGTCGGGCAGCCCCTACCAGGACTACGCGGTGTGGATGAACGCGGGCGAGATCGCCACGTTCCTCGCGTCGGGTGGGCCGAGCGATCGTTATGCGGGCACCCGCGTGGACGTGTCGATCACGCTGCTCCTCGACAACCGTCCGATTGCAGGCGGCAGCCCGAGCGGGCCGTTCGACATGCAGCTGACGTTCTCCGCGCCGCGCGCGGGGATCTACACGCTGCGCATCTCCTCGCGCGGCGGACCCGCGGGCACGGGCCAGTACATCCTCCAGAGCGCGCAGGGACAGTGGGCACCGCAGCAGAGCCCGTACGATCAGTACTGGGGCGGGCAGGTGCAGGTGCAGCCCAGCTATCCGCAGCAGCAGTACCCGCAGCAGCAGTATCCGCAGCAGCAGTACCCGCAGGTGCCCGACTGCCGCGCGACGCTGCTCCAGATGGGCCACGCGCCCACCAACCTCATGTTCTGCGACGGCAACATCGAGCCGTACTGCGCGGACACGCTGCTGCGCATGGGCCACGCGCCCACCAACCTGATGTTCTGTCAGGGCGTGCAGGCGCAGTGCGCGACGCAGCTCCTCCAGAGCGGGCGCAGCCCCACCGAGCTCCAGTTCTGCCGATGAGCTGCGCGCCATCGGCGCGCGCAGGGGCTCGGGCGCCCGCAAACTCGTTCATGCTCGCGCGATGACGATCACCGCACGCGCGATCCGCCTCCATACACCGGGCGGCCCCGAGAAGCTCCGCCTCGAAGACATCGAGCTCGCGCCGCTCGCGCGGGGTGAAGCGCGCGTGCGCCACACCGCGATCGGCGTGAACTTCATCGACACCTACCACCGCACCGGGCTCTACGCGCTGCCGCTTCCGTCGGGCATCGGCATGGAGGCCGCGGGCGTGGTCGAGGCGATCGGCGAGGGCGTGACGGAGGTCGCGATCGGCGATCGCGTCGCCTACTCGACGGCGGGCGTGGGCGCGTACGCGACGCACCGCAACGTCGTGGCCGCGCGGCTCGTGACGCTCCCCGAGAGCGTGAGCGACGAGGCGGCGGCCGGCGCGCTGCTCAAGGGCACGACCGTCGAGGCACTCATTCATCGCGTCTTCCGCGTGGAGAAGGGCATGACCGTGCTGTGGCACGCAGCGGCTGGCGGCGTGGGCCTGCTCGCGTGTCAGTGGCTCTCCGCGCTCGGCGTGAACGTGATCGGCACGGTGAGCACGGAGGCGAAGGCCGCGCTCGCGAAGCAGAACGGCTGCACGCACGTGATCGTGGGCAAGGACGCGGACTTCGTCGCGAAGGTGAAGGAGCTCGCGCCCGGCAAGCTGCCGGTCGTCTACGACTCGGTGGGCAAGGACACGCTCTTGCGCTCGCTCGACTGTCTGGCGCCGCGCGGCCTGCTCGTCTCGTTCGGCAACGCCTCGGGCAAGCCCGATCCGCTCGAGCTCCTCTTGCTCTCACAGAAGGGCTCGCTCTACGTCACGCGACCCACCGTCGCGACGTACACGGCGAGCCGCGAGGATCTCGAGCTCAGCACGCGCACGCTGTTCGACGCGATCGGCAAGGGCTGGGTGCGCCCCGACGTGCGCCACCGCTACCCACTGGCGGACGCGAAGGAAGCGCACCGCGCCCTCCAGGCGCGCGAGACGAGCGGCTCGATCGTGCTCGTCCCTTGAGCGCCGCGAGCGTTTTTGACGATCCGCGGCGAACGACGGTACACGGGACGTCCATGCATGCAGCAGTCCTTCGGGCGTCGCTCGTCGCGGTCGTGCTCTCGAGCGGGTGCGACCTGACGACGCGCATCGCGGCGAACGAGACCTCGGCCGTCCTGCGTCAGGCCTCGCACGCGCTCGAGGAGCACTGGGACGTCGACCTCGTCGGCGCGGGCCTGCCCGGCAGCATCCTCCAGCTCGAGGGCATCTACGCCGTCATCCCCGACGACGAGCTCATGGGCATCGAGGTGATCCGCGCGAACGGCTCGTACGCGTGGGGCTGGCTCGAGAACGACGCCGAAGACGCGCTCGCGCGGGGCGACCTCGAGCAGCAGGAGGCGATCGCGCTGCGGATGCGTCTCCTCAACCTGCGTGGTCGCAACATCGGCGTGCACCACATGCGTCGTCGCGACGCGGGCATCGACGCCGCGATCACGGGCGGCCCCGACACGCTGCGCGCCTACCTCGCGAGCCACTACGGCGAGCAGGGCCACGCGCAGATCCTCTTCTGGACGGGCTACGCCTGGGCCGGCGCCATCCAGGCCTCCAACACCGACCCGGCGCTCGTGGCCGATCTCCCGCTCGTCCGCGTGCTGCTCGAGCGATCGGCCGAGCTCGATCCCACGTTCTTCCACGGATCGGCGACGATGGCCCTCGCGGCGATGGACGCGTCGATGCCGGTGGAGATGGGCGGCGATCCCGCGCGTGGACGCGAGGGCTTCGAGCGAGTGCTCGCGCTCACCGAGCGACGCTTCTTCCCCGCGCTGCTCCAGTACGCGATCAGCTACGCAGTCGCCGCGCAGGATCGCGCGCTCTTCATCACGCTCCTGCGCGAGATCGTGGACGGCGGCGATCCCGATCCGCGTGTGCGCCTCGCCAACCGCATCGCGCGCCGCAAGGCGATCCGCTACCTGCGCCGCGTCGACGAGCTCTTCCCTGGCTAGCCGGTCGAGGGAGCTCCGGCCCCTCGAGCTCCCCGTCGCTCGCTCCTGCTCCAGGGGTCAGCTGCGCTGACCCCGCCGCAAGGCGCCCAACGCGTGTTTCTTCAGCATCGATGATCAGCGCGCCGCGCGATCGAGGAGCGCGCGCGGAAGGACGTGCTCGGTGACGAGGCGCTCACGCGTCTGCGTCGCGAGCGTGCGCCACTCGGCGTCCGCGCCGAGCGCGAAGGGCGTCATGCCCTGGCGCGTGGTGAGCGTCTCGTAGGCGCGATCGTCGTCGCGTCGCAGCGTGCGCTGGAGCGTCTCGTGCGCCTGCGTGCCGGTGCGGCGCAGGTGCTCCTGCACGTCCGCGGGCAGCGCGTTCACGTCGGCGCTCGCGATCACCGTGCCGCCCACGAGCACGCTGGTCGCCGTGCTGCTCACGTGCGTGAGGCGACCCTGACCTGCCCAGCCGAGCGCGCTCACCGCCATCGAGGAGGCCACGACGGTGTCGACACGATGATCCGTGATCGCCGCGCCCACCTGACCGAGCGGCAGCGCGACGGGATGCGCGCCACCGAGCTGCGTGAGGAGCGCGGCCGAGAGCGGCTCGTTCGCGGGCTGCCAGAGGTGCGCGGCGCGCAGCTCCGCCGGCGTCGTCACGGGATGCGTCGAGAAGAGACGTCCGCGCCCGAGATCGCCCCAGCCGATCAGCTCCACGCCTGCGTCACGAAAGCCCGTACGGAGGTCGGCGTCGAGCGTGGTGCGCGCGCGATCGAGCGCCGCGTACTCGGTGAAGAGACCAGGTGCCTGGAGCACGAGCGCAGGTCGCTCCGTCGTGCCCTCGCGACCCAACGCCGCGAAGCCGAGCGCAGAGAGCGCGGCGCCATCGAGCTCGTTCGCTCCGATGCGACGCACGAAGTCCTGCTCGTTCGCGCTCGCGCCGCCGGCCTGGATCGAGAGGCTCAAGCGGCCGCCCGTCGCCTCGCGCAGCGAGTTGCTCCACGCGGTGAACACGCGGTGCCACGCCGAGCCGCGGGGCGCGACGCACGCGATCCGAAGCACCGTGCCCGAAGCCTCCTGGGCATCGCTCGTCGAGGGCGCAGCGCCGGGGATCACGACGGCAGCGAGCGCGAGCGCGGCCGCGAGCCACGTGCGCGCGCGGCGCCCGGTGTCGAGCTGTCGGGGCTGGGAGGACGTGGCTTCGTTCGACGACATCCGGTGCGATCTCCTGTCATCCCGCGAGGGACAGGCCCATGGACGGGCCCGAAAGGTCGCGGATTCAAGCATGCGCGGAGGTCCCCTCACAACGGCGGGCTCACGTCGCCGACACGTCACTCGCGCCCTCGCGACGAGGAACTCTCAGAACGTGACGAGCATCGACGCGCCCAGGCCCGTGGGCAGGATCGTCACGGACGTGGGCACGCTCGGCGCGCTGACGGCCAGCGGCTCGCAGCCCGCGTCCGGATGACGCCGGTGGTAGCGCAGCCACTCCTCGCGGATGCCGGTGGGCAAGAGCAGCACCCGACCTTGCGCGATGATCGAGCCACCCGCGGCGAGGATGAACGCGCCCGTCACGCGCTGCCAGCCGATGAGCGAGAACGACGCCGCACCACCGAGGTAGAGCGCGTTCAGGATCGTGTTGAACGGCGAGCGCACGAACGCGACCTGATCAGAGGCGCGACGCATGCGCTGCTCGGCGCGGGCGAGCGCGTAGCGACGCTCCTCCGGGCTCCCGGTGGGCAGCGCGTCGATGGCGTCTCCCGCGCCGACGAGCGAGGGCCACGAGATGAGCAGCGTCGCGACGCCCAGCGTCGAGCTCAGCGCACCGACCCACCCATCGACCTGCGCGCCCTCGTTGTCCGCCGTGATGGCGAGCGAGAGCTGCACGCCCACCATCGTGAGGTGCAGCGAGAGGAACGCCGTGGCCCAGTGCCGCGTGTCGGGCTCGTGATGACGAACGAAGCCGCGCACCTCGCGCAGGCGCGCCTCGACCTCTGCCTCGGGAAGCTCCTCGCACGTCGGATCGTCGGCGCGCGCCGTGAGCGCGGGCCAGGACACGAGCAGCAGCACCGCGAGCGCAGCGACGAGGGCGCGAAGCACGGCGCAACGCTACACGAGTCGCCTCGCCGACGTGCGAGGAAGCGTGCGCCTGCCGATCAGCCCGCGTCGCGGGCCTCGCGCGCGCCGCCGAGCACGCCGACCAGCTGCGAACGCGTCGTCTCGAGCAGCGTCTCGATCTGCGCCTCGGCGCGATCTTCGTCGTCGGTGGACCACACCGTCATGTTCGAGATGCGCAGCGTGCCCGTCGTGCTCGTCTCGCCGAGGATGGCGCCGGTGCGCACGTCGATCACCGTGGCCTCCACGTAGGTCTCGACGTCGGCGTCGAGGTGCGGGGTGAAGAGCGTCGGAAGGAGCAGCACCGACAGCGCCGCCCAGCCGTTCGGAGCGCGCTGCGAACGCCAGCCGTGATCGACCACCACGAGCACGTCCGCCTGCGCCCGCGCCGCCATCACACGCAGCGTGCCGATGGAGATCTCGCTCTGGGACGCGTCGTCGAAGCGTCGTCGACCCGCGGCGACCAGCGGGCTCAGGCGATGCGCATCACGCTGCCCGGGCAGGCCCTCGACGCTCGCCGCGAGCGCGTCCTCGTGGCCCGGCGCGACAGCGAGCCACGCGACGCGGTAGCCGTCCTCCACGCTCGGTCGCGCGTCGATGAGCGCCGCGAGCGCCGCTTCGGAGAGGTCGTCGACAGCGCGTGGATCGCGCACCGAGAACCCCGCGCGACGCGACGAGAGCACGCCGCCACAGCCCGCGAGCATCGACAGCGAGAGGACGAGAAGAAGGGAGGGGAGCAGACGTGAAGGGAGCGATCGAAGAGTCATGACGCGCTGCGACGGACGAGCGCCCGACTCGGTCTGACGCTCGATCGTGAGCGCGCGCGTGTGAAAACGAGCCACGTCTGTGAACGCTCGTTCGCGAGATCGCCTCGATCTGCGGTGGGATCGTTTGGCCCGCGATGTGCGATGCCCGCGCTCGGAGGGTCCATGAACCGCTTGCTTCGCCTCACCGTCCCCGTCGCGCTCGGCTCTGCTGCGCTCTGGTCCACGCTCGTCGGCGCCGATGGCTGCCGTGCTGCCAACGCCACCACACCCGCGCCCGACGTCGAGGGCGCGTGGGCCGTCACCTACGGCTCGAGCTTCGATGTCGACGTCGAGATCGGCGGCGCGCACTACACGGCGACGGTGCCCGAGAGCGGCGGCATGGTGCACGTCGAGCACGGCGGCACGGGCTTCGACTTCGAGGTCGACTGCGCGCGACCCGAGGTGGTGTGTCCTTCGGAGGTGTGGCCCGAGCGCGTCACGATCGATCAGCGCGATGCGACGTACAGGCATCGCATGTGGGTGACGATCCCCAGCCAGAGCTGCTCCGTCGCGCTCACCGCACCGGATGCAGACACCTGCGGCGAGGGCACGACCAACCCCGAGTGCGATCCGGTGTGCGACGGCGAGATCACCACGAGCGAGCGCGAGGCCTTCGGTCTCATCGAGGAAGGAGGAGCGCGCTTCGATCTGCTCCTCGGCGGCGGCGCCGCCTCGAACGGCGTGAACTGCGTGTTGCTCGGCGTGTCGGTGGCCGAGGCCGATCTCGTGAACGAGGGCAGCGCGAGCGAGAACGACTGGCGCTCGATCGCGATGCAGAACGGCGAGGTGCGCACCGCCTACGCAGGCGGCTGCTTGTGGGCGGGCGACCCCGACATGGACGGCGAGGCGCAGGCGCTCGTGCTCGGCGCCAGCCTCACGCTCACCGTCGACTTCACCGCGACGCGCGAGTGATCACGGCGAGGCCGTGGGATCGGCGGGCGCGTCGTCGGGCTCGAGATCGAGCACGAGCGCAGCGATCGCGACGATGCCGAGGAGCACCGCGGGGATGATCAGCTCGTCGCGGTGCTCGACGGCGTACTCACCGATGCCCACGGTCGCGAGCGAGCCCAGCACCACGCCGCCGACGGGAGGCTCGTAGCCTTCGTCGTCGCGATGCGCGATCGCATCGGCGCCGAGCACGACACCCGCGAGGCCCGCGGCCGCGAGCAGCGCAGGACCACGTTCCTCGAGCTCGGTCAGCTCCGCCGACTGCGACGGACGATGCGAGCGCATCCAGTCCGGCCGCTGATCGAACGCGGCCACCGCGAGGCCGAGCGACCCTCCAGCCACGAGCAGCACCGAGACGACGAGCATCGTGAGGGCCAGCACCGACGCGATCCCCACGCGAAACAACGACCGAAGCATGCGCTTCGGTCTCGAGGCCGCGGGCGGGGTGCGTGGGGTCTCGTCGCTCATGGTCCTCGGAGGACCTTCGAGCGAGCAGCGCTCGCTATTTCACGAGGACGGCGACGAGGCCGCGATCGCGTCCAGCGCGGGGGTCGTGAGGCCCGCAGCGCGCGCTCGCGTGATCGCACGCTCGAGGCGCTCCTTGGCGGTGCGGCCGACCGTGCCGTGCGAAGGATCGGCGAGGAACGCGTCGATCGTGCGCCTGATCACGTCGTCGTCGTCGAGCACCTCGTCTTTCGCGAGGCGCGATCGCTCGATCGCGAGGATCTCGCGCAAGACGCTCTCGGTGCGCTCGCGATGACGCGACACGAGCTCGCCCGTCGTGCCGCCCAGCGCGAGGCCGAGCGCGTTCGCGCCCACGATGTAGAGGTTCTTCACCACGAGCGCGCGTGTGAGCTCGGCCTCGGGGATCTCGGTGGCGCGCACGTCCATCGCGTCGAGCGCGCGCACGAAGAGCGACGCGTGAGGCCCCGAGACTTCCGTCTCGCGCACGACCTGGATCGCCTTGCCCCTCTTCTTCTCGAACCAGACCACGAGCACCGTCGGGTCGACGACGCCGTGCGCCTCCCAGCTCGCCGGCACGAGCTCGTTCTGGAGCAGCACCACCCGCGCGCGCTGGGCGTACGGCACCGACGCGAGCGCGCCGTCGAGATCACGCTCACCCACGGCCACGAGCACCGACCCGTGCGCAGCCGTCGGCTTGATCGCCTCTCCGCGACGCACGGGATCGACGGAGACCCCACAGGCCGCGAGGCCTCCCGCGATCACACGTCCGAGCTGTCCAGGTCCCACGAGCAGCACACGCATCGTTTCACTCCGAGATCGAGAGTAACCGACGCGCGGACTGGAGCGAGGGCGGCGGGCCCTCGGGCGCCGGGAGGATCCAGCCCGCGGGCGCCATGCTCTCCTCGATCTGCGCGAGATCGACGTCGGGATCGATCAAGCGCGTCATGCGACGTCCGTTGAGCGAGCACAGCGCATCGACGCGCACCTCGACGTGCGTGGCCCCGCGTCGCTCCCACTCGTCGCGGATGTGGTGCGCGAGCTGGAGGATCAGATCGGGCTGCGCCGACATCTCACGCTCCTGCACCGACGTCAGGTACTGCGAGGGACGCACGCGTCGCTCGCGCGGCCAGCCATCGGCGCGGACGCGGTAGGTGATGCTGCCGTTCTTCTCGCGCGCCATCACGCGCCAGCTCCAGCGCATGCCCTGCTCGTGCCAGAGCACGTTGCCTCCGTAGGCGAACGTGCGGAGCGGCATCGCCGTCATGAGCACGATCCAGCTCGTGCCGATCGCGATCGCCCACGTCGGCCACGAGAGCGCGGGGCCCGCGGTGCCCTCGCCGCGCAAGCGTCTCGCGAGACGCGCGAGGCCGAGCGTCTCGGCGAGCGTCACCGGCCAGTCGTAGCCGAAGAAGATCAGCGTCGAGGTCGTCATGATCACGGGGAACATGCCGATCGGGAACAAGAGCTTCGTCATCGAGTGGAACACGATGACGGCGAGGTACGCGAAGGGTCGGGTGCGGCGATGGAGCAAGAACGCGGGGATCGTCAGGTCGTAGAGGAAGCCCGCCCATCCCATCAGGAACGGCACCCCCTCGATCTCGAAGAGCCACCCGACGAGCGGCGTGTCGGTGCGCGCGTGGAGCCAGATCTGCATCGGCTGCCCGTGGAGCAGCCAGTCCGGCGTGGCCTTCGCGATCGCGGCGAAGAAGTACACGATCGCAATCTGCGATCGCAGGAGCCACGTCATCCACGCGGGAAAGCTGCTGACGCGGATCGAAGCGAAGAGCCTCGCATCGAGCGAGCCCGCGCGGTGCAGCGGGAGGAAGCAGAGCACGAACGCGAGGAGGCTCTGGAGGTAGTAGTGGTTGAGGTAGTTCGTGACGTCCGACAGCTCGACGTACGTGAACACCAAGAAGTACACGACGGTCGCCAGCCGGTATGCGAGGCCGAGCGTGATGAGGATCGCGCTGAGGATCATCACCGCGAAGAGGACGTGCATGTCGTGCACGGACAGCGGCCGGATCGCCTCGAAGCCCCAGTAGTGGAAGAAGAAGCGCGGGGTGCCGTAGAAGACGTCGACCCAGCCGTTGAGCTCGAAGCGCACGGCGCTCCAGAACGCCATCAGCCCGAAGAGCACGCGGAACGCGACGAGGCCGCTCACCGGCTGCGGCGCCTTCGCGGCGGCGAGCGCACGCGCGAAGCTTGAGGACGGAACTTCGACCGGGGACGTCACGGGCAGCCCCGAACCTGGCCCACGATCGCGACGCGCGAAAGGCCCAGCCGTGCGGTGTCACAGAAGCGCGTCAGAGACCGATCACGATCTTGCCGCGCGCGCGCTTGCTCGCCTGTCGCTCGAGCGCAGCGCGCACGTCGGCCAGCGCGTGCTCGGAGTCGATCACCGCGCGCAGCGCGCCCGATCGCAGCCACTCGGCCACGGTCTCGAGATCGCGCGCGTTCGAGCGCACGACCACGAGCTTCGCGCGCTGCGCCGACAGCGCGGAGCGCGCGACGTCGAGGAGCGTCGTCGCCGCCGGCACTGTCTGCACGTAGCGACCGCGCGGGGTCAGCAGCGGCTTCGCGAACGACAAACGTCGGTTGCCGAACACGTCGAAGAACACGTCCCAGCGCTCACCCCGCGCCGCGAGATCGTCGGCGGCGTAGTCGAGCGCGACGTCGGCGCCGAGCGAGCGACAGAGCTCTCGGTTGCCTGCGGACGACGTCGTCGTCACGTGCGCGCCGAGGATCTTCGCGATCTGGATCGCGTGCACGCCGACGCCGCCCGACGCGCCGTGGATCAACACACGCCGTCCCTCTCGCAGACGACCTTCGTCGCGCAGCGCCTGGAGCGCAGTGAGCGACACGAGCGCGATCGCCGCTCCCGACGACCACGGGATCTCCTCGGGCAGGCGCGCGCTCTCCTCCACACGCACGGCGGCGCGCTCCGCGATCGCACCGGCCTTCCAGCTCTGGATCATCCCGAAGCGACGCTCCCCGATCGCGACGCCCTCGACGCCCGGCCCGACCGCGATCACCTCGCCCGCCCAGTCGTAGCCGAGCTGCTTGGGAAACCGTCGACCCGAGAACAGCGCGAGCTTGCCGCGCGAGGTCATCACGTCCTTCGGGTTGAGCGCGGCTGCGCGCACACGCACCAAGAGCTCACCGCGCCCCGCGATCGGATCGGCCCACTCGCCCACCTCGACCACGTCCTTGCCGTACCGACGATAGAGCGCCGCGCGCATCGTCACGCTCCTCTCAACCGAGCGAGCGAACGACGCGCACGCCGATCGCTTCGACGAGGCCATGCGCGGGTTGCCGCGACGCCGTGAGCAGCGCGTGTTGCTCGCCCGGGTTCTGCCAAGGGTACGTCGCGCCCGCGCCCCCACGGATGACACGCTCCTCGTAGGGGACCACGCCTTCCGTCGGGTCCGCGCCGTCGAACCGATCGAGGCAGAGCTCTGCGTGCACGCCGAAGCCGAGCAGACCGAAGTCGTTCGCGATCGACGCGTGGCGGTCTTCGGTGCGCCCCTCGCTGTCCTCGAGCGCGATGCGGAGCTTCCGCAAGAGGCGCTTGTCGGGCGTCACGTCACCGACGTACGTGAGCGCACCGACGCGGCCCCCGCGCGCCGCGTGCTCCCACTCGGCCTCTCGCGGGAGTCGAAACCCGAAGCGCGCGAGGCCTTCGTCGAGATCCTCGGGCAGCACGCTCACGTCGCCGCCCTCGCCCACGAAGAACTCGCCGATCTCTTTGCGCCAACCCGACGGCGGGAACTCGCCGAGGCTGCCCTGCGCGAACAGCATCGGCGCCACGCGCACCCTCCGCGTGCCGCGCCACGGATGATCAGCACGCAGGAGAACACCCCAGTCGGCCTCGAACGTGGGCGATTCGCGGTGGGGAGCCGCGAGCGACTCGAGCGCGCGCACCTCCGTGTCGCTCAGCCCCAGCTCGATCTCGCCGCCCGGCACGAGGACGAAGCGCATGAGCCCATCGAGCCCGAAGAACGACGCGAGCGGCAGATCCTCACGCGCAAACGGGGCGACGCGCTCGAGCTCGAGCCCGCTCGACACAGCGATCTCCTTCGCGATCGCCTCGCGTCGCTCGGCCGAGCACGCGATCCACGATGCGACCGTCTCGAGCTCCTCGTACGCCATCGCCGCAGGATGCCCGAGGCGAGGCTCGTGTGTGCATCGAATCCCTGCGGGATGGTGGAGGCGGGCCCGCTTCTGGCGCGAGGCGAGATCGGCGCGCCGCGTCTTCTTCTACGGCGAGCCACATCGATTCGAGCTGCGTCGGCTCACGCGCGAGCGTCATCGCTGAACGAACGAAGCGGCGACCGCATCGCTGCGATCACCGCTCCGTGGCTCGACCATCCGTGTCCCGCCGAGCGCAGCGCGAGGCGTGCAAGCGGGGCTGGGGCCCCGCGCGCCGCACGAGCGAAGCGAGTGGAGCGGGAGGGGGCCCCGCCTCGCGGGGGAGGGTCCGCATGGACCCTCCGGACGAATCAATGGAACTGCTCTTCCTCGGTCGAGCCCTTGAGCGCCGTCGTCGAGCTCTGGCCCTGCGACACGAGCTCGCTGATCACGTCGAAGTAGCCCGTGCCGACCTCGTGCTGGTGCTTGGTCGCGGTGTAGCCCTGCTTCTCCGCCGCGAACTCGTTCTGCTGCAGCTCCGAGTACGCCGCCATGCCGCGCTCGTTGTACTCGCTCGAGAGCATGAACGAGGCGTAGTTGAGCATGTGGAAGCCGGCGAGCGTGACGAACTGGAACTTGTAGCCCATCGCGCCGAGCTCTCGCTGGAACTTGGCGATCGTCGCGTCGTCGAGGTTCTTCTTCCAGTTGAAGCTCGGGCTGCAGTTGTAGGCGAGCAGCTTGTTCGGGTGCACCTTGCGCACGCCCTCCGCGAACTTCTTCGCGACCTCGAGGTCGGGCTTGCTCGTCTCCATCCACAGGAGGTCTGCGTACTTCGCGTACGCGATGCCGCGCGCGATGCAGCTCTCGAGGCCCTGCTTCACGTAGTAGTAGCCCTCGGCCGAGCGCTGCCCCGTGCAGAAGGGCTTGTCGCGATCATCCACGTCGCTCGTGAGGAGCTTCGCGCTCTCTGCGTCCGTGCGCGCGATGAGCACCGTGGGAACGCCCGCGACGTCGGCCGCGAGGCGCGCCGCGATGAGCGTCTTCTCGAACTGCGCGGTGGGCACGAGCACCTTGCCGCCGAGGTGGCCGCACTTCTTCTCCGACGCGAGCTGGTCCTCGAAGTGAACGCCCGCGGCGCCCGCCTCGATCATGTTCTTCATCAGCTCGTACGCGTTGAGCGCGCCGCCGAAGCCGGCCTCCGCGTCCGCGACGACCGGCACGAAGTAGTCACGGCGCTGCACGCCGTCGACCGAGTCGATCTGATCGGCGCGACGAAGCGCGTTGTTGATGCGGGTGACGAGCTTCGGCACCGAGTCCGCCGGGTAGAGCGACTGATCGGGGTACGTCTGCGCGCCGGTGTTCGCATCCGCCGCCACCTGCCAGCCCGAGCAATAGATCGCCTCGAGGCCGGCGCGCACCATCTGCACCGCCTGACCACCGGTGAGCGCGCCGAGCGAGCGCACGAGCGGCTTCTCGTTCATCGACTTCCACAGGCGTCGCGAGCTGTAGTCGGCGATCGTGTGCTCGATGCGGAGGTGACCGCGGAGCTTCTTCACGTGGTCTTCGGTGTAGGGGCGCGTGATGCCGTTCCAGCGCTCGTGCGAGAACGAGTCGGTGTCCTTCATCATCGGGGGCTGCGAGGTCATCGTCATCTCCATGGGTGAACGGGAACGGGGCTTCAGCGGTCGAGCGCTTCGTAGGCGGGAAGCGTGAGGAACTCTTTCAGCGGCATGGACGTCGCGACGTCGAGCAGGATCGACTTCGCCTCGGCGAAGCGCCCGCTCTGCACGCGCTCCTGCCCGATCTCGGCGGCGACGACGTTCATCTCTTCGTCGAGGAGCCTCGTCACGAGCTCGACCGTCACCATCTGCTCGGTCTCGAGCACCACGCCGTGGCGGAGCCACTGCCAGATCTGCGCGCGGCTGATCTCGGCGGTCGCGGCGTCCTCCATCAGGTCGTAGAGCGGCACTGCGCCCGAGCCGCGCAGCCACGCCTCGAGGTACTGCACGCCCACACGCAGGTTGTGACGGAGCGCGTGCTCGGTCTTGGGGCCCGCCGGCGCCGCGGTGAGCTCGTCGGCGGTGACGACGTAGTCGTGCTGCTTGCCGGACGCGATCTGGTTCGCCTCGGGCATCGCCGCGTCGAACACCTTCTTCGCGACGGACACGAGCGCGGGGTGCGCGACCCACGTGCCGTCGTGCCCGTCCTCCACCTCGCGCAGCTTGTCGGCGCGCACCTTCTCGAACGCAGCCTCGTTCTTGGCGTCGTCGCCCTTCACCGGGATCTGCGCCGCCATGCCGCCCATCGCGTGCACGCCGCGCTTGTGGCAGTCGCGGATCACGAGGCGCGAGTACGCGCGCATGAACGGCTGCGTCATGCCGACGAGGCCGCGGTCGGGCAGCACCTTGGAGCTGTCCTCGGCCTGCGTCTTGATGAACGAGAAGATGTAGTCCCAGCGCCCGCAGTTGAGGCCGGCCGAGTGCTCGCGCAGCTCGTAGAGGATCTCGTCGGTCTCGAACGCCGCGGGCAGCGTCTCGATCAAGCACGTCGCTTTGATGGTGCCGCGGGGGAGTCCGAGCGCGGCCTCTGCGTGGACGAAGATCTCGTTCCACACGCGCGCCTCGAGGTGGCTCTCCATCTTCGGCAGGTAGAAGAACGGCCCGCGGCCCTGCGCGATCAGCGCCTTGGCGTTGTGGAAGAGGTAGAAGCCGAAGTCGACGAGCATCCCCGGCGAGGCCTCGCCGTCGACGACGAAGTGCTTCTCGCGCAGATGAAAGCCGCGCGGGCGAACGAAGAGGACCGCCGGCTCACCCGAGAGCGCGTACTTCTTGCCGCCCTGCTCGAACGAGATCGTGCGCGCGACCGCGTCGCGGAGGTGAACGTGGCCGTCGAAGCAGTTGCCGACAGTCGGCGAGTTGGCGTCCTCGAAGTCCGCCATGAACACGCTCGCGCCCGAGTTGAGCGCGTTGATGATCATCTTCCGATCGACGGGCCCCGTGATCTCGACGCGGCGATCGAGCAGCACGTCCGGCAGCGGCGCACAGCGCCAGTCACCCTCGCGCACCGAGATCGTCTCGGCCAGGAACCCGAGCGGCGCACCACGCTCCCGACGATCACGACGTGCCGCGAGGCGCTCGGCCACGGCGGGCCGGAAGCGGCGCACCAGCTCGGCGACGAACGCCACCGCGTCGGTCGTGAGGATCTCGGCGCGCCCCGCCGTGAGGTCACCGAGGAACCGGACGCCAGCACCGAGGTCATGGGCCGTCATGGTCGGCCGAACCTACTTGACCGGTTTACATCAGTCAAGGTGTCAAGACGCGCTCGCATGTAAATGACGCGACGCGTCTCCGCCGTGGCGCGGCCGGCACCGCGCGATTTGCGCCACTTTCGTACAAGATCGGCTGTCGCCCTGGGTGAACGAGTGCGGGCTCGCAGGGCGGCGAGGCATCTCGCCTCGCCTGGCGTCGTTTACTAGTTAATCCGTTAACAGCTCCGGCGGGCGGGCGAAGCCTCGTTGATCCCTTCGTGGCCGGCTGCTACGAAGCGCGCGCCTTGAGCGACACGCCGCAGAGTCCCTCGGTCTCGACCGCCCCCCCGTCGTGGGGCGCGTGGATCGGCGATCTCGTCGCGCTCACGAAGCCGCGCATCAACGTGATGGTCCTCGTCACGGCGCTCGGCGGCATCTACCTCGCGCCGGAGCGTCCTTCGCTCGCCGTCACGCTCTCTGCGCTTCTCGGCACCGCGCTCGTGGTGGGCTCGGCGAACACGCTCAACTGCTGGCTCGAGCGCGACGTCGACAAGCACATGACGCGCACGAAGAACCGCCCGCTGCCTGCGGGCCGGCTCTCGCCCAACACGGCGCTCGTCTGGGGCCTGCTCCTCGGCGCGATCTCGGTGCCGCTCCTGTGGCTCACGGTGAACCCGCTCACCGCGATCCTCGCGGCAGTGGCGCTGTTCTCCTACGTCGCGATCTACACGCCGCTCAAGCAGGTCTCGACGATCGCGCTCGTCGTGGGCGCCGTGCCCGGCGCGATGCCTCCGCTCATGGGCTGGACGGCCGCGACGAACGAGCTCTCGGCCGCGGGCTTCGTGCTCTTCGGCATCCTCTTCCTCTGGCAGCTCCCGCACTTCTTGGCGATCACGATGTTCCGCGAGGCCGAGTACACGCGCGCCGGCATCAAGGTCGTGCCCGCGCTCCGCGGCGCGGACGTCACGCGCTGGCAGGCGATCGCGTGGGCGCTCGCGCTGGTGCCGGTGAGCCTGCTCCTGCCGATCCTCGGCATCGCGGGCGCGATCTACACCGCCGTCGCGCTCGCGTTCGGCTCCGTGTTCCTCTTCTTCTGCGTGAAGAGCTTCCGCGCCTACGGCGCAGCCGACGCGACCGACGCGAGCCGCCACGTGATGTGGGGCCGCAAGGTGTTCGTCGCCTCGCTCCTCTACGTCCCCGCGCTCTTCGCCGGCCTCGCGATCGACGTCGCCATCGGCTGAGCTCGCTGCCGGGGCACGCGCGAGGACGCGAAGCGCGGCCGCTCGGCGACGAGATCGAGGAACGCACGCAGGCGCGCGGCGATGTGCCGGCTCGCAGGCCACAGCATCACGAGCGGGAACACGCGCTTGCCCAGCTCGGGCAGGACCTCGATGAGATCGTCGCGGCCCTCGACGAGGTAGCTGGGCAGCATGCCGATGCCCGTGCCGCACGTGACGAGCGCGAGGATCGACCCGAAGTCCGTCGACACGACCCGGGGGGTACCGCGGGCGAGGGCCTCGGCGAGCGGGCCGTCGGCCACGCGGCTCGCACCGGCTTGCGCGAGGAGCTGGTCGGGCTCGAGCGTCTGGATGTGCTGGAGCCCGCCGCGCGCCTTCACGAACGCGCGCGAGGCGTAGAGCGCGATGCGTACGTCGGCGATCGTCCGGCTCTGGAGGCTCGCGTCCGCGGGTCGCAGGATCACGCGCGGCCGGATCGCGACGTCGAAGCCTTCTTCGACGATGTCGATCACCCGCTCCGTGGCCACCACGTGGACGCGTACCCGCGGATGACGCGCTTGATAGTCCTCGACGAGCGCCGCGAACTCAGCGGTCCCCGCGAGGTCCGTGGGCAGTGTGATCTTCAGGGTGCCCGTGACCTCGCCGGCCTGCTCGCGGACGCGCTGCTCGAGCGAGTCGAGCTCGGCGATCGAGGTGGAGGCTTGGTCGTGCACGAAGCGGCCGGCCTCGGAGAGACGAATCGCGCGCGCGGATCGCACGAGGAGTGCTTGCCCGAGATCAGCCTCGAGGCGCTCGACGCGTCGCGTGACGGTCGACTTCGGCACGCGCAACGCGCGCGCGGCGTCGGCGAAGGTCCCCGTCTCGGCGACACGCAGGAAGGTCTGGAGGTCGGTCAGCTTCAAGTTGCCTCGCTGCGCGCGCTCGTTGCGCGAATGCGTCCTTCGCCCGCCAGGGTCCCACATCTAGAAACGATCGCGGAGGACCCCGATGAGCACGAGCACACAGCGCAAGAGCACCGAGAGCGGAAGCGCGCCGAGGCACGAGGCGAGGCAGCGCACGCTTCGCCCGACGACGCATGATGACGGGCTGGGCGGCACGATCACGATCCTCGCCGAGGGCGATCACGAGCGGCCGATGATCTATCGGATGTGCATGCCCCCCGGCGTCAGCCCGCCGGCGACGGAGATGCATCCGGCACAGCGCGAGGAGTTCCGCGTGATCTCGGGCGCGCTGAGTCTCGGGAGGATCGACGGGCAGGAGAAGATCCTCCACGCCGGTGAGACCTACACGCTCGACGCCGGGCGATTCCACCTGCCTGCGTGCCACGGCACCGAGCCCGTGGTCTTCGAGGCCACGCTCACGCCGGGCCTCGACTCCGCGAAGATGTTCGAGGGCGTGTACGCCGCGTTTCGCGGGCACAAGGGACTGGGGCGCCTGGTCCAGCTCGCGGGCGTGTTCACCACGCACGCGAGAGAGATCCGCTTCCCCGGTCCCTTCGCGACGTTCCTCCGCGCGCTCGCCGTGTTCGCGCGCTGAGCGAGAGGCGGAGTCAGCGGCAGTCGAAGACGATGTCGCCGCGCAGGCCTTCGCGCTGCACGGTGACGAGCTCGTTGTTCACTGCCGTGCAGGTCGCGAAGTTCGGCTGCGCGGTGATGTACATCTCGACGTGATCGCCCATGCAGCGGGCCGGCCACGGGATCGAGATGCGACCACGCTCGACGCGCAGCCACTCGGGGCCGTCGGTGTTGAGGTACGTGTCGCAGCGCGGGTGCTCGGGCTCGATCCACACCTCGTGGCGTCCCTCTTCGGGACAGTCGAACGAGACCTGCACGCACAGCGCGCCGGTGTAGGCGCGGCCTTCACGCGTGCGGTGGAAGCGCAGGTCGACGTGCGGCCAGTTGCGGCACGCCTCGCCGAGGCACGGCGGCGGACGGTTGTTGCCGCAGCCCGCGATCGCGAGCATCGCGACCAAGACCGACGAACCGACGATGGCTCGCCCGAACGTCACTCGCGTGGGCATCGCAGATCTCTCTCGTAGCGGTGGAGCTGTTCCTCGGTGAGGCGCTCGGCCGCGGGCAATAGCTCGTTCATCGGTCGCAGCTGCATGCGCACGTGCTCGGCCGCGGCGGGATCGCGGAACGCGCAGTCCATGCTCGCGAACGAAGGTAGGTTGCGGGAAAAGAAGCGGCGCGCCGACGCCGCGCTGTGCGAGGCGACGATGCGATCGACGCCATCGGCGACGCGACGCTGCGCGGCGACCTGCACCGGATCGCGCTCGCCCTCGTTCTCGGCGTGCGTGAGGTGCGCTTCGCCCTCGGCCGCCGCCGCTTCGTCGACGCGCGGAGGACGCGTGCCGCCCGTGCCCGTACCGCTGCCGCCCGTGGCAGTCGCGACCTCGATCTCGGGGCAGACCTCACAGACCTCGCAGACCTCGCACACCGGACACTCGACCGGCGGAGGACACGTCTCGCACTGCGGGCACTCGACGGGCGGCGCTTCGACGGTCTCGGGCCCGCGCACCAAGAGCGCGACGTTGCCGATCAACGACACCACCAACGCCGTGCCGAGGGCGAGCGGCAGGACCGGCAGCGCAGCCTTGGACGAAGGCGGGGGATCGGGCGGGAGTGTCTCGAAGTCACTCATCGTGTGGGCAACCTGTCGCGCAGCCTACAAGACTCTCACTCGCCATGCGTGGCGATCGCGAGCTCGGCGACGCGAAACCGATCGCGGTGCTCTTCACAGGGCTCGAGGCGCACACGCACCGCGATGCTGCCCCCGCAGTACCAGCGCACGTTCGCGTCGGCGCCCGGCGCATCGCCTTCGCTCTCGTGCTCGCACGTGCCGCCGAACATCTGCTCGTACTCCTCGGCGGGAAGACACGCGCCCGCGGCGGGCGAGCCGGGCACGAGGTGCAAGGGGCCACCTGCCTGCGGCATGTCCGATTGGCCGACGGCGACGGGGTGATCGTCGCTGCGGTTGGTCAGATAGACCCAGCGGCCCGAGAGACGCGCGGGGGCGGCGCAGCCGACGGCGAGCACACACGCCGAGAGGAAGAGCACGGTTCTCGTCATCACGACGGGACTCCACACCCGCGCGACGGGAACGTCAATCACGTAGGCTCGCGGCGATGACCGCGCCGAGCGCGAACGCGCCCACGAGCACCACGACGACAGCCGACACGACGCTCGCGCCCTTCCCTCGCAGCTTCTACGTCGCGAACGGCATCGAGCTCTTCGAGCGCTGGGCCTTCTACGGGCTCTATGTCGTGCTCTCTCTGCACCTCACGAGCGTCGTGGGCTTGAACGACGCGCAGGCCGGCGACGTGATGGCGCTCTATGCGTTCTTTCGTCTCGGCCCGCTGATCGGCGGCGTCATCGCCGACCGCATCGGGTTCAAGCGCGCGCTGGCGGTCTCGCTCGCGATCTACGCCGTGGGCTACGCGGTGCTCGGCTTCGCGCACGACGCGCCGATGGCGAGCCTCTCGATCGTCTTGATCGGCCTCGCAGGCGCGCTCTTCAAGCCGATCATCACGGGCACCGTGGTGCGCACCTCGCCACCGGGACGCCAGACCGAGGGCTTCGCGACGTTCTACCGAACGGTCAACGCGGGCTCGGTGATCGGCAAGTCGCTCACGTACGGCATCCGCACGCTCGGCGCGCTCAGCCTCGTCGTCTACAACGCGATCGCAGCGAGCGTGATCGCGCTCGGGCTCGCGGTGTTCGTGTTCGTCGAGCCCGACGCGAAGAGCACGAACGCCGACGCGAAGGCGACCGGTACGCCCGAGCATCGTCCGTCGGTGCTGACGGTCTTGAAGGGCGTGTGGACCGCGCTGCGCGACATTCGTTTCTCGGGCGCGCTCCTGATCCTCACGGGCTTCTACTTCATGAGCGAGCAGTTCTATCAGACGTTCCCGAAGTACATCACGCGCTCGGTCAGCGAGGACGCACCGCTCGAGTGGGTGACGCTGCTCAACCCGCTGACGATCGCGCTCTTCCAAGGAGTCGTCACGCGGCGCACCAAGGCCCTCTCGCCCGTGATGGCGATGGCGATCGCGAGCGGCGTCGGCGCGCTCTCGATGTTCCTGATGGGCACGCTCGGACCGGTGCTCGGTGCGCAGATGGGCGGCGGCGTGGCGCTCGGCCTCGCTGGTGCTTGCGTGTCGTTCGCGGTGTTCGCGTTCGCGGAGATGATCTTCGCGCCGCGCTTCTACGACTACGTCGCGCGCTTCGCGCCCAAGGGCCAAGAGGCCACGTTCATGGGCCTCACCGTGTTGCCCGTCGCGCTCGGCGGCATGATCGGCGGCGTGGTGTCGGGCCGCTTGATCGATCGCTACCTGCCGCTCGAGGGTGAGCGCGATCCCTTCACGATCTGGGCGATCTACGCCGGCCTCGGTGTCGTGAGCGCGATCGTGATGCTCGTCTACGAGCGCCTGGTGCGAAGGCCACCCTCGGAGAAGGACGCCGTCACCACAGCGTGAGACGCGGCGCGTTCACGCCAAGAGCGCGGCGAGCTCGTGGCCGAGCGCCTCGTCCGGCACACCGAGCGCGCGCTGAGACCGAGCGTCCTCTCGCACGATCGCTCCGCGGAGCTCCGCATGCGCCTCCTCGCGAGACTCCCTCGCGCGACGACGCTCGACGGGCCGCAGGCGCGGCATCGCCCAGTCGTCGAGCGCCAACGAGAAGAGCGCGTGCCGTGCTTCGTCGCGCGCGATGCCGCCGAAGACGCGCCTGAGCAGCGGGCTCGCGGCGCGACG
>JAFLCL010000015.1 GCA_017303575.1 Deltaproteobacteria bacterium
CGATGACCGATGGCGACACCACGCTGCGCCGAGGCCGCGTGCGCGACGAACGTCGTGTGAGCCAGGCCCGCGCCGCGCGCGACGTCGAGCGCAGGTCCGCTGGCGATCTCCTGCAGGGCGAGCACGTCCGCGTCGAGCGCGCGCGCGATGCCGGCGATGGCCTCGACGCGTGCGCCCTGGCGCGCCGAGAGACGTTGGACGTTGAAGCTGGCGACGCGGAGCGTGGTCATGCCGCCAGCAACGGCAGCGATGGCCGCGCGATTTCGCCCGCAACGCGGATGACGCAACGATGACCCGCGCCTCCAGCCGGCGCGCCAGACCGCGCAGCGTCGCACCGAGACGCCCGTGCCAGTCCGCGACGCGACCCCCTGGCGATCACGCCGTCGAGCACTCGGCGCGACCGAGGCACGAGACCGTCCCTCTCATGCGTGACGTGTACGCGACGCATGCATGCGCGTCACGCGATCGTCAGTACACGCCGCCTGCGACGCGATCGAGCTGGGCGTCGAGCGCGGCGTAGAGATCCTCGTTGCCGTTCTGCACGAAGCCCTCGAGGGCGCGCGCGCAGTCGGGGACGCGCTCGATGAACGAGAAGATCTCGCGCGGATCCGCGAGCGACTCGGCGTACTGGCCGTAGCCGAGCTTCTGGAGGTAGCGGCCGTTCAACACCTGCTCGAACTGACCGCGCACCGGCACGCTGAGCATCGGCTTGTGGAGGTACACGGCCTCGCCCATCAGCGTGAAACCACCACCCGCGATCACGGCCTTGGACGTCGCGAGATCCTCGATGAACGTCGTCTCGCTGAACGGTCGGTACGTGAGGTTGCCCTCGACCTCGTCGGTCTTGATCGAGCGACGCATGCCGTAGATGCGGCACGGCAGGCCCGTGCTCGCGAGCGTCTTGGCGAGCGCGTCGTTGCCCTCGGCGGTCTGGTAGACGAGCAGGTGCCCGCCCGCGCCACGCTGCGCGAGGCCCTGGGCCGCGAGGATCTCGGGCCGCAGGATCGGCTTCACGAGCGTCGTCTTGTCCTTCCTGATCTCGGGGAAGAAGAACGTCGTGATGATGTAGTGCTCGGCGAAGGGCAGCTTGCTCTTCACGAGCGCCTTGCTGATCTCGAAGTCCGCGCGGTGTCCTTCGATCACGTCGTCGGGGATCGAGCAGCGGTTGAGGATCTGCATGTTGTCGATCGACAGGATCGGCAGCCGATGCGCCTGACCGTAGAAGTACGTCCAGCTCTCGAAGTCGCTGATCACGAGCTCGGGACGAAAGTCCGAGATGAGCTCGAAGTACTTCGCGATCTGCGCAGGGATCGCGAGGCTGCCGCCGAGCACGTTCTCGAAGAACGTGCGCGCGCGCTGCACCTCGTTGTCCTCGTAGACGATGTGAAGACCGCGGATGCGGTTCACCGCGCTCTTCTCGCCGAAGCGCTTCTCGAGGAAGTCGACGGCGCGACCCGACGCGATGATCTCCACCTCGTGCCCGAGCTCGAAGAGGCGCTCGAGCACGACGCGCGAGCGCATCGCGTGGCCCATGCCTTCACCCACGACGCCGTAGAGGATCCTCATGGCTCGGATGGTAACGGAGCACGCTCTCTCGAACGAAGGGTGGCGAGCGCCGTGCGTGCGACCTACCGTTCCGCCTCCCTCGGAGCCACCTGATGCCCATGACCCAGCGAGACCTCACCGCGCTCCTCACGGTCTTCCTCGCGGCGTGCGGGGGCGACGTCGTATCGAGCGATGCCGCGCCCGACCTCGACGCTCGGAGCGAGTCCGTGCTCGACGCGGCCGTTGCCGAAGACGCACCCCCGGGCGTCGACGCGACCCTCCCCGACGACGTCCCTCGGCAGCCCATCGGCGCGGGTGCGCGCTACTGCGAGCTGCTGCTCGCGTTCGCAGGCGGCGCGAGCGTCCGCGTGGAGGTGTGGGGAACGCAGACCCTCAACGACTGCCCGATGAGCGACTGGGACGCGATCGACACGGACGCCGTGCGCGCCTCGAGCGGTGCGACCGTGGTCCTCCGAAACGGCCCGCGGTACTGGCTCCCGGACCGCACGAGCGGCGAGATCCCCGACCGCACGCCGATCTACTTCGGCACGCTGCTGATGCAGCAGCTGGCCTCGATCGAGCTGCCCGCCGGTGGGATCTCGTCCATGCCGTACACGGAGCGCACGATCCTGCGCGACACGCGCTTCGAGGTCGACGCAGGTCGCGAGGTCTACGAGCTGCTCTCCCCCGACGGCTCGATCTACGTGATGCAGTCCTACGCGCAGATCGTCGATCCCACGCTCGGCGCCGACGACCTGAGCGGCCTCGCGACGCGGCTCACACTGCCGATGGGCTGGAGCTACCGCGCACGAACGCTCGAGACGCCGCTGGTCGTCGACACCCCAGGCATGGCCACCGTCCTCCAGGACGATCTCCAGAATTCCTACTCACGCTACGTCGACGGCAGCCCCTGACACGTCTCGAGGCTCGCGCTCGCGCTCGCACCGAGAAGCAATCGATTCACGGGCTGAAGGGACGCGGTGGTGGGGTCCAGGGCGAGGGGGAGCTTCGAGGGACCGGAGGTCCCGCGACCCTGGCCAACTCAGAGACCGAGAAGGAATCGGCTCTTTGGGGCGCCTTGCGGCGGGGGAGCGCAGCTCCCCCTGGAGCAGGAGTCGAGTCGAGGAGCGAAGCGACGAGGCGAGCGACGGGGAGCTCGAGGGGCCAGAGGTCCCTCGACCCTGGCCAACTCAGTACGAGAGATCGCGTCGCACCGCCGACAACACCACGAGGCCTGCCTCCGACGCGGCCCCGACGTCGTGCTCGAGCTGGGTGAGGCGCGCCTCGAGCGCGGGGATCCAGTCGTCGCAGGTGACGAAGGGCGCGTGGTCACACTCGATCGACGACACGAGCTCGTCGCGGAACGCGGCCGGCACGTCACGAAGATCACCGCGTAGCGCGCGCAGCGTGTCGCGAAGGTCCTCGAGGCCTTCGGCACCATCGAGCACGCTCCACTCGAGCCACGGGCCCCACGGAGCTCCGTACGCGAGCGCGCGTTCCTCGTCTGCGTCGTAGACGCCCCGCTCGCGAAAGGCGCGTTCGAGGAGCGCGGGCGGTGGGCTCGCGAAGTCGATCGCCAAGAGCGGCCCGCCGAGCGCGAGCACCTCGGAGCCATCGGCCGGCCTGCTCTCGCGATGAAAGTCCGCCACGGCGTCGAGGACCGCGGTCCACGATCCGAGTGAGAGATCGAAGCGCGGATCCGAGAAACGCACGATCTCCTCGTCGGGGAGGAACCGATCCTCTTCGTCGCGCTCGTTCGGGACCAGGGTGTCGAGTCGGCGCATGGCCTGGCGGAGGAGCTCGAGCTCGCTCTCGACGATGGGCTCGGGCGCTTCGAGCTGGAGCAGGCGCTGAAGGCGCATCGTTCGCCGCACGAACACAGTCTCTGCCCACGCCGACACGTCGCGCGGATCGAGCGAGAGCGCCTCGAGGTCCGCGATCGCAGCGGCGTGCGAGGTTCCCCGGAGCGCCTCGAGGGCGCGCGCGCGGCAAGCCGTCGCGGCCACCACATCGAGCGGCGTCGTGCTGTCTCGCGCAGAGCGCGAGGGAACCCGCGAGAGCAGCGCGGAGGCCTCGCGGTACGCCTCTTCCAGGACCCGCGCGCCTGCCGCTTCGAGCGCCTCGAGCGCGGCGCGCGTGATGGCGTGAGCCTCGTGAGTGTAGCGAGCCACCGCGGGCTGGAGCCGGAGCATGGGGCGAGTGTGCACCTCCACCCATTCGCCGTGCAGGCGTAACGGCCTCTCCGCGGAGGGGCTCGCCACGGGCGCCACCGCCGAGCGGGCACGCGCCCTTGGCGGAGCGCGCGATCGGCCCCAGGACCCCGCACCGTGCTCGATGCCCTCCTCGATCGCTCCATCCTCCTGTCCTTCGACCGGACGGGCTTTCGTCGCCATGCGCGTCGCTTCGTCCCTGGCGAGCTCGACGTGCGCGGCGAGGGCAGCACAGCGATCGTCACGGGCGCGAGCTCCGGTCTCGGCCTCGCGATCGCCGAGGGTCTGCTCGCGCGCGGCCTCGACGTGATCCTCGCGGTGCGCGATCTCGCGAAGGGTGTGCGTGTGCGGCAGGGCCTGGGCGCGCTCTCGGCGCGGGCGCGTGTGATGCGGCTCGAGCTCGGTGACCTCGGGTCGGTGCGGAGCTTCGCGCACGCGCTCGAGGGCACGCGCGTCGATGTGCTGGTCCACAACGCAGGTGCCCTCCTCGATCGACACGAGCTCACCGGGGACGGCCTCGAGACGACGACGGCGGTGCACCTCGTCGGCCCCACGCTCCTCTCGCATCTCCTCTGGCCCGCGCTCTCACGTTCCCCCGACGCGCGGCTCGTGCACGTGAGCTCGGGCGGCATGTACGGCGTGGCGCTCGACGTGGACGCGCTCTTCGACGCGCGCGCGGAGCCTGCCTTCGACGGCGTCCGACGCTACGCGCTCGCCAAGCGCGCGCAGGTGGTGATGACCGAAGAGATCGCACGACGATGCGCGGGCTCGGTGGTGACCGCGAGCGCGATGCACCCCGGCTGGGCCGACACGCCCGGCGTGCGAACGTCCTTGCCTCGCTTCTACGCGCTCACGCGCCCCTTCTTGCGCACCCCGGCCGAGGGCGCCGACACAGCGCTCTTCCTCGCGCTCGCCGCGCGCGGCCGCGAGGCCAACGGACGCTTCTACTTCGATCGCGCGCCTGCTCGCACACATCTCCGCGCCCAGACGATCGAGCGAGAGGGAGAGCGAGCGCGGCTCTGGGATCGAGTCGCGAAGATCGCAGGCCTGCCCGAGGATGCGTTCCGCGCGTGAACGCTCACGGGATCGTCAGGGCGTCGCGGTGACCTCGACGAGGCCGATGCGCACCTCGGCGATGTCGTTGTCGTCGGCGTAGAGGCCCGCGATCACGAGCACCCCTGCGCCGTCGCGCCACGCGGTGTTGGCCGACCAGGCAGCGAGCGTGTAGTCGGTGAGCGCATCGACGCGGTACTCGTGCGGCACGACGCCCTCGTACCGGATCGTGCTGCGCAGCGTGTCCGCGATCTGAGCGATCGGCCGCACGTGGATGCCCTCCGCATCCTCGACGACGAGCACCACACCACCAGGCCACGTCTCGAGCGACACACCCAGCGGCGCCAGCGGCTCCGTGATCGTGAGCGCGGGCAGGACGGTGCAGGGCTCGAGCCCCGAGCCCGATGCTGCACAGGTCACCGTGCGCAGCACGACGTCCGCACCATCACAGGTGGCGATCACGTAGTTGCCCGCGCGCACGACGTTGCGATCGGCGAGGCCAGGCGCGCAGGACGAAGGTGTGTCGAGCTCGAACGCCGCGGCCATCAACGATTCGTCGCCGACGAGGCGCACGAAACGAACGGTGCCCGCACCGGAGCGCACGAGGTACGAGCGGAAGCTGCCCACAGCGTCCACGCGACCACGATCCGTCGGCTCCAGCGTGACGCGCGCCACGTCCATGCCCGCGCCCGGGCCGTTCGTCTGGATCTCCGAGACACCGTCGTCGACGACGCGAAAGCCCCACGCAGGCCCCTGGCCCATGGGTCCGAAGCCAGTCGCGATGAAGGCGCGGCCAGGAATGCGCTGCGTCCTGTTCCCGCCTCCGTTCATCGGCGCGGTAGCGCCGTTGCCGCGCGCGAACCGTGCGAACGTATCGGGGTACGTCGGCGAGGCGAAGGGATCGTTGGTCAGCCAGAGGTACGCTGGCTGGCCGTCGGGCATCGGCTCCGCAGCGACGGTCGCCGACTCGGCGCCGTCGAGCATGACGAGCGCCGTGCGCGGCGACTCGAGGCCGCGGTGATCGACGTCGATGCGCGTCGGCACGCCGCGCTCGGTGCCGTCGCGCTGCATCGTCGCGACGTGCGAGACCCAGAGCCCCTCTGAAGACGCATCCTCGACGACGATCGCGACGTCCATCAGACCCTCGTCGACGGAGAGGGTGAGTGGGCTCTCGGGGGCCTCCGGATCGACGACCACGAAGGAGCCCACGCGCGTGGTGCTGGCGACCGATGCTCCGAGCGCGACGGCGCCTACTTCCGCGGCATCGACGTCGGGCTGCTCGGCGCAGCCACCCGCCACGCACACGCCACCAGCGCACTGCGTGTCGGACGTGCACGTCGTCTGGCAGCGCGCGTTCACGCAGAGAGAGAACGTGGGATCGCCGCAGTCTTCCACGCGCACGCACGAGTCGTCGGGAGCCGTGGAGCACGCGCGCGTTCCGTCAGCGGCGGCGATGCAGCGACGTCCCTCGCCGCACTGCGACGCCGACGTGCATGCCGTACGACATCGGCCGACGCTGCAGGTGAGCGACGCGGGGCACTCCGCGCTCGACGTGCACCGCGCTCCGAGCGACACGCGCGTCTCGCAGCCGAGCATCACCACGCCGACGAGCAGGCCCACCACGACGATCGATGCGCGCATCGACGTGTCCTATCACGCGACACGATCGCGTCCTTCCCCGTCTCGAACGCGCGCGGCTAGCATGGCGCGCATGCCCGCCGCGCCCACTGATCACCGCTCCTTCGCCACGCGCACCGACCTCGATGGGTGGCTCCGCGATCATCACGCGAAGGAGACCGAGCTGTGGGTGCGCGTCTTCAAGAAGGGCTCGGGGATACCCTCCGTGACCTGGGAGGACCTCGTGATCGTCGGCCTCACGTGGGGCTGGATCGACGGGCTCAAGAAGTCGCTCGACGACACGTCGTTCCTCCAGCGCATGACGCCGCGACGACCGAAGTCGGGGTGGTCGAAGAAGAACTGCGAGCACGTCGAGCGCCTGATCGCGGAGGGTGTGATGCAGCCCTCGGGTCTCGCGCACGTCGAGGCCGCGAAGAAGGACGGACGCTGGGACCAGGCCTACGCGGGCGCCGCCGAGATGGTGATCCCCGAGGACTTCCTGAAGGCGCTGAAGAAGAGCGCTGCGGCGAAGAAGACGTACGCCACGCTCAACCGCACGAACCTCTTCACGATCTATCACCGACTCCACACCGCCAAGACGCCGGAGACGCGCGCGAGCCGCATCGCGAAAATCATCGAGACCCTCGCCCGTGGCGAGCGCTTCCACTGATGTCGCATCATCGACGGCAGACCCGCGGAAGCCTGCTCCGGAGCGCCGCGCCGGGGTTGGGGCCCCGGCGCGGAACGCGAAGCGGGGGTGAGACGCAGCGGAGCGAAGCGCAGCGAAGTCGAACCCCGCGGGAGTGGGGCCCTGTTTCCGCTCGGCGAAACTGGGCGAGGGGTGCCGGCGATCGGACACCGCGCGCAGCGACGAAGTCGCGAGCACGGGGAGAACCCGCCTCGCGATGCGACGAACGCAGTGAGGAGCAGCGCCTGGCTAGAAGAGAATGTTGATGGGCTCGAGGTTCAGGCCCGCGGGCGTCGCGTAGCTCGTGAAGCTGCCGAGGCCGTACGTGATGATCCCGAACGCTCCCTCTGCGGTCATCGTGTGCGTGCCACCCGAGAGCGGGACGACGCCGATCTCGCTCGCGCCGATCGTGCGGAACGAAGCGGAGACCGGCGTCCCGTCCACGAGGATCGGGAGGCCCGGCGGCCGCGTGACGAGCACGTAGTTCTGGCCGTTGGTGCTCGTGTTGTACGAGGTGGGCAGGATGAACGTGTAGTCCTCGCGGAACTGCTCGCTCGGCACGAGCAGCGTGAGCGCGGGATCGCCGCGCGCTTCCTCGGGCACCGAGGCGAACTGACCGCGGAGGTACTGCGCGACCATCACGCCGGCGGACGCCGACACACGGAACGGCGCCGACGCCTCGAACTCCAGGTACTCACCGGCGTTGAGCGTGCGGCTGCCCGACGCGCCCTCGAGCGTGACGGCGGTGTCGCTCGTGCCCGCGATCACGCGCACGACGTTCTGACCCATCGTCGAGCCATCGCCCATCGGCGCACCGACGTAGTCGCGGCCGAGCGTCTCGATCGGAGGCATCTGCTCCTCGATGTGATCACAGGCCTGCGCGAAGTACGGCAGGTACGCGCACGTGTGACCGCCGAAGACGGAGATCGCGCGATCGGCGACGATGCGTGTGCCCGTGAGGTCGTAGTCCGCCTCGTTGCAGCCGAAGCGCGCGCCGTCGCTCATCGTGACCTCGCGGTAGCCGGGTCGACCCGATGCGCACGTGGGCGGAGGCTCGGCGAGCACGAGCGCGACCTCTCCCTGCTGGAGCGTGATGACGAAGGATCGACCCCGTCCCGTGCGCGGGATGCGCCCATCGCTCGAGCCCGCGACGTTGCCCGTCGTGGAGATCGAGACGGTCGTGGTGCCGGGCTGGATGCCCACGATCGCGATGTAGCCCGGCTGCGCGAACGCTTGGCTCGTGCCCCCGCCGAACGGATCCTCGATGATGTCGACGATCGACAGGGGGGCGTAGGTCGCCGCGACGTAGTTGCCGGTGAGCACGTGCGCCGGAAGGAGCAGCGACGCGTCGTTCGTGTACGAGAAGGTGCCGCCCACCGAGTACTCGAAGGGATTGAACTGCGACACGATCACGGGCGCGTCGGAGAGCAGTCGGTACGCGCCGTTGGCGACGAAGCTCTGCCAGCCCGAGCTCGGCACGTTGAACGACTGACCGTCGACCCACGGCAGCACCACGTCCTGGATGCCGTGCGCCGCGATCGTGCCGCTCCACGTCATCGAGCCGCCGCGCGTGACGCGCACGTTCGCAGGGACGTCGTTGGGGTTCGCGATGACGACGCGGAAGTCAAACGTCGTGGGGCTCAGCTCCTGCGTGTTGGGCAGCGGCACGGCGAAGTACTCGCAGCCGACGTTCGAGCTGGTGCGCTCGGCATCGGCGCACATGTCGGCGCAGAAGCCGTCGCCGCCGCACTCGACCGACCAGTCACCACAGTCGCGGCCGTACGTGAAGCCGGTGCCCTCGCTGTTGCAGACCTCGGACACGGTGCCGCTGCAGCGACGCTCGCCGGGTCGGCACGTCACGCAGCCCAGGCGTGGGTCGCACTGCTCGGGGCAGACCATCTCGTTCATGCGCGTCATGCCGTCGGCGCCGCACGTGTAGAGCGTGGTGCCGAAGCAGCCTTGCTGATCGGGGAAGCATCGGAACGGCGTGAACGCATCGACGTTGAGCGGAACGCCGGTGTCGGTGCCGCTGCCCGGGCCGCTGTCGCCGCGTGAAGGTCTGCGTTCGCCGCAGCCCGTGCAGGCGAGGCCCATGCAGACGAAGAACGCGAGGAGCGCGAGCGCGTGGCGGGAGACGAAGCGGGTGGCCATCGCGCCATCGTACGGGATCACGCGGACGCGATCCTCCGAGACGCGCGCGCGGCCGAGAAAGGGCCCGACGAACGCTCGCGGGGCCCACCCCTTTCCCGTATCCTCGCGCGCCGTGAACGAAGGCCGCCTCGCCCGTGCCCACGCGATCGTCGCGACCGTACCGCTCCTGTTCTGGGGCGCGTTCCACGTGTGGGAGCAGTGGGCGGTGTTCCGCGGCCGACTCGCGTGGCTCGTGCGCATGCGCTCGACCTCGACCGGCCTCGGTCTCGCCGCGGAGATCGCGCTCGGTGTGCTGCCACTCGTCGTGTGGGCCGTGCTCCACGTGCGCGCGCGTGTGGTCGGCGAGCGGCTGCCCGGCACAGCACGCGAGAGCGACGAGCCGCTCGGCAAGGGCCTCGGCTTCCTCGGCCCCTGGGCGAGCAGCATCGCGATCGTGTTCCTCCTCTGGCACGTCGCCTGGCTCTGGGGCGCGAAGATCATGGGCGCCTCGCCGGTCGAGCTCTACGACGCGATGCAGCGCACGCTCGGCCTGCCCTGGGCGCTGGTGATGAACGCCATCGGTCTCGCGGCCGTCGCCTGGCACCTCGCCGCTGCGCTGCCCGACGGTCTCGAGGCCGCCGGCCTCGTCTCGAGCCCCGAGGGACGACGCTCGACGCGCATCGTCACGCTGGTGATCGGTCTCTGCCTGTTCGTCCTCAGCGCCCAGCTGACCGGGTGGCTCGGCACCGGGACCGGCACCTTCTGGCCGATCCACGTCGTCCCGGGCTGAGTCGCGGGGCCACCCCGGAAACGGCCCAAAACGCGCGGGAAAAATGCCCTTTTGACAGGGCGGACGTCGCCTCGTAGTTTTCCGCGCTTTTTCGCCGGCCCTGCGACCCATTCACGCGTCGCACCCGCGCGCCCGAGGACTCCGAATCCATGGCCAAAGTCGCCGTCGCCGCCGCCCCGCTCCCCGTCGTGGAGGAGCTGCACTTCAAGAGCGAGAGCGCTTACCTCTGTCTCCTCGTCAACCGACGCATCGGTCTCATCCGCGTCATCGACTTCCGCTCGGGCGCCCTGCCCGCCAAGCGCTTGTTCATCCAGAACGTGGCGAAGCGCGAGGGCATCGAGAAGGTGATCCTGCTCGTCGAGAAGGACGAGGTCTCGAGCTGGACGCGCGTGGGCTTCGTGCGCGAGGGAACGATCCCCGGCTTCTACAAGCGCTCGGACGGTCACCTCGTCGGCTGCGTGATCGGTGATCGCACGGCCTCGATCGAGGTGAACGACGAGGGCCAGAAGCTCGCCGAGCGCACGGTCAACGCCGCGAAGAAGAACGCGCGCGAGGTGCCCGAGGTGCTCACGAACGTCGCCATCGAGGTCGCCGACGAGACCGACGCGCTCGATGCGCGCGACGGCGTGTGGAAGAAGCCGAACGGCGCGCTCTCGGGCTTCGATGCCTTCGGTCGCGAGGCCGAGCGCTGCTTCGTCTCGGCGACCGCGAAGAAGGGCAAGCCCGTCTGGATCTCGGCCGAGTACCAGGACTGCTTCGGCCACGCGCTCGTCGAGACGCTGCGCACGCCCACCGACGATCTCGACGTGCTCGGCCTCACCGGCGGCCTCCGCAACCTCTGCGAGGACCTCAAGGAGCGCGGCATCGTGAGCGCGTTCACGTTCGCGCCGTCCGACGACATCGGCATCGCCACGGCCTACGTCGCCGCCGGCTTCCGCAAGACGGGCGTGCTCGCGCGCGGCAGTCACCACAACGGCGAGCGACGCGACGCGATCCTCTGGACGCGCAAGCTCGCGAACCCGGGCGGCGAAGAAGTCGAGTGAGCACAGCGGGCCGCGAGGCCCCGCGCTCACGTAGCGATCGAGAAGCCGCCCCACGTGCGGAGGGCGCGAACGAGCACGTCGAAGTCCCCGATCTCGCCGATCTCGAAGCGCTCGATGCCCGTCGATCGGAAGATGCCTTCCTTCGCTCCCACGCGATGGATCGAGAGGAATCCATCGACGACGGTGATGCGATCGATCGCGTCGCGGGTGAGCACCTCGTCGTCGATGGACACGCGCCCTTCGCCCACGCGCAGCGTCTTCTTGCCGGCGCGGAAGCTGGCGTGCCCGTCCTTCTCTTTCTCGGCCTTCGCGCGCTCCCATCGAATGGCGCTCCAGCGGGTGATCACGGCGCTCGCGAAGATCCAGTGCTCGCTCTCCTGCGCCCACATCCCGCGGTCGTGACGCATGCCGCTGATCTCGAGGAGAGGGCGATCCGACGCGTCGCGGAAGGTGACCGTGTAGGTCGTGCCCTCGTAGCCGCCGCCGCTGCTCGCGCTGTTCTCTCGCTCGCGCACGAACAGCACCGCCGCGTCGCGGAACCGCATCGCCGCATCGTGACGACGGATCCCGATGGCGGTGTGCTCGTGCACGCCCTCGGTCCCGATGTACGTCGCGCACGGCCGTCGTCGGGAGAGCGCCCAGAGCCCCGCGAGCGCGGCGAGGCCGAGCACCACGCACGGGATCACGGGATCGATCTGCACGTCGAGCGCACCGAGGAGCGCGACCAGCCCCAGGCCGCCGAAGAAGCCGATCATCGCCGCGACCAGCGAGAGGCCCAGCGCGATCATGCGTCGCTGCTTGGCGGGCAGCGGACGCGGGCCGCGCGTCGTCTGGTTCGACCACGCGCTCACCACGTCACCGATCATCGGATCGGGCCGAATCGGGTACGCGGCGTCGATCACGGCGCGACCGAGGTGGTCGGGCCAGCTGGGCGCAGGCGCCGCGCGATAGCTCTCGGGATGGCTGTCCACACGAAGAGGATAGGTCAGCCCTCCCCAACCACGAGCCCCCCGCGTTAGTCTCGCGCCGCCCCATGGTCGCCCGCGTCACAGGTCGCCTCGCCATCCCCGATCGCGACGTCTACGCGAACCTCCTCCGCGACACGCGCGGCCTGCGTCGCGATCAAGCCTCCGCGCGCGACGCCTGGTACTCGGCGCTCCCGTGGGAACGGAAGGAAGAGACGCTCTTCGAGCTCGAGGCATTGCTCAAGGGCATCGCGTGCTTCGGCAACCCGCGGAACCATCCGGGGCAGCCCGATGCACGCAGCGCCGTCGCGCAGGACTTCCACGAGCACCTGCGCATCCTCCGCGACGCGAGCTCACGCGTGGTGCAGCTCACGCGACAGCTCCTCGGCGACAAGGAGCGCGCGTACACGTTCACGCGCTACCTCGAGAGCGTCTTGCCCGAGGACTCGGCGCGCGGGCGGCTCATCCAGGAGCAGCTCACGCAGGACACGCCCGAAGAGGCGCTGCTCCTGCTCCGCAACGCCTTCGGCCACTTCCTCGATCTGAGCGAAGGCCTCCTGCGCCTCGGTCGCATCTCGAACCGCATCCACAGCGCCTACCACGGTGTGCTCGTGCGCGAGGTCGGTCGCAACACGTTCTTCAACCCGCTCATGGCGCTCGAGTTCCGACAGGAGTTCGATCGTATCCGCTCGGTCGAGGTGCTCGATGCCCTGCACTCGATCGAGAGCGAGAGCGGTCACCGCGTCTGCGCGCTCACGTTCCTGACGCTCTTCCGCGGTCTTCGTTATCTCTCGCTGATCGACCAGTACGCCGCCGAGCCCGCCGCCACGCGCCGCGCGTACGTCGTGCTCGCCGCGCTCCGCAGCGACGTCCGCACGCTCACCCGCTACCTCGCACGACGCGCCGCCGAGGCGATGGCCGACGGCTTCGAGAGCGAGCTCCTCTCGCTCACCGCGCCCGAGCTCCTGCGCAGCTACGACGGTCTGGCCGGCGAGGCGTATGGCCTCGTGCGCCTGCGCGGCACGCTCGAGAACCTCGCGAACACCCTGCGCGTGGAGATCCGCCGCACGTTCGATCACGATCTTCCCTCGCTCGAGGCGAAGATCGGCGAGCGCGAGCTCGGCCCGCAGATGGTGATCGCGTCGGCCCAAGCGCGGGCGTCGTTGCACCACGCGATCATCACGCTGTGCGACGAGCTCCGGCCCGGCCTCGTGCCCGAGCTCGAGAAGGACACCACCGCACGACGCGCCGCGAGCGAGCGCCTGCGCCGCGAGATCTGGATGTTCCAGCGCATCCTCAAGGCCTTCCTCGCCATGAGCGAGAGCTCGCGCGCCGACCCCGATCAGTGGGTGAGCCCCGCGAGCTTCCAGTTCGTGCGCGACTTCCTCGGCCACTTCCGCGCGATCGGCTACCAGCTGATCCGCAGCCACGACTACGAACGCCTCGATCCCTTCCTCAAGGCGCTCGACGAGCTTCGCGACGTCGACCTCGTCGAGGGTGCACGCATCCGCAGCGCGATCGAGGAGGGCGCGGCGTTCTCGGACTTCCTGGGCGTCCTCTTCGAGCGCGTGTCGAACCGAGCCGAGCTCCAGGGCGTGCCCTTCGATCGTCAGGCCGCCGCCGAGATGCTGAAGATCTACCTCGGCCGAACCTGATCAGACCTCGAGGACGACGAGCTCCGGGTCGAGAGCTCGCAGATCGTCCGGATCGCTCGTCAACACGGCTTGCCTCCGGGAACGAGCGCAGACGACGACGGACGCGTCGACGACGTCCGAACCCGCACGGGCCGCGAGCAATCGACCGATCGCGCGCGCAGCGATGTCGTCCAGCGACACCGGCTCGTAGTCCGACGTCGCGAGGAAGCGGGCCAATCGCACCTGCTTGCCCGGGTCACGGAAGACCTGCGCGAGCACGCCTGAGGGAACCGAGAGCCGGGCACCGAGATCGAGCGCCTCGCGCAACAGAATCGCGGCGTTGCGATCACCGCGCTCGATCGCGATCAGCCCGCCCGCATCGAGCGTCAGGCCCTCGCTCCCGCGGACCGCACGACGCTTCATGGGCGCTTCCGTCGCGTGACACCGACCGCCGCGAGAGAGCGACGTGCCCGCGCTCGCTCGAGGGCGGTCGGAGGTCCGCCAGACTCCTCCAGGATCTCGTCCAGCACGTCACGCAGCCGCAGCTCGCGCGCGTGCGCTGCGATGGCATCCGCTGCGAACGCGCTCACGGACGTCGCTGCGCCCCGCCGCACCGCAGCCTTCGCGAGCGCGAGCGTCTCGGGCGGGAGGCTGATGGCGATCTTCACAGCGGTCATACCGCCAGAATACCGGCCGACTGCGGGCCCGCAAGGCCCGCGCGGAGAAGAGAAGCGCGGAGAGGAGAAGGCGCGGCGCGGCGAGTCAGATCGCGATCGACCCGGAGAACACGTGGCGCGCGGGCCCCGTCATCTGGATGCGCTCCTCGCGCGCGCCGACGACGATCTCGAGCACGCCGCCCGGCAGGTGCACGTCGATCGGCTCGCCACGACGCGCGCGACCGGTCTCGACCGCAGCGACCGCCGCCGCGCACGCACCGGTCCCGCACGCCTCGGTCCAGCCCGCGCCGCGCTCGTACACGTGAAGCGTCATCGCGCTGCGAGCGCCCTCGCGCATGCGCGCGAAGCCCACGTTCGCCTTCTTCGGAAAGCGCGGATCGTCTTGGATCGCGGGACCGAGCGCGAGGCGCGCCTCACCGACGTCGTCGAAGAGCACGGCATGTGGGTTCCCCATCGACACGGCGGTGACGTGGACCATGCGGTCGAGCGCGCGCATCGGCGCATCGATCATCGGCCCATCCGCGCGCACGGGGATCTCGTCGAGCACGAGGCTGGCGGCGCGCATCGAGACGCTCACGATCGCGGACGCGCCCTGCGAGGAGACGACGTGCGCGCGGTGGGCGCCCGCATCCGTCGCGATCTGCAGGGGCTCGTGGCCCGCGCCGCGCCGCGCGAAGTGGAAGGCCACGCAGCGCAGGCCATTGCCGCACATCTCGGCGGTGCTCCCGTCTGCGTTGACGACGCGCATCGCGGGCTCGGGCTCGCCGACGAACAGCACGCCATCGGCGCCCACGCCGCGGTGGCGATCACAGATCGCGATCACCTCGGGGATCGAGAGCGCGCTCTTCGGGAGATCGACGACCACGAAGTCGTTGCCGAGGCCCTCGTACTTCTCGAACGCGACCGTTCGCATGGACCCCTTGTGCGCCGGGCGCCCGCGAATGTCGAGATCGCGCGTGCTCGACCTCGCCGACCTGCCGGCGCTCTGACCTCCACGGCTGGCCTGCACCCGTGCGAGCATGCGACCTCGATGTCGTCCCGAGACGTGATCGTCGGTCGTGAGCGAGAGATCGAGGCCTTCACCCGCGCGGTGGAAGGCGGCGCGCGCCTCTTGACCGTCACGGGGCCGGGCGGCGTGGGGAAGTCGCGCCTCGTGCACGAAGCGCTGACCGCGCTCCGCGAGTCCCACGCCGACATGGTGCCCGTGGTCGAGTGCGCGCTCGGCGAGACCTCGACGCTCGAGGGGCTCGTCGATCGTGTGGTCGACGCGCTCGGGGGCGCGGGCGCGCGTCGCAAGGACATCACGCGCCTCTTCGCGCAGCGCGCGCCCGTCGTGGTCGTCCTCGATCCCTTCGATCGCCTGGTGCCTCACGCGACGCTGCTCTCGGAGTGGCTGCGCGGAACGCCCGCGTTGAGCTTCGTCGCGGTGAGCCGGCAGGTGCTGCGGGTGCCCGAAGAGGTGGTGCTCGAGGTGCCCGCGATCACCGACGAGGCGAGCGCCGTCGCGCTGTTCTCCGCGATCGCCGAGCGCCACCGTCCCGGCTTCACGCTGGGCGAGGCCGATCGCGCCGCCGCGGCAGCGATCGTCCACGAGCTCGATGGCCTTCCGCTCGCCATCGAGCTCGCGGCCTCGCGCATGACGGTGATGAGCCCACAAGCGCTGCTCCATCGCTTGCGCAGTCACCTCCAGACCAAGGGTCGCTTCGAGGTCCTTCGCCGCGGCGGAGCGGACGGTGCGCGGCACCAGGCGCTCGAGGCCTCGATCGCGTGGAGCATCGATCTGCTCGGGACACCCGCGCGCGAGACGCTCGCGCAGTGCACGGTGTTCCGCGGTGGCTTCACGATCGAAGCGGCCGAGGCCGTCGTGCAGCTCGGGGGCGCGAACACCGACGTGCTCGATCTGCTGCAGAGCCTGCGCGAACGATCGCTGCTCACCGTGACCGAGCCCTCGGGCGATGGCGAGCTCCGGCTTCACCTCGGGCAGAGCGTGCGTGCGTTCGTGGAGCCTTCGCTCACCGAAGCCGAGCGCGACGCTGCGGAGGATCGACACGCGCGCCACTACGTGGAGCGTGCCGAGGCCTGGGGCGCGCAAGGCCGCGAGCGCGACGGCTGGCGCGCGCGCGCGAAGATCGCCGCCGAGCGCGACAACCTCCTGGCCGTGGTCGAGCGCATCCTCGGTCGACCGAACGTCAGCTCACGAAGCGCCGACCGTGCGCTCCGCGCCCTCGTGACGCTGGGGCCCGTGCTCCTCAAGGAGGGCTCGCTCGAGATCACGCACAGCCACCTCGAGCGCGGCCTCGCGATCGCTCAGGGATCGGGCGCAGATCCGCGTCTCCAAGCGCGCGCCCTGCTCCTGCGCGCCGAGGTGAAGACGCGCGTGGGGGACGTGACGGGTGCGGAGCGCGATCTCGCGGAGGCGATGGTCCTCGCGCACCACACCACGCTCCGCGACGTGGAGGGTCGAGCGCTCGTCCTCGCGGCGCGACTCGCCATCCAGCGTCGCGACACGGCGCGCGCGGGCCTCGTGCTCGATCGTGCACAAGAGCTCGCTCGCGAGCACAAGGACGAGCCGCTCGCCGTCGCGTGCCTCGCGGCGCGGGGCTCGCAGCTCGTTCACGCGCGCGACCTCGCGGGCGCGGAGCTGCACTTCGAAGAAGGGCTCGCGCGCGCCCGTCGCAGCTCGGACGCCTCGGCCGACATCGCGTTCTCTCGGCGGCTCGCGTACCTCGATCTCGCGGCAGGGCGTGTGGCCGAGGCGCGCGAACGCCTCGAGCAGGCGGCCAAGCTCGCGGAGCGCGAGCACGAGCCTCGCGCCGCGATCTTCGGATGCTTGCCGCTCGCGGTGGCGCGCGCGCTCGAGGGCGGAGCGACGGAGCGCTTCGTCTCGTCGATGTCGCTGCTCGACGAAGCCGCGCGCGGCGCCAACGACGGAGGCCTCGTCTCGTTCGAGCCCGTCGTCCGCGGCTTCCTCGGCATCCTCCACGCCGCGCGAGGTGAGCGCGGCGAGGCACGCCTCCTCTTGGGCGAGGTCACGAGCGCGGAGCCCGGCTCGTCGATCGCCGATCTCGAGATCCTCTTTCTGCTCGGGCTCGCGCGGATCGAGTCGCACGCGAACCGACGTGAGGCCGCGAAGAAGCTGGTGACGCGCGCGCTCGGTCGCGCAGACGCCGCGATCGACGGCGCGCTCGTCGCGTTCCTCGGCGAGGACCCGCTCGCGCTCGACAGCGCGCAGCGATCACCGCTCGTCTCGCTGCTGCTGCTCGTGCGCGCGAGCGCGACGCCGCTCGGCAGCGTGCCTCCGCCTCCCGACACGCGACCGAGCCTCACGCTGGGCCCTGCTGCCACGTGGTTTCGCGTCGCGAGCGAGCCGCGCGTGGATCTCTCGCGCCGCAAGCCGCTGCGCCTGATCCTCGATCGTCTCTCGCGCCCCGAAGACAAGCCAAACCTCGCGTGGGACGAGCTCCTCGAGGCGGGCTGGCCGGGTGAGCGCATGCGCGCGGACGCCGGCGCGCACCGCGTGCGCGTGGCGGTCTCGACGCTGCGCAAGATGGGGCTGCGCGACGTGCTCCGCACCGAGGACACCGGCTACCGGATCGACCCTGCGTACGAGATCCAGCGAACCGAGTGATCGACGGGGTCGCTAGCGCTTCAGCGTAGCCTTCGCCGCGACGGCCTCGTCCACCGCACGCGCGTGGGCGGCGCGGTCTTCGGCCGTCAGCACGCGCACGACGACGCTCGCGGCCGCGAGCCCGAACGTCCCGGTGACGAACGACGCCGAGCCGTCGATGCGCGCGCGCTTGTCGCAGGTGTAGACGCCGTTGTCCTTGTTGGGACAGACGCACACGAAGCCCTGTCCGTCGTCGTACGAGATCGGCGCGGGCACCGCCTGCTGCTCGTCCGAGAACACAGCGGTGATGCCCGTCGCCGTGCCGCGCTCGACGGCCAGACCGTACTGCTTGCGCAGGATGCCGCGTACGTCCCGCGCGAGGCCGCAGCCTTCGGTGTCCGCCAGGTCCGAGACACGGACGCGCGTGGGATCGAGGCGACCCGCTGCGCCCATCGAGCTCACCACCGGAATCCCTCGCGCGAGGCACTGCGAGAGCAGGTGCGCCTTGGCAGAGATCGAGTCGATGGCATCGACGACGAAGTCGATCGGGCCACCCAGCACGGCGTCACCGAGGTGCGTGTCCGCCTTGGTGGCCTCGTAGAACTCGAGCACTGGGACGATCGTCGACGTCGGAGAGATCAAGCGAAGTCGCTCCGCCATGATCTCTGCCTTCGCCTTCCCGACGTTGCCCTTCATCGCGTGCAGCTGTCGGTTGGTGTTGGTCACGCACACGTCGTCGAAGTCGACGAGCCCCAGCGTGCCGACGGCGCTGCGCGCGAGCGCCTCGGCCGCGAACGAGCCCACGCCGCCCATCCCGAAGATCATCACGCGCGCCGACATCAAGCGATGCAGGCCCGGCTCGGTGAAGAGGCGCGCGGCGCGATCGAAGCGGCGGTGCGTCTTGTGCGCAGGCTCCGCGTGCACGGAGGTGCTCGCGGGAGACGTGTCGGCCATGGGGAGCGGCATCGCGCAGTGATAGCAGGACTCGTCGGCGCGCCCTAAGCTCCGCGCATGCTCGTACGAGCCCTTCGTCGTCTCGGCGTGGTCCCGATGTCGAGAACGTTCTGATGCATCGCGCCTCGCTCGTACCGTCGCTGCTCGTGCTCGCGGGCTGCTCGCTCGATCTCGATCGGCTGCGAACGCGCGACGTGGGCACCGAAGCGCTCGACGTGGGCGCGGCCCTCGACACGCCGACCTCGCCGCTCGACGCAGCGGCCGACGATGCCCCGTCCCCACGCGACACGCTCGGGGTGCTTCGCACCCATCCGGCCGGCAGCATGCAAGCGTTCACCGTGGCGCGCGACGACGCTGGCGCGTGGCTCGTCTACGGCGGCGCGGCGACCGTCGTCACCGAGGTGTCGCGCTCCGAGTGCGAAGCGCACGCCGGGCGCGATCACGTCACGGCGTTCGACACCAAGCTCCTCGCCGTCGCCGACCTCGACGACGACGGAGACCTCGACGTGGTGGCAGCCAACGGGGACGGGTTCGTGCCGATCCACTCGCAGCCAGATCGCGCGCTCTCCCTCGGCGTGCTCACCCCGCACGGGGTCGGGCAGGTGACGGCGATCGACGTGGGGCACTTCGGCGGCGATGCCTCGATCGACCTCGTCCTCTTCGGTGCGGTACGGGAGACGGCGCTCTACACGCAACAGGCAGGGCGGTTCCTCGTCGGCAGCCCAGTCGCCGCCGCGCCGATGGACGCCACCATCCTCGACGGCGCGGTCCTCGACCAGAACGGAGACGGCATCGACGACCTCGTCCGCCTCCTCTCGCGCGCGACGCCTTCGGGATCGAGCCTGGAGTACTTCCAGGCGACGAGCGCGGGAACGTTCGGCGCCCCTGCGTACCAGGGCGTGGGAACGACGCGGCGCCTGCGAGCGTTCGACCGCGCGTCGAGCGCGGCGTCGGGCACCAACGACGAGGTCTTCATCACGACGGCCGACGGCACCGATCGCTGGGACATCCCACCGACGACACGAACGGTGCGCGACGTCGCTTTCGCCGACGTCCATGCGGGGGCTCCCGACGAGCTCGTCGTCGCCTATGCCGACGGTGTCGTCAGCGTCTACGACGTCGGAACACCGGCGGAGCTGACGCACTGGCAGAGCGTCGAGCTCGACGGCCCGGACACATCCCTCGATGCCCTCGTCGCGCTCGACCTCGACCTCGATGGCTCCGACGAGATCTTCGTGAGCGCCGGCGAAGCGATCGTGATCCTGGGCCTTCGTCCCGCCGACTGCCCCTGACTGCGCCACCGACGCGGAGAGGGCTGCGCCGCATCACGGGCCGAACAGTCGCACGGCGTTGGCCCCGATGGACGTGACGAGCACCTCTGACGGCTCGTCCCGCAGCGTCACGAGCGCATCGAGCACGGCGACGAGCTGCCCCGGCTCGCCGGTGCGGGAGGGCGAGCCGTGAACGTACGTGCCGGGCGCGTCGGTCTCGAGCAAGAGGCGTTCGATCGGCACGACTCGCGCGGCCTCCTTGGGGCGCTTCGCGCGCGGCCACGTGATCGACGGACCGATCCCGAAGAAGAAGCCGAGCGCGCTCCACCGCGGCACGAGCGCCGCCGGCCCTCCGAACGCATGCAGCACGGCGCCGTGAGGACGTGGTCCGAGCGCCTCGAAGAACGCGAGCGCGTGGCCCATCGCGTCGAGCACGTGCACGACGAGCGGCAGACCCAGCGCGTCCGCCACCTCCACGTGGGCTCGCACGATCTCCGACTGCCGAACGAGCGAGACCCCGCTCTCCTTCGCGATGGCGCCGTCGAAGCCGCACTCACCGATCGCGACAGCTCCGTAGAGGCGCGCCGCAGCCGCCAGATCCGCGAGGCCATCGGCCAGATCCGCGTCGGCGAGCTCGGGCAGGCACTGGGGATGGATGCCGATCGCGATCGACACCGACGCATGACGCTCGGCGAGGGCGGCCAGCGTCGGCCACTGCCGCGGCTCGACGCCAGGCACCAGCACCCGCGTCACCCCGCGGTCCCGTGCGCGCGAGAGCGCACCCTCGACGTCGTCGCCGAGCGGCGGAGCGTCGAGGTGGCAGTGCGTGTCGAAGAGCATCAGCGCGTATCGAGGAGCATCAGCCCGTGACGGGCAGCTTCTTCGCAGGCTCGACTGCCTTGCCTGTCAGCGCCGCGAAGAAGTCGTTGCCCTTGTCGTCGACCACGATGAACGCGGGGAAATCGACGACGTCGATCTTCCACACAGCCTCCATGCCGAGCTCCGGATACTCGAGCACTTCGACCTTCTTGATGCAGTCCTGCGCGAGACGCGCCGCCGGGCCACCGATCGATCCCAGGTAGAAGCCGCCGTGCTTCTTGCACGCCTCGGTGACCTGCAAAGAGCGATTGCCCTTCGCGAGCATCACCAGGCTGCCCCCTGCCGCCTGGAACGCATCGACGTAGCTGTCCATGCGCCCGGCCGTCGTGGGACCGAAGCTGCCCGAGGCCATACCCTGAGGCGTCTTGGCGGGACCTGCGTAGTAGACGCAGTGATTCTTCAGGTACTCGGGCAGGCCCTGTCCAGCGTCCAATCGCTCCTGGATCTTGGCGTGCGCGATGTCGCGCGCGACGACCATCGGGCCCGTCAGCGACAGGCGTGTCTTGATCGGATGCTTCGAGAGGAGCTGTCGAATCTCGCTCATCGGGCGGGTGAGATCGATCTTCACCACGTCACCGTCGAGCTCGTCGTGCGTCGTGTCCGGCAGGTACTTCGCCGGATCGGACTCGAGCTCTTCGAGGAAGACTCCGTCCCTCGTGATCTTCCCCAGCGCCTGACGATCCGCGGAGCAGCTCACGGCGATGGCGACGGGGCAACTGGCACCATGGCGCGGGAGCCGAATCACGCGGACGTCGTGACAGAAGTACTTGCCGCCGAACTGCGCGCCGATGCCGAGCGTCTGCGTGAGCGCGAGCACCTCCGCCTCGAGCTCCACGTCACGAAAGCCACGCCCCATCGCGTTGCCGGTCGAGGGCAGTGTGTCGAGGTAGCGCGCCGACGCGTACTTCGCGGTCTTGAGCGCGTACTCGGCGCTCGTTCCGCCCACGACGATCGCGAGGTGGTAGGGCGGGCAGGCCGCCGTGCCGAGAGACTTGAGGTTCTTCTCCAGAAACGCTCGCATCGACTTGGGGTTCAAGAGCGCTTTGGTCTCTTGGTAGAGATAGCTCTTGTTCGCCGAGCCACCGCCCTTGGCCATGAAGAGGAACTTGTAGGCCTCGCCGTCGGTCGCGTAGAGCTCGATCTGGGCAGGCAGGTTGTCGCCCGTGTTCTTCTCGTTCCACATGTCGAGCGGCGCCAGCTGCGAATAGCGGAGGTTGAGCGTTCGGTAGGCGCGCGCGATCCCGCGAGAGAGCGCAGCCTCGTCCTGGCCAGGCGTCAAGACGTGCTGACCACGCTTGCCCATGACGATCGCCGTGCCCGTGTCCTGGCACATCGGGAGCACGCCACCTGCCGCGATGTTCGCGTTCTTGAGGAGATCGAGCGCGACGAAACGATCGTTGGGCGACGCCTCGGGGTCCTCGAGGATCTTCTTGAGCTGCGCGAGGTGACCGGGCCGGAGCTTGTGCGCGATGTCGCGCATCGCCTCGTACGCGAGGACCTCGAGCGCTTCGGGCGCGACCTCGAGGAACGTGCGGGCGCCGGCCTCGAAGGTGCGGATGTGCTCGCTGGTGATCTTCCGGTACGGGGTCTCGTCCTTGCCGAGAGGCAGGATCTCCTGGAACACGATCTCCGACATCGATGGACTCCTTGCGACGCGCGCAGCCTACTCGATCGGCTCGAGCAGACCGCCTCGAGTTCGCGTGCAGCGGGCGCGCGTGATCAGAAGGGCCGAGTCGAGAACACGATGGGGTCGCCGTTGCCCGGAGAGCCGTACGAGACGCCGCCGAGCACACCCGCGGAGGCGACCGCGCCTCCGATGACGTTCGTACCGTCGGCCCGTGCGGCGAGGCAGAGGGGCTCGAGCGCATGGGTCGACGCGATGCGGGCGAACTCGATCAAGGTTCCCGTGTTCCCGATGCGCGCGAAGTACGGGCTCACGATGCCATCGGTCGGGATCGGCGCCCCCGCGAAGGTGCCACCGCCCGTGGTCCCGAACACCAACCGCAGGTTGCCGGTCGCGTCGTAGCGGATGCGACGGATCCCTTCGACGAGCGACACGGTCCCTGCGTGACCCACGGCCCACGCGACGGTGCTGCTCGTGTAGTCGACCGCGCCGACGAAGCCGCCTTCGCTCGCGCCGATGAGCGTCGTCGAGCCGACGGTGGTGCTCGTGGTGTAGCGGCCCGAGAACGCCCAGCGCGCAGGCCCGACACGCACGTCGGTGATCCCTTCGTCGCTCGGCGTGGCGATGGCGACCGAGTGCGCGCATCCCGAGAGCGCCCCGCTGCAGCGCAGGAGCCAGCCGTCGTTGTTGCCGCCGGCCGTGAACGTGCGGCCGCCGAAGGTCCAGCTCGACCCGCTGTAGATGCCGCCGAGGAAGTAGTCGCCGTCGGAGTCGCGGTGCGCGAGCGCCTCGATGCTCTGGAAGCCCGTGCCGCCCACGAGATCCGCGTCGAGCGTTGCTCCGTCACTCCCCGCGAGGACGACGACGAAGCCGTCGTCCGATCCACTGAGGGGAGCGACGACGCCGGGCGCGAGATCCGACGCGACGTAGCCGCCGACGTAGACCGTCGCGCCCGAATTCGACACGTCGAGCGCGCGCGCATCGGCACCCGTCGTCGTGGCGAGGAGGCGGCTCCAGCTCAACGCGCCCGTGCTCGTGGAGAGCGACAGCACCATGGGATGTGCAGGCGCGGTGACCGACGCGATCGTCGTCGTGTCGAATCGGAGATCACCCGCGCCGCCTGCGCTCCCCGCGATGAAGACCGAGCTGCCGCGCACCACGAGCCGCAGCGCGATCACGTTCACCGACGTGGTGCCATTGAGGTTGTGCACCCAGCGGATCGCACCCGCGGGATCGAACGACACGACGAGGGCGCCGAACGCTGCCGTGGTGTACGTCGTCGAGGCCAACAACGTCTCGGTCGAGTAGCCCGCGAGCACGTACGCGTTGCCCGACGCGTCGACGTCCACGTCCATCGCGGTGAGGAAGTAGTCGAGGCGAGGCGTGTCGTCCCCGATGGTCCCCCAGCCGACCGCCCACCGAACGGAGGGACACGAGGCCGCCATCGTCTCGCAGCCATCGCCTCCCGTGCCGAGATCGCCGTTGCAGTCGAGGTAGCCCGGTTCGCAGCCGAGCGCGCCGCAGAGGCCGGCCACGCAGACACCGCTCGCGCGAGGCTCGCTGCATGCACGCCCGCACACGCCGCAGTGGAGCGGATTGGTGCTCGTCGATGTCTCGCAGCCCGTGCCGTGCAGGCCATCGCAGTCACCGAAGCCCGGGCTGCACCCGATCACCTCGCAGCCGCCCACGGCGCACGTCCAGCTCGCGTTCATGCCCGTGCACGCTCGACCACACACTCGGCAGCTCGAGAGCGTCGCCCCGTCGGTCTCGCAGCCGTTGGCGTCGATCGCGTCGCAGTTCAGCCGACTGCCGGTGCAGCTCTCCACGCGACAGGTCGAGCTCACACAACGCCAGCCCGCCCCGAGCCCCGTGCACTCGCGCGCACACGCGCCGCAGTGACGCACGTCGGTCGAGAGGTCGGTCTCGCACGATCCGTTCATGTCGCAGTCACCACGACCGGGCAGGCAACCGCCCGTCGGCTCACACACGCGACTGAGAGCATTGCAGCGCGTCATCGCCGGACATGCGTCGCCGCAGCGCGCGCAGTGCGCGTCGGTGCCGAGGGTCGTCTCGCAGCCGTCACCGACCTCGAGCGATCCGTTGCAGTCGTCGCGCCCCTCGCGACACGCGACGCCACACGACTCGCTCACGCAGATCGGCACGGTCCCTGCGACCGGCGTGGGGCACACCACGCCGCACGCGCCGCAGTTCGAAGGATCCGCGGTCACGTCCGCCTCGCACCCGTTGCCCGCGAGGCCATCGCAGTCCGCCGTGGGCGCGTCGCACGTCAGCACGTCACGACAGCGCCCCGCGATGCATGCGCGCGGCGTGTCGATCGAAGTGCAGCTCTCGGCCCCGAGCTCTTCGTCGACGCGTCCGTCGCAGTCCTCGTCGCGCTCGTTGCATCGCTCGCTCATCGTCGGGTGTCGATCGACGTCCGCGTCGTCGCAGTCGCCGGCACGCTCGAGGTAGCCGGGCGTGCTCCCGCAACCGAAGATCACGCCGCTCGCGTCGCTGCCCCAGCCGTCGCCATCGGCGTCGCGGAAGTAGCTCGTCTGCGCGACGCCCTCGTCGATCGACGCGTCGCAGTCGTTGTCGCGCCCATCGCAGATCTCGCTCGCTCCGGGACCGCTCGCGCTCGAGCGGTCGTCGCAGTCCGCGCGGTCCATCGCAGGCCGAGGCGTGCACGCCGCATCGGGTCGTCCATCGAGATCGTCGTCCTCGAGATCGCCCGCAGTGATCACGTAGTCGGCTGCGCCGTTGCAGTCGTCGTCGATCCCGTTGCAGAGCTCGGCCTGCGCGGGGTGGCGAGCGCGATCGTCGTCGTCGCAGTCCGTGCCGAGCAGCGAGTACGTGCCCGAGGGACGCGCACACGAGCGTGTCTCGCGCGCGGGATCGCCGAAGCCGTCGCCGTCGACATCCTCGTACCAGCTCACGACGTCGGGGACGTCCGCGGGGTCGGGCGTTCCGTCGCAGTCGTTGTCGATGCCGTCGCACGCCTCGAAGAGTGAGGGGCTGCGCAGCGCGCTCGTGTCGTCGCAGTCGTCGTCGAGCGTCGAGACTCCGCCGCTCGTCGCGCACGCGGTGCTCGCCGTGCTCGGGTCGCCGTGACCGTCTCCGTCGAGGTCGCGGTAGACGACGACGAGCACCCCTTCGTCGATCCGTCCGTCGCAGTCGTCGTCGATGGCGTTGCAGACCTCGCTGCCCTCGGGGCTCGCGCCGCGCACCGCGTCGTTGCAGTCCTCGCCACAGACGCTGCCGTTGCAGCACTGCGCGTCGATGAACCCATCGCCGTCTCCATCGCGCCCGCCCAAGGTCGATGGGTCACAGTCCTCGTCCACACCGGATGCGTCACACTGCTCGCGGGCGCCGGGGTGGGTCGTGCCGACCGCGTCGTCGCAGTCGTCACCGAGCGGCATGCCGCGCGCGTCGAGGCAGCTCAGCGCCGCGTGACCGTCCGCGTCCGCGTCGAGCGCGCGGTGCGCACATCCGCGAAGCTCCTCGGAGCAGACGTCGGTCGTGCACGCGATCGTGTCGTCACAGTCGAGCGCGATGCCGCGCACGCACCGCCCGCCCTCGCAGCGGCTCTCTCCGTTGCACACGAGCCCGTCCTCACAGTCCTCGTCGAGCGAGCACGAGGGCGCGGCGTCCAGACCCGCGTCCTCGCGCGACACCGACGCGTCGACGTCGGGCGAGCCGCCGCAGCCCGCGATGCACGCGAGAGCAGACACGACGATCACTTGCCAGAACGCCCTCGAGCTCATGTGCCTCCGCGAGCTGCGCGACTACATCGATACGACGGTCAGACTGCGACACAGCGCGCCCACGCCGCTGACGTAGGGAAGCGTGCTGTCCACCGCGAGCCCGCGGAGCACCGAGCAGAACCCACCGAAGCCCGAGCCACCGGGCCCGCCACGGGAGGGCGTGTAGGAACCAGCGGAGTACGAGAAGGTGAACGCTCCCGGGCCCGCCTGCATGGCTGTCGCTGTCTCGCACTGGACCTGGAACCGATCGACGTCGTCGCCGTTCGCTCCGACGTAGCCAGTGACGATCTGGTTCGTGGGGCAGAGATCGGAGAACGGGCCACCGCCGGAACCACCCGCGCTGCCAGCCGAGATCACCCCGCCAGTCCACACCAGCGGGTACGTGTAGGTGCCCGAGACGTTGGTGGTGAGCCCGACGGGTGCGCAGAGAGGCTCGAGGCGATCGACGAGCGCGCCGTTGCCGCCCGCGATGCCGACCATCGCGTGCCCAGCGGGGCAGCCGAGATTGACCAGCGAGCCTGTGCCATGCGTCCCGCCCGCCGAGTCCGACCCGAACCCGAGCTGGATGCCCGAGCCAGTGATCGACAACGACGCGCTGCCGCCCGGCGTCGCGCTCACGGTCATCGTCCCGGACCGCGCACCGACGCCCGTCGGCGTGATGCTCACGAAGTAGGTGCAGGACGCGCCTGGCGCGAGCGGGAAGCACGTGGCCGTACCGAAGTTCATCTCTGCGGCCGCAGACCCCGTGAACGACGGACCGAGCGCGCCCGTCGTGACAGTGCCGTTGTTCGTCACGGTGACCACGAGGTTGCCGCTCATCGCACCAACGCTCACGGGCTGGAAGGCGAGCGAGCCAGTCAGTGTGATCCCCGCGGACCCAGTACCCGTCAGGCTCACGGAGGCAGAGCCCCCCGGTATGCCCGTCACGCTCAGCGTCGCCGTGCGCCCGCCGGTGACCGTGGGGGCAAATCTCACCACGACCGAGCACCCTCCGCCGGGGGCCAAAGTCGTCGCCGCGCACCCATTGGACACGACCGGGAAGTCCCCAGGGTTCGACCCCACGATGGTCGCAGACAGCACTCCCGTGGTCACGGCACCAGGGTTGGTGATGTTGAGCGTGACGTTGCCGCTCGATTGACCCACGGTGATCGTCCCGAAGTCCTGGCTCGTCGGGCTCGCAGCGATGGTCGCCGAGCCCGTGCCTCCGATCGGCACCAGCACCTCGCCGCCAGGCGTGCCGGTGACGCGGATCTGCGTGCTGCGCGAACCGGCCGCGAGCGGCGTGAAGCGCCACGTGGTGGTGCAGTTGCCGCCCGGCGGCAGGCTCGTTCCTTGGCAGTTGCCCGAGACCTGCGAGAAGTCCCCGGGGTTCGCCACGGAGGTCACGTTGAGGGTGCCAGTCGCGATGCTGGCGGGATTGGAGATCGTGAACGTCCGATCGGTGCCCGAGCTCCCGAGCGTCACGTTGCCGAAGTCGTGTGTCGCGGGTGCTGCCGTGATCGCGAGGTGTCCTGTGCCCGTGATGCCCGCCGTGGCCGTGCCGCCGGCCGGAGAGCCCGTCGCCTGGATGGCACCGACACGGCCACCCGTCACCGTCGGCGCGAAGCGGACCGTCACGAGACAGCTTGCGGCAGGCGCGAGGGTCGCACCCGCGCAACTGTTGAAGACCACCGGGAAGTCCGCCCCGTGCGCACCCACGTATCCCGCCGACAGCGGGCTCGTCGTGATGCTTCCCGCGTTCGTGATCGTGAAGCTCTGGTTGCCCGACGTCTGCCCGAGCGTGACGGGACCGAAGTCGAAGCTCGCCGGCGCGATCGAGATGGGCAGTGAGCCAGAGCCCGAGAGTGAGGCTGTCGTCGTCCCACCCGGAGCGCCCGTGATCTGCAGCGTGGCCGTCCGGCCGCCCGATGCGGAGGGTGTGAATCGAAGCGTGACCTGACAGCCACCGCCTGCGGCGAGCGTCGCGCCCATGCACGTGTTCGCCGTGATCATGAAGTCTGTCGCGTTCGTGCCCGTCAGCGAGACGTTGAGCGCGCCCGTGGTGATCGTTCCCGGGTTCGAGACGTTGAACACCTGGGTGGCGCTCGAGGTGCCGATCGTGAACGTGGCGAAGGAGAACGTGCCCGGCGTGACGGTGATCGGGAGTGACCCTGTTCCGCTCAGGGCAGTCGTCGCGATCCCGCCCGCGGCGCTCGTTGCCCGAAGCGTCGCCGTGCGCGCCCCTGCGGCCGTGGGCGTGAAGGTGGCAGTCACCGTGCACGTCGCGCCCGCAGCGAGCGTGGTCCCGCTGCAGGGATCGGAGACGATCGCGAAATCAGCGGCGTTCGGTCCGACGAGACCGACGTTGACGACACCCGCGCTCACGATGCCCGGATTGCGAATCATCACGGAGACGGCGGAGCTCACGAGCCCGACGGTGCGAGACCCGAAGTCGTGCAGGGTCGGGAGCGTGGAGATGGTGCCCGCGCCCGAGAGGGATGACGTCGAGATTCCACCAGGGAACCCAGAGAGCCTCAGTGAGGCCGATCGAGGCCCGACGGAGGTCGGCGCAAACGTCACCGCGAGGGTGCACGTCGCTCCGCTGTCGAGCGCCACGCCCGTGCACGTGTCCATCGTGATCACGAAGTCGCCGACGTTCGCGCCGTTGAGCGCGACCTCGGTGGCGCCGCTGGCCGAGTCACCGACGTTGCGCACGGTGAAGGTCACGGGCATGCCCGAGCTGCCCGATGCGACGTTGCCGAAGTCGCGGGGCGCTGGCGTGATGTCGTATGCCGCGCACACGCCCATCGTCTCGCAGCCATCGCCGCCCGCGACACCCAGATCTCGGTTGCAGTCGAGTCGTCCTGCCGCGCAGATGGGCGCGGCGCACGATCCGGCGGTGCACGTGGGCGATGCCGTCCCGGGCGGCCGCGGACAGGCACGCCCGCAGGCACCGCAGTTCATCGGATCGACGTCCGTCGCGATCTCGCAGCCATTGCCCGCCGCGCGATCACAGTCGCGCGCGCCGCCGATGCAGCTCGCGACACGGCAGGTGCTCGCCGAGCACGACCACACGGCGCTTCCACCCGTGCATGCGCGTCCGCACGCACCGCAGTTGTTCACGTCGGTCGCGCTCTCGATCTCGCAGCCCGTGGCGTCGAGCGCGTCGCAGTCCCGCGCGGTGCCCGTGCAGCTCGCCACCCGACACTCGCCCGAGGTGCACGCCCACGTCGCCGCGCGTCCCGAGCAGCTCCTTCCACACGCGCCGCAGTGGGTGAGCGTGCTCGAGAGGTTCGTCTCGCAGCTGCCGTTGGCGTCGCAGTCGGCCGTCGGTGTCGGGCAGATGCGCGGTCGGCATGCACGAGACGCGTCGCATTCCTCCGTGACCGCGCAGGCGTCCGAGCAGCTCGCACAGTGAGGGTCCGTTCCCAGCTGCGCCTCGCAGCCATCCGACTGGAGGCCATTGCAATCGGCAAAACCAGCATCGCAGTCGCGGGAAGGATCGAATCCGCACGTGCCGGCGAGACAGCTCGTGAGGCTGACGTGGGGGAGCGCGAGGCACGCGCGGCCACAGCCTCCGCAGTGGCTCTCGTCGCTGTTTCCGTCGACCTCGCAGCCGTCGCCGCCGCGCCCGAGATCGCCATTGCAGTCGAGCGCGGCTCCCAGACAGGAGATCGCGCTGCAGCGCGACGCGGAGCAGGAGGAGCCCGCCTGGGCCTCGACCGCACAGCGGCGCCCGCACACGCCGCAGTTCGCCGCATCGGTGGCGAGCGTCACTTCACACCCATTGGTGGCCACACCGTCGCAATTCGCGCGACCCTCGCCACACTCGGACGATCCCACACGACAGCGGCCCGCCACGCAGCTCCGCGGCACGCCGCCCTCGAGCGGACAGATCGACATCGAGGGGTCTTCGTCGACGCGCGAGTCGCAGTCGTCGTCTCGCGAGTTGCACCCTTCTTCAGCGCCCGGATAGCGCGTGTCGCTCGTGTCGTCGCAGTCGTCGGACGTCGTGACGTAGCCCGCCACAGCACCACAGCCGAGGCTGACGCCGCTCGCTTCGCTGCCGTGCCCGTCTGCATCCGAGTCTCGGTAGAACGGCGTGACCGTCACGCCTTCGTCGACCATCGAGTCGCAGTCGTTGTCGCGACCGTCGCAGATCTCGGGCGCATCGCCTCGGCTTGTCGCATCACGATCGTCGCAGTCGGCCTCGATGGGCGCGGGATCGCAGCGCGCATCGGCGCGTCCGTCGAGGTCGTCGTCCTCGAGGTCACCGGGCGCGAGCGCGAAGTCGGCCAGACCGTTGCAGTCGTCGTCGATGCCGTTGCAGAGCTCCGCCTGACCGGGGCTCCGGGCAGCGTCGTCGTCGTCGCAATCCGTGCCGAGCAGCGAGTAGCGGCCGACCGGACGCGCACAGGCATCCACCGACAGCGCGGGATCGCCGAACCCGTCGCCATCGCCGTCTTCGTACCAGGTGACGATCGTGGGCGCGTCCTCCGGATCCGCGAGTCCGTCGCAGTCGTTGTCGATGCCGTCGCACGCCTCGGAGAGCTGCGGGCTGCGGAGCGCGCTCGTGTCGTCGCAGTCGTCGTCGTGCTCGGAGTAGCCGGGTGTCACCGAGCACGCGAGGCGCGGCATCGCTGCGTCGCCACGTCCGTCGCCATCGGCGTCGCGGTACACGGTGACCTGCACGCCCTCGTCGATCGTGCCGTTGCAGTCGTCGTCGATGCCGTTGCACACCTCGGTGCCCACGGGGCTCGCGCCACGAACCGCGTCGTTGCAGTCGTCGCCGCAGGTATCGCCGTTACAGCACGCCGCATCGACGTAGCCGTCGCCGTCTCCGTCCCGCCCGCCGAGGGTCTCGGGATCGCAGTCTTCGTCGATGCCCTCTGCGTCGCACAGCTCCATCGCGCCGGGCAGGATCGCAGGGTTGCTGTCGTCGCAGTCCTCGCCGAGAGGCATGCCTCGCTCGTCGAGGCAGCTCGCCGAGATCGCTCCGTCGCCGTCGACGTCGGCCGCGCGGTTCACGCAGCGACGCAGCTCCTCCGAGCAGAAGTCGGTGGTGCACGCGATGCCGTCGTCACAGCGGATCGCCTCACCCGCGACGCAACGTCCCTCGAGACAGCGCGCCTCGCCGTTGCACGCGAGCCCGTCCTCGCAGTCGTCGTCCCCCGTGCACGACACCGCGGCGTCGCGGCCCCCGTCGACGAAGGTTCCCGCGTCCGTGTTCGGCGTGGGCTCGCAGGCCGCGATGACCACGAGAGAGACGGCCGTGACCCACCTCGAGAAGCGAAGGGGGCGCATCAGCAGCCTCCCGTCGACTCACACCCGTTGACCGCGTTGCCATCGCAGTCGAAACGTCCCTCGACACACCCCACCACACGACAGGCCCCGGCGATGCACGCCTGCTCCTGGAAGGTCATCGTGGGACGACAGTCGTTCGAGGCGGGCGCCTCGTCGATGGCGGAGTCGCAGTCGTCGTCGATGCCGCCGCGTCCCATCACGCAGCGCTCGGCCGCGCCCGGATAGCGGTTCGGATCACGATCATCGCAGTCGCCTCCGCGCGGCGTGTAGCCGGGGGGCGGCACGCATCCGACGACCACGCCACCGGCGCCTCCGCCATAGCCGTCGCCGTCCTCGTCGCGGAAGTACGCGAAGCTCGCGACCATCTCGTCCACCGATCCATCGCAGTCGTTGTCGCGTCCATCGCACAGCTCGGCGCCACCGGGCCCGCTCGAAGAGTCGCGATCGTCGCAGTCCGCGGGCACTGGCGTCGGCGTGCAGCGCGAGTCCGCGATGCGATCGAGGTCGTCGTCCTCGAGATCGCCCGGCGCGATCTCGAAGTCGGCGAGGCCGTTGCAGTCGTCGTCGCGACCGTTGCAGCGCTCGGCCTGCGCGGGGCTCACTGACGCGAGCGTGTCGTTGCAATCCGTCGCGTAGAGCGACCAGCGGCCCGTCGGGATGGCGCACGAGACCGTCGATCGCGACGACGTGCCGAAGCCGTCTCCGTCTTCGTCCGCGTACCACGTCGCGGTGACCGTCGAGTCCGCAGGATCCGGTACGCCGTCGCAGTCGTTGTCGACGGTGTCGCAGATCTCCGGCAGATCGGGGCTGCGCAACGCGCTGGTGTCGTCGCAGTCGTCGGGCAGCGTGGAGAAGCCGGCGCGCGTGCCGCACGCCGTCATCGGCGCCATCGGATCGCCGTGCCCGTCGCCGTCCGCGTCGCGGTAGCCCATGACGAGCACACCTTCGTCGATGCGCGTGTCGCAGTCGTCGTCCGAGCCGTTGCAGACCTCGGTCGCCATCGGGTTCGCGCTACGCGAGGCGTCGTTGCAGTCGTCGCCACACGCCGAGCCGTTGCAGCAGCGCGCGTCCTGGAAGCCGTCGCCGTCGACGTCGGGACCGAACGTCGTCGCGTCGCAGTCTTCGTCGACGGTCATCGGACGATCGCAGAGCTCGGGCGCGCCGGGGTTCACCGTCGCGACGGCGTCGTCGCAGTCCTCACCGAACGGCATGCCGCGCGCATCGAGACAGTCGGCGTCGAACACCCCGTCGCCGTCGACGTCGGGTGGGCGGTTCACGCAGCGACGCAGCTCTTCCGAGCAGAAGTCCGTCGTGCAGTCCAGCATGTCGTCGCAGCGCATCGGGCTGCCCGCGACGCAGAGCCCCTCCTCGCTGCACGTCTCGTCGCCGTTGCACGCGAGCCCGTCCGCGCACTCGCGATCCTCGCGACACTCGGGGGCTGCATCGAGCGAGGGATCGAAGGCGTCGGGCGTGAATGCATCGTCGGGCGTCGTGCCCCCGCCGCAACCCGTGGAGCCCGAGACCATGAAGAGAAGGACGGCACAGAAGCGAAGTCTCGACATCATCTCGGCAGGGTAACCGAGTCGGCAGCGCGTCGGACAGGTCCCGACCAACGCCTCACTGGAAGTTCTGCACCGCCCACACGTCTCCACCCGGCGTCGTGTAGAAGCCGCACGCGACGCGCGAGAAGCGATCGTTCGTCATGTTGAGGTAGTGGCCGTGCTCGCTGAACGGCTCGCCCGGGCCCTCGTCCCACATCTGCTGCAGGCATCCGCTGATCGTCTGCGGCACCGATCCCCAGCCCGGACACTCGTTCTGGCCGTAGCCGCCCCCGCAGATCCCGTCACGAAACCCAGCGTGGGGCCCGCGCCCTTCGCTGTCGTACTGCGCCATCTGATCGGCGCACGCCTCGCCCTCGCGCCAGCGCTGGAGCGGCGGCAGATGCTGGCACTCGCAACGAAACTGGTTGATGCGTCGCACGCAGTCCTCGGCGGGATCACCCGTCGAGGCCATGACGCTCGGCATGCAGCCCGCGATCGGCGCCATCAGCGGCGTGCCCATCGTGCAGTCGCCGAGCGGCGCGATGAACGCGTCGGGGCTCGACGACATGAACGCGTCGTCACCGGGCGCGACGGGCGAGTCGCTCGTGCTCGATGCGGCGTCGACCGAGGGCGCGCCTGCGGCGTCCTCGTCGCTCGATCGCAGCGTGCCGTCGCACGCAGAGAGAGAAAGGAGAAGAAGCGCGGTCCCGAGGTGCCGTGAGCGCATCCCCCGAGCGTACACGAGCCGCGTGTGCGTTCGGGCACGCGCCCCGAAACCGCGCCGAAAGATGGGGTTGACCCCGCCCCGACGGGCCAGGATTATTTCGCGCACGAAATATCCGCCCGCGAAGTGTTGGGATCGCGTCCGACACGCGGGCCGAAGACCGAAACCCGGAACCGGAAGAGGCAGGCGATGAGCGAGCTCAGGTACGACGGCAAGGTCGCGGTGGTCACCGGTGCAGGCAACGGCCTCGGCCGCGCGCATGCGCTCGCGTTCGCGAAGCGCGGCGCGAAGGTCGTGGTGAACGACCTCGGCGGCAGCCACACCGGCGAGGGCAAGTCGGCGACGGCGGCCGACAAGGTCGTCGCCGAGATCGAGGCGATGGGCGGCAAGGCCGTCGCGAACCACGACTCGGTCGAGAACGGCGAGGCGATCGTGAAGACCGCGATGGACGCCTTCGGTCGCATCGACGTGCTCGTGAACAACGCCGGCATCCTCCGCGACGTCAGCTTCGCGAAGATGACCGAGCAGGACTGGAACCTCATCGACAAGGTCCACGTCTACGGCGCGTTCAAGTGCAGCCACGCGGTGTGGCCGATCATGCGCGATCAGAAGTTCGGTCGAATCCTCTTCACCTCGAGCGCAGCCGGCCTCTACGGCAACTTCGGTCAGGCCAACTACTCGATGGCCAAGCTCGGCCTGGTCGGCCTGATGCAGACGCTCGCGATCGAAGGCAAGAAGAACAACGTCTTCGCGAACGCCATCGCGCCCGTAGCGGGCTCGCGCATGACGGAGACGGTCCTTCCGCAAGATCTGCTCGATGCGCTGAAGCCCGAATACGTCACCGAGCTCGTCATGTGGCTCTGCAACGAGAAGTGCGAAGAGACCGGCGGCACGTTCGAGGTCGGCGGCGGCTTCTACGGCAAGCTGCGCTGGGAGCGCACGAAGGGCCGTGTGTTCCGGCTCGGTCGACCGGTGAGCGCGGAGGACATCCAGGCCGGCTGGGGCGACGTCACCAACTTCGAGGGCGCGACACACCCGCAGAACATCACCGCCGCGCTCGAGCCGATCATGGACAACGTGAAGGCCGGCCCGAGCAAGGGTGGCAATCAGTTCGTCGACGTCGATCAGGCGCTCGGATACCAGTTCCCCGAGATGACGTCGCGCTACGACGAGCGCGATCTGGCGCTCTACGCGCTCGGCGTCGGCGCCGCGGAGGATCCCCTCGATGCCAATGACCTCAAGCTCGTCTACGAGCTCAATGGCGAGGGCTTCGTGGGCCTGCCGACGTACGGCGTGGTGCCGGCGATCAACTGCATCTTCGAGCTCGGCAAGCAGGGCAAGACGGCGCCGGGCATGAACTACGGCCTCGACCGCGTGCTCCACGGCGAGCAGTACCTCGAGGTGCTGCGCCCCTTGCCGCCCAAGGCCAAGCTCACGCACAAGGCCACGATCAAGAGCATCTACGACAAGGGCAGTGAAGGCGGAAAGAAGGGCGGCGCCGTCGTCATCACCGCGTTCGAGAGCAAGGACGAGTCGGGTGAGGTGCTCTTCCGGAACGAGGTGTCGACCTTCGTGAAGGGCGCGGGCGGCTGGGGTGGTGATCGCGGCCCGGACGAGAAGAACCTGAATGCCAGTCCGGATCGCGCCCCGGACAAGAGCGTCGAGCAGAAGATCCACCAGAACCAGGCCTTGCTCTATCGCCTCTCGGGCGACTGGAATCCCCTGCACGCCGATCCCTCGTTCGCCAAGGCGTTCGGCTTCGAGAAGCCGATCCTGCATGGTCTGTGCACGTTCGGCTACGCGGCTCGCCACGTGATCTCGAGCTTCGCGCCCAAGGGCGACGCGCGCCTCTTCAAGAGCATCAAGGTCCGCTTCGCCGATCCGGTGCTCCCGGGCGAGACGATCGTCACCGAGATGTGGAAGGACAGCGAGACGAAGATCCTCTTCCGCGTGAAGAGCAAGGATCGCGACAAGGTCGTGATCTCCAATGGCGCCGTCGAGCTCTACACCGAGATCCCGAAGCCCAAGGCGAAGCCGGCTGCTGCCGCGGCGAGCGCGGGCGGTGGGCCCGTGGTGCCGAATTCGACCGATGTCTTCGCGGGCATCTCTGCCTTCCTCACGAAGGAAGCGGGCACGGGCGACCGCATCAAGACGGTCTTCCAGTTCAAGCTGAAGAACCCGGACGCCACGTGGACGATCGATCTCTCGAGCGGCAATGGCTCGGTCGCTCAGGGCGAGAGCGCCCCGCCCGGCTGCACACTCGAGATCAGCGACGCGGACTTCATGGACATGTGCACCGGCAAGGCCGATGCGATGAAGCTCTTCACCGGTGGCAAGCTCAAGATCACCGGCAACATCATGGCCAGTCAGAAGCTCGACTTCCTCAAGAAGGTCGACCCGAACGACGTGATGGCCTCGGCGCAGAAGCGCAGCGGTGGAAGCGCGGGCGCGGCGGCGGCTGCGACGAGCGCAGAGCCCACCAGCACGGACGTCTTCGGCGGCATCGCGAAGTACCTCGCGAAGACCGGTGGTCAGGGCGACAAGATCAAGACCGTCTTCCAGTTCAAGCTGAAGAACCCCGACGCGACGTGGACCATCGACCTCGCCAGCGGTGACGGAAAGGTCGGTCAGGGCGAGACGGCGGCGCCGGGCTGCACGCTCGAGATCAGCGACGCGGACTTCATGGACATGTGCACCGGCAAGGCCGATGCGATGAAGCTCTTCACCGGCGGCAAGCTGAAGATCACCGGCAACATCATGGCCAGTCAGAAGCTCGACTTCCTCCGCAAGGTGGATCCGAGCGACGTGCTGGCGGCCATGAAGGAGCGTGGCGGTGGAGGCGGCGCAGCAGCCGCTCCGGCAGCGCCCGCGGCCTCCGCAGAGCCCACCAGCACCGATGTGTTCGGCGGCATCTCGAAGTACCTCGCGAAGACCGGCGGTCAGGGCGACAAGATCAAGACGGTCTTCCAATTCAAGCTCAAGAGCCCCGATGCCGTGTGGACCATCGACCTCTCGGGTGGCGACGGAAAGGTCGGTCAGGGCGAGACGGCACCTCCCGGCTGCACGCTCGAGATCAGCGACGCGGACTTCATGGACATGTGCACCGGCAAGGCCGACGCCATGAAGCTCTTCAGCGGCGGCAAGCTGAAGATCACCGGCAACATCATGGCCAGTCAGAAGCTCGACTTCCTCCGCAAGGTCGACCCGAACGACGTGCTCGCGTCGATGAAGGAGCGCGTGGGCTCGGCGTCGGCGGGCGGCGGTGGCGGAGGGGCGGCGAAGCCCGCACCCGCATCGAGCGCTGGCGGCGGCGCGAGCAAGGCCAAGGACATCGCGAAGAAGATCGGCGAGCGCATGGCCGCGAACGCGAACCTCGCGAGCGAGGTCGGCGCGCTCATCGAGCTGCGCGTGAAGGACCCCGAGGCGATCTTCACCGTCGACCTCAAGAACGGACCGGGCGGCATCAAGGAGGGCAAGGCCGACAAGCCCGACGCGATCCTGACGGTGGCCGACGCGGATCTCGTGACGCTCACCACGGGCGCCGAGTCGCTCAAGAGCCTCTACCAGCACGGCAAGGTGCGAGTCGACGGCGACGCGAAGGTCGTCCGCAAGCTCGCCTTCCTCGAGAAGATCGGCTGACCGCCGACTCCGAACCACGAAATCGAATCAGACCCAATCCATCAGGAGTACCCACATGGGACGAAGAGTGAACGTGATCGGCGTCGGCATGGTGAAGTTCCAGAAGCCGGGCGCGAGCGACGACTACAACGTGATGGCCGCCAAGGCGATCCGGGAGGCGATGAAAGACTCGGGCGTGAAGTTCGAAGACGTGGAGCAGGCGTATGCCGGCTACGTCTACGGCGACTCCACGTGCGGTCAGCGCGCCGTCTACGAGGTGGGCCTCACGGGCATCCCCGTCGTGAACGTGAACAACAACTGCTCCACCGGCTCGACGGCGCTCTTCCTCGCGCGCCAGGCCGTCGAGGGAGGCCTGGCCGAGTGCGTGCTCGCCGTCGGCTTCGAGCAGATGCAGAAGGGCGCGCTCGTCGCCCAGTGGAACGACCGCACGAACCCGCTCGATCGTCACGCGAACGTGATGAACGAAGAGCAGGGCGTGACGGGCGCGCCGGGCGCCGCGCAGATGTTCGGCGGCGCGGGACGCGAGTACCGCTGGAAGTACGGCACCAAGCGCGAGACATTCGCGAAGGTCGCGGAGAAGGCGCGCAAGCACGCGGCGAAGAACCCGTACGCCCTCTTCCAGGAGACGTACTCGGTCGACGAGATCCTCGCCTCGCCCGAGGTCTTCGATCCGCTCACGCGCTACCAGTGCTGCCCGCCCACGTGCGGCGCCGCCGCGGCGATCCTCTGTTCGGACGAGTTCGCCAAGAAGCACGGCATCGCGAATCCTGTGTGGGTCGCCGGTCAGGCGATGACGACCGACTACAGCTCGAGCTTCGATGCGCACTCGATGATCAAGATGGTCGGCTTCGACATGACGAAGGCCGCGGCCGACAAGGTCTATGCGCAGTCGGGCCTGGGGCCGAAGGACGTGCAGGTCGTCGAGCTCCACGACTGCTTCACGACCAATGAAGTCCTCACGTACGAGGGCCTCGGGCTCGCGAACGAGGGCGAGGCCGAGAAGATGATCTGGGACGGCGACAACACCTTCGGGGGCAAGTGGGTCACGAACCCGTCGGGCGGACTCCTCTCGAAGGGCCACCCGCTCGGCGCCACCGGCCTCGCGCAGTGCACCGAGCTCGTCTGGCAGCTCCGCGGAACCGCGGGGGATCGTCAGGTCCCGAACGCGAAGGTCGCGCTCCAGCACAACCTCGGCCTCGGTGGAGCCTGCGTGGTGACGATGTACCGCCGCGACTGACACGCTCGAGCCATCTCCACGAAGAGCACGAGCTCCGCATGGTTCCGACCTGCGGAGCTCGTCTCCTTTCTGCGCTCGGCCTGCGGGCCCCCTCGCCACGCGACGCGAGGGTAGCGTCCTGTTGTCACGCTGACGCTCATCGATCCTGTGCTGCATCTCGTGTCATGCGAGTCTGCGCACCATGACCAGAGCCTTCTTCTTCGCGCTCGCGATCGTGACCGCGATCGACGTGAGCGGCTGCTGCTGCTGCTTCGGCGGTGACTGGTCGCAGTTCGCACCCCCGACGACCGACGACGCAGGCGCGGAGGCCGAGGCGCGTCGCCACTACGTGGCGCAGGCGCAGGCGCTCCTCGCGCAGCTGGCCGAAGATGCGGGCGGCGCGAGCGGATGCACGAGCGGGGTCGCCGACTTCGCCGCCAGGGTCACGGTGGCCGTGATCTCGCGAGGACACGCCGGCTCCGACTCGGCCGCGCAGGTCCAGATCGATCCCGCCGCGTGCTTCACGCGCGTCGTGGTGCTCGTCGTGCTCACCGAAGGGGTGTGGCACGCGGTGTCGATGGTCGCCGACGCGATCGATGGGCGCACCGTCGCGCTCGGCACCGACCCCGGCTACCTGCTTCAGATCGACGTGGGGGGCGGTGACTCAGACTTCGGCTCGGACGAGATGTTCTGACGCCACGCGGGGGCCGAGAGCGGATGCCCTCAAGCTCGCAGGGATCACGTCCGATGAGTCGTCGATGGCTCTCGTCGCCACACGTGCCACACGTGCGTCCGTGTCCTCGAAACCGCGACCTGCCCCGGTCGCGTCGAGTGTCCTCGGTCTGTGCGGTCGCGTGCTCGGTAGCTACCGGCTGATCACCGAGCTCGGGCAGGGCGGCATGGGCACCGTGTACTACGCGGAGCACGTGTCCCTGCCACGTCGGGCGGCGGTGAAGGTGCTCGGCGACGACGTCGCGCGTGATCCGGATCTCGTGGCTCGCTTCTTCGACGAGGCACGCGCGGCCAATCGCATCCGACATCCGGCCATCGTCGACGTCATGGACCTCGGCGAGAGCGATGGCGTCCACTTCCTCGTGATGGAGCTGCTCGAGGGCGAGACGCTGGGCGCTCGCCTCGAGCGCGTCGAGCGCATGCGTCCCGCGGAGGTCGTCGCGCTCTTCGGCCAGGCGTGCGACGCGCTCGAGGCCGCGCACGAGCGCGGGATCGTCCACCGTGACCTCAAGCCAGAAAACCTCTTCCTCGCGCGCCATGCCGACGGCGAACGCGTGAAGATCCTCGACTTCGGGATCGCGAAGCTGATCGGCCACGGTGACGTTCGGCGCACGCGCACGGGCCTCGTGCTCGGGACACCGACGTACATGTCACCGGAGCAGTGCGTGGGCGCGCGCTGTCTCGACGCGCGCAGCGACGTGTACTCGATCGGCGTGGTGCTGTTCGAGACGTTGACGGGACGGCCCCCGTTCATGTCGGACTCCGCCGGTCAGCTGATCGTCTCGCACGCGTGCGAGGTACCGCCCACGCTGCGATCGATCGACGCGACGATCCCCGAGGGCCTCGACGAGCTCGTCGCGCGCACCCTGTCGAAGTCGCCCGACGACCGACCCGGCTCCATGCGCGAGCTGCGGCTCGCGCTCGAGGCCGCGCTGACCCCCAAGGTCGCGACGCACTTGAGCGGTGCTCTCCGCGGCGCGCGCACGACCAAAGAAGAGGTCGAGCGCATCGAGATCGCGCAGACACGCGCGGTGGGCACCCGCCTCCGCGAGATCATCCGCGAGAGGCTCGAGCGAGATCGCCTGCCACTTCCCTCGATGCCTCGCGTCGTGCTGCGCGCGCTCGATCTCGTGCGCGACGAGTCGGTGGGCCTCGGTCGGGTGGCCGCCGAGCTGGAGGGCGATCCACTGGTGGTGCCCGCGGTGCTCAAGCTCGCGAACAGTGCGGCCCTCGGGGGCGCGTCGCGGATCACGAGCCTCGAGGCAGCGGTCACGCGCATCGGCGCGAGGCGCCTCAAGACGCTCTTGACGGAGTGTGCCGCGCGCGAGGTGTTCCGATCGCGCGATCCCGCCGTGGCGAGGGCGTTCCACGCGATCTGGAGCCACTGCATCGCTGTCGGCACGTTGGGGCGTGCGCTCGCGCGCGGCGAGCCCGTGGCCGGAGACGAGGTCCACCTCGCGGGGCTCCTCCACGACGTGGGCAAGCCCGTCGTCGGCGCGCTCTTGCTCGACACGGAACGCCAGCTGCTGCGCCAGCTGGGTGTGCCCGTGATGGGTGAGTCGCTGTGGCTGAAGATCATCGACGCGTGCCACGTGGATGTCGGCACCGCGATCGCGAAGAAGTGGGCACTGCCCGAGCCGATCGCGGCCATGGTGGGGCGGACGCACGATCCCGCTGGGGCGCCCGACGCGATCGAGAGCTGGCTCGGCTACGGACACCGACTCGCCGAGCAACGCGCGCTCGGCGCGAGCCCGACGCCCAACGACGACCTCGAGGTCCGTCTCGTCGAGGCGCGACGCGCACGCGGCGGCACCGTCGAGCGTGAAGACGCCGCGGTCGAGTCACTCATCGAGATCCTCGGCACACGCCCGCGCGCCAAGCGAGACGTGACGCGCACCAAGCGTGGCTGAGCGGGATCCCCTGCGAATAGACAACGCGCACCCTTCGCATCGGCACGCCGGTCGCGCATGCTCGCCGCCAACGGAGGAGCGCGCATGAGCAAAGGAACGATCATCGTCTGTGGACACGGCCCCGGCATCTCGGAGGCCGTCGCACGTCGGTTCGGCAAGGAGGGCTACGCCGTCGCGCTGGTCGCGCGGAACGCCGATCGCGTGACGGCAGCAGCGGAGGCGCTGACGAAGGAGGGGATCACGGCGCGGGCCTTTCCCACCGACCTCGGACAGCTCGACATGGTGCGCGGGATGATCCGGGACGTGAAGAAGGCGCTCGGCCCCACCACCGTCATCCACTGGAACGCACTCTCGTTCGGCGCGAGCGATCTGACCAAGGACGCCGTCGAGTCGCTCGATGCGGTCCTCCACGTGAGCGTGCACGGCATGATCGCCGCGACCCAGGAGGCGCTCCCCGACCTCGAGGCCGCCAAGGGCTCACTGCTCGTGACGGGAGGAGGCTTCTGCTTCTACGACCCCAAAGTCGACGGCTTCGCAGTGCAGGTCGGCGCGATGGGCGTCGCCATCGGAAAAGCCGCCCAGCACAAGGCGACGGGCCTGCTCCACGTGGCGCTCGCGCCGCGGGGCGTCTACGTCGGCGAGGTCGTGGTCATGGGCTCGGTGAAGGGCACGCCGTGGGATCAGGGCCAGGCCACGCTCGAGGCGTCGACGGTCGCGCAGCGATTCTGGGATCTGCACACCTCGCGCGCAGAAGCGACGACGAACGTCAGCTGATCTCTTCGATCTCCCACAGGCGTGTCTTGCCGGCGACGAGCAGCTCGACCTCGTCGCCTGCCTGTCTTCCAGTGATGGCTCGACCCGCGGGCGACGCAGGCGTCAGCACGGTGATGGCGAGGCCGTCGATGACCAACTCGGTGCCGCCGCCTTGCGCGGACACGAAGAACACGCGCGGCTCGTCGTCGACGCGCGCGCGCACGAGGCAGCCGATGCCGATCTTGGCGTCGGGCTCGAACCGGCGCACTGGCACCGTCGTGAAGCGACTGGCCTCTTCGGCCAATTGCTCCGTGCGCATCGCCTGACCACGCGCGACGTAGCTCTGTTCCGTCGCGCGCATGTCTTTGTCGCCCTCGCTCCGGTTCTCCTCGTGCGTGGCGCCCTTGCGGGTGTCCTCGGCCACGCTCGCCATGGCAGCCAGCGCGTCCGCCAGCGCCTTGGACAACGCCGAGTGAACTCTCTCCTTGTCGGGGAGCACGACTTTCTTCTTCGTGGCCATGGCCTCACTCCGTGCGGAACCACGCGCCACAGCGCGCAGCCTCCGCGCGTGACGCAGCGCGCTCGACGAGCGCGTCGATGCCCGATTGTCCACGCGAGCGCGTGTAGACGTCCATGCCTTCCGGCGTCACGCGGAAGCTCGCGCGAGAGAACCACGTGATGGCCCACTGGCCGTCCGGGTCCACCTCGAGAAAGCGCCAGTCGCTCGAGATCCACGCGAGCCAGCCTTCACCACGCCACCTCACGCGTGCGTCGACGGCGGTGGGTCCACCGGTCAGCCGATCACGACCGGCGATCTCCTTGGTGCGTCCGCGCGCGTCCTCGTAGCGCACGATGTCCCGCCAGGTCGCGTCGCCGAGATCGACGTACTCGACGCGCGCACCACGCTTTCCATTCCAGAAGGGCAACGTCGTCGCGACGATGTGCCAGTGACCCAGCATCTCGGGCAGTGAAGGGGCCGACGACATGGCTACTCGCAGCCCACGCGCGTGTCGTCGAACGCCAGATCGTCGAAGAAGGAGTCGTACGGCGTCGGCGGCATCTGGTAGTTGCGCCACCCGAGCGCCACGCGGTCGAACTCGTCCATGGCCGCCCCCGTGGTGCCCGCGCCTCGGTCGAGCGCGATGGACGTGACCTCCGCACCATCGATGAAGAATCGATAGCTCTGGGTGGTCCAGTCCACCTGCCACTCGGCACAATGCCAGTCTCCATCGTACGTGCGGTAATCGTACGACGAGCCCGCACAGCAGCTGTCGTCGGGGATGTTGTAGAGGAATTGGTGCGCGCCCGAGCCGCCGATCACGGTGTCGACGACGCGCGCCTCGCCGCCGCCGATCAACGCCAACATCGTGTTGTGTACGACGCCCGACGTCGGCACGTACGCCGGCGCCTCCACCCGATAGAACACTCGGCCCCAGTGCACCCCGCGGTGCTCACCGAGCGATGCGAGCGAGTGCTCGGCGCGACGCTGACCATCGATCGCGAGCGCCGAGCGCAGCGCGCGGGTGCCGCCGTGCGCGGAGAGCTCCGAGACCGCTGGCTCGGTGTCTTCGTCCTGCCAACCGAACGCCACACTCCAGCCCTCGGGCAACGTGCCAGGGCTCGCAGACTCGAAGTCCTCGCAGAAGAGGTAGTCGTGCGCCGCACAGCCACTGCCAGCGCTCGCTGCATCCGTGGCGACCGGCGTGTCCTCGCGCGAGCCTCCCGCGTCTGATGGCAGAGCATCCGCGGCGCTCTCGTCGGCGTCGAGACCAAGCGCGTCGCGTCGCGTGCCCGCGTCGTCCTCGACGAGGGTCCCCGTACACCCGAAGACCCCGAGGGCCGTGATGGCGAGCGCTCGACGAGCCGTTCGTTCCATGCGTGAGTCGAGCAGCGCGGGCATCGGGCCGAGTGTGCGACTCACGCGTCGGACGTGTCGAGGTGTATCGTCGCGCGATGCACCAGCGCTCAGACCTCGCGCTTCTGTTCTCGATCGTGGCCCTCGCGTCGAGCCTCGCGGCCTGCGACTGCGACGGCGGCGGCACGATGCCCGAGTGCGACACCAGCTCGGACTGCGACCCGGGCGAGCGCTGCGTGAACATGCGCTGTGTGGAGGGCACGGACGGCGGGGGTCCCGACGACGACGCCTTCTCGACGATCGATGCCCCGATCCCCGCACGCGACTCGGCGCTGCCCGCGTGCGGCGCCGGCGAGCGCTGCGAGGGAGATGCGCGCTGCTTGGACGGCGCGTGTGTGCCTTGGGGCGACGGCCAGTTCGATCCGATGTGCGAGCGCAGCGCCTCGCCCGGCGCGGTCATCCCCCAGCTCCAATGCACGTTCACCGTGGCGCCCGAGGGCGACCCCTACCCCGACGCGATCGCGCTCTTGCACACGCCGCTCGTCGCGGACTTCGGCATCACGGAGAACCCCGACATCCCGTCGCGTCCCTCGATCGTCGCGGTCGGTCGCGTGACGTACGTCGAGGGCGTCCCGCGCGTGTGCGACGGCGAAGGCTTCCTCCGCATCATCGACGGCGCGACCTGCCGCGTGCAGGGAACGATGCCCGCGAGCGATGAGCTCCTGAACTCGCCCGTCACGCCTGCGATCGGTGATCTCGACGGCGACGGAACGCCCGAGATCGTCGCCGCGCGACACCTCGGAGGTCTCGTCGCGTACTCGGTCGCGATCGACGGTACGCTCACGCGCCTCTGGAACAGCACGCTGGCCGATGGCACCACCGACGATCGACTCGGGTCCACAGAGTGCCAGTGGGGCGCCGTCTCGCTCTACGACATCGACGACGACGGTCGGCCCGAGTCGTTCTTCGAGGGGGGCGTGTGGGATCCGATGGGACGACGCATCACGACGATCCCGGGATGGGTCCACGTCGCGCACGGAGCACCGCTGGTCGGCGGAGATTTCGACGGCGACGGTCGCTTCGAGGTCGTGCAACACAATGGACGTTGGGAGTACGACTCGACGAGCCGCACGTTCCTGCTCGAGGCCGCCTTCTCCGGTGGCGCAGGCGCGGGCTACGCGGCCGTGGCGGACTTCGGAGACTTCCCCGGTGTGCGCGGTGACGTCGTGGGGGCGCCCGAGATGGTGGTCAGTCAGACCGGCCTCGGTCGTGTCGGGGTCTACACGCTCGACGGCGAGCCGATCCACGTCTTCTCCGCATCCCCCGGCTCGGGCGGTGGTCCGCCGACCATCGCCGACTTCGACGGTGACGGCGGTCCGGAGATCGGCGTCGCGTTCGGCGGAGCCTACGAGGTGTTCGACGTGGCCTCGCGCGATACGAGGGTGTGGTCTCGACCTTCGCAGGACATGTCGAGCCGGCGGACCGGCTCGTCGGTCTTCGACTTCAACGCCGATGGCCGCGCCGAGGTGGTCTACGGCGACGAGTGCTTCGTGCGCATCTACGACGGTCGCGACGGAACCGTGTTGTTCTCGCAGCCTCGCTTCAGCTCCACGTGGACGGAGAATCCGATCGTCGCCGACGTCGACGGGGACGGCTCCGCCGAGATGGTCGTGGGCATGAGCGGGCCGTGCAATCCAGGCTACTGCCCGGCGACCGATCCCATCCACGAGGGCCTACGCTGCGACTCGCCCGACGACTGCGTGAGCGGCACGTGCACGGGCGGCTTCTGCGAGTGCGCCGCACCGACGGACTGCGGTGCTGGATACCAGTGCTCGGCGACGCGCTGCATCGCGACGCACGAGGCCTGTGTGGCCGAGCTGCGTGTCTATCGCGACGGGCGCGACGGCTGGGCCGGCTCGCGCCGGATCTGGAACCAGCACGCCTATCACGTGACCAACGTGAACGACGACGGCACCGTGCCGCGCACGAGCGAGATGGGAGACAACTGGTCCACTCCGGGCCTCAACAACTTCCGACAGAACGTGCAGGGAACCCTCGGCGACGGCGGCCCCGACCTCACGATCCGCTCGGTGTCCGCCGTGTGTCTCGCCGACGACCGCACGCGCATGGAGGCCACGCTCTGCAACCGAGGCACGGTGTTCCTCGACACCGGCCTTCAGGTCGTCTTCGATCAGATCGTCGGCGCCGATCGCACGCGCCTCTGTGATCTGCGCACCACCGAGCCCGTGGCGCCCGGCGTGTGCACGACGGTCAGCTGCGAGGCGGACGTGCCTGCGGATGGGGTGTTCGAGGCGACGGCCGACGAGCGCGCGCTCGTCGTCGAGTGCCACGAGGACAACAACGCAGCGCGAAGCATGGCGGACTGCATCCTGTGACCTCCTCCGCGAGCACGACTGCGACGAAGCGCGGACTGGCACGCTCACTCCCCCTCACCCTGGTACTCACACTCACGACCTCGGGCTGCGGGGGCGCACAGCGCACCGAGGCCACGAGCGGGATGTCGTGCGCGGTCGGCTCCTGGACCGGCAGCGGCGACGACGAGGGCGGCACGCACTGGGACTTCACCTTGTCGCTCCGCGAGGCGGGCCCGGATCTCGTCGGGGCCTTCCACTGGATGGGCAGTGACGGATCCGTGGGAGACGAGCAGATCCGCGGGCGGGTCGACTGCCAGGCGCGCACCCTCGACTGGCAGGGTGAGTCGGCGAGCGGAGGCACCGAGACGATGGACATCATCACGGCGCACTACACTGGCACCTTCGACTCGGACTTCCGCTCCTTCTCCGCGACCTGGGTCGGAGGGACGCCAGGCACGCTGCGCGGAGCACGTCCGTGACGCTGCCTCGCTCGCGTGCGTCGATCTGAAACGTCAGCGACGTCGCTTCGTCGGTCGGCGCGCGGGGGCGAGGTCCTTGGCGATCTCGCGGGCCATCTTTGCGATGTCCTTCGACGGAGCCGAAGGCGCGAGCGCGGTGAGCGCGGGGACGTGGGTGCGATCGAAGAAGGGGTCGCCCTCGATGAGCACGTCGAGCCACGCGTCGGGGTCCTTCGTGCGTGAGAGCGCGCGCAGCGCGAGGGTGCAGCTCTCGCCCGAGCCGTGGATCATCGCCTGCCGCACGAGCTCCTTCGGGTAGCTGCTCTTGCTCCGCGCGAGCTCGCGATCGAGGACCTTCGTGAGCGCCTCCTCCGGACCGTCGAGCTCGGCGAGCAGCGCACCGACGTCGAACGTGACCGGCCACGCGAGCAGCATGAGGGTCGCGATCATCTCCGCCACGCGCGGGTCGCGACGCGCGAGCTTCGGGCGGAGCGCGTGCGCGATCGACATCTCCTGCAGCGGCAGCGATCGGGTCCGGTCGATCGACCCCGCGTAGCGCGCGATCGCGTCGTGATCCTCGAGGCTCGCCGTCGAGAGGGACGTGTCGCTCTCGGGCGCGTCCTCGACGAAGCCGGACGCGAGGAGCGCACGCGCGCGGTTGGCGAGCCCGACGAACGCACGCATCGACGTCTCGAACGTCGCGACCTTCGGCGCGAGAGAGCCGCGTCGCTCGAGCAGCGTCGCCCCCGCGAGACCGAGCGCGATCGGCGCACCGCGGAGCGGCTCGAAGGAGCGGTAGGGAACGTCTGCGGCGTGCGACACGCGGCGTCCTCTATCATGCGGAGACGGGGAACGCGGCGACGGGAACGAGGAGAGCGCGCGGGGTTCACAACGGGCGCGAACGGAACGACAATCGCCGCCCCATGACCCAGTCCATCCAGAGCGTGTCGCGCGAGTCGCGTCTCTTCGATCCCCCGGCGGACTTCGCGTCCAAGGCCCGCATCCCGAACCGGGGGGCATACGAGGCCATGTACAAGCGCTCGATCGACGATCCCGACGCGTTCTGGCTCGAGATCGCGAAGGAGCTCCACTGGTTCAAGGAGCCGAAGGAGGGCCTCGACTACTCGAACGCGCCGCACGCGAAGTGGTTCGCCGATGGCACCACGAACCTCGCCTACAACTGCCTCGATCGCCACCTCACGGGACCGCGGAAGAACAAGGCCGCGCTGATCTTCGAGGGCGAGCCCGGCGACGTCCGCGTCTACACGTACCTCCAGCTGCACCGCGAGGTCTGCCTCTTCGCGAACGTGCTGAAGAAGCTCGGCATCGAGGCCGGCGATCGCGTCGCGATCTACATGGGCATGGTCCCCGAGGCCGCGATCGCCATGCTCGCGTGCGCGCGCCTCGGCGCCATCCACACCGTCATCTTCGGAGGCTTCGCGGCCGAGGCCGTGCGCGATCGCGTCAACGACGCGCAGGCCAAGCTCATCATCACGCAGGACGGCGCGTGGCGACGCGGCTCGGTCGTGCCGCTCAAGACGAACGTCGACAAGGCCCTCGAGGAGACACCGGGCATCGAGCACTCGATCGTGCTCCGCCGAACGAACAACGAGATCTCGATGGTCCCGGGCCGTGACCTCGACTGGCACGACGTGATGAAGTCGGTGAACGCGAATTGCCCCGCGCCTGCGCTGCCCGCCGAACAGCCGCTCTTCATCCTCTACACGTCAGGCACCACGGGAAAGCCCAAGGGTGTTCTCCACACCACCGGCGGCTACATGGTCGGGGCCTACGCGACGACCAAGTACGTCTTCGATCTACAGGACGAAGACGTCTATTGGTGCACGGCCGACGTCGGCTGGGTGACGGGCCACAGCTACATCGTCTATGGCCCTCTCGCGAACGGCGCCACGTGTTTGATGTACGAAGGCGCGCCGAATCAGCCCGATCCCGGCCGGTTCTGGGACATCGTCGAGCGACACCGCGTCTCGATTCTCTACACGGCGCCCACGGCCATTCGTGCGTTCGTGAAGTGGGGTGACCACTATCCGATGAAGCACGACCTGAGCTCCCTGCGACTCTTGGGTACGGTGGGTGAGCCCATCAATCCGGAAGCATGGATGTGGTACCGGAAGATGATCGGCGACGACCGCTGTCCGATCGTCGACACGTGGTGGCAGACGGAGACGGGCGGGATGATGATGACGCCGATTCCGGGCGCGATTCCCACCAAGCCCGGCAGCTGCACGGTGCCCTTCTTCGGTGTGCGACCGAAGGTGCTGCGCGAGGACGGCACCGAGGCGGGCCCGAACGAAGGTGGGTTGTTGGTCGTCGAGCGTCCGTGGCCTTCGATCATGCGAACTGTGTGGGGTGACGACGCGCGCTTCCGGGAGACGTACTACACGCGCTTTCCGGCCGCGGTGGAGAACGGCAAGACGTGGCCGATCTACTTCACGGGAGACGGCGCGCGCCGCGACGAGCACGGCTACTTCTGGGTCATGGGCCGCGTCGACGACGTCGTGAACGTCGCGGGCCATCGCCTCGGCACGGCAGAGATCGAGAGCGCGCTCGTCGCGCACAGGAGCGTCGCAGAGGCCGCCGCCGTGGGACGTCCCGACGACCTCAAGGGTCAGGCGCTGGTGGCCTTCGTGACGCTCAAGCAGGGCGAGATCGCCGGCAAGACGATGAAGGAGGCGCTGCTCGATCACGTCGCGAAGGAGATCGGCAAGTTCGCGCGACCCGACGACATCCGCTTCACGGACACGCTGCCCAAGACGCGCAGCGGCAAGATCATGCGACGGCTCCTCAAGGAGGTCGCCGCGGGCCGCGAGATCAAGGGCGACATGACGACCCTCGAGGACTTCAGCGTGCTCGCGAAGCTCTCGAAGGACGACGAGTAGCTCTGTTTCCCGCGCCTCCGGCGCTCGATGCGGGGGCTCGACCCCCGCACCCCCATCGCGATCGGCGGGGGACGAGCCCCCGCCCTACCCAGACCTGCGTCACTCCGTGATCGGAGGCAGGTCTCGCGCCTCGACGCAGTGCACCGAGCTGCCCGGGAAGCCGCCGCACACGACGCGCTGGTTCTGGCAGCTCGCGACCCACGAGGAGTTGCCGCCCGGATCCTCGGCGAACTCCTCGATCGTGATGTCGCGCGCGCGGCACCCGAGGTAGCCGGCGGCGAAGTGCTGGTAGCGATTGCCGGCACCGCCGCGGCCGCCGTAGACCACCGTCGACGTGCAGCCGAGGACGAGCGAGGACGCGAGGAACACGAGCGTGACGAGAGCCCAGGAAGACGTGCGCATGGCAGCACTCTATCCGATGAAGGACGTCCTTCGCGCGCTCGCGTGGAGCTCCCTGTGCGTCCTCTCGATCCTGGCCGCAGCGTGTGTCGAGCCCGCGCGTGTCGTGCGCTCCCCGGATGCATCCGCCGCCGCCCTCGACGACGTCGCCTCGCTCGGTGAGGACGGCCCATACGGCGTGCGGCTCGTGCCTCGCGCGGTGCGAGTGCGTGTCGACGAGCGCATCGACGTCGACGTCTTCGTGCCGGTCGAGGTCGACGGATCGAACGCACGCGCGCGTCCCGTCGCGGTGTTCGTGCACGGCGGGCTCGTCGCGCCCGAACGCTACGCGTGGCTCGCTGTGCACCTCGCGTCGCGCGGCTTCGTCGTGCTCGTGCCCTCGCATGCGCTCGATCTCGCGTTCTTCGAGCAAGGCAACGCGATCGAGGCGCTCGTCGCGCTGCGCAGGCGCGCCGCCGATCCCTCCGATGCGCTCTTCGGCACGATGGACGATCGACCCGCGGCGATCCTCGGTCACAGCCTCGGTGGTGTGGTGTCGGCGTCGCTGTGGGACGAGCGTCCCGACGACTTCGACGAGCTGGTCTTGCTCGCGAGCTATCCGTCGGGCTCGACGCTGCGTCCTCGATCGCAGGGGCGAGCCCTCTCGATCGTCGGCAGCGCGGACGCGCGCGTGTCCATCACGCAGACGCGCGAGGGCGTGCGCGCGCTCGCCACGAGCGGGCGGCCCGCGGAGCTCGTGGTGATCGACGGGATGAACCACATGCAGGTGGCGGACGACGTGAGCGCGAGCGAGTCCGAGGCCGCAGGCACGCCGAGCATCGACGAGGCGACCGCGCGCGACCGCGTCGCGTGGATGATCGACGCGCTCCTCTTTCCGCGCACCGGCGGCTCGTTCGAGCCCCTCGACGACGACAGCCGCTGGCCACCGGGCGTCGGTCGAGGTGCGCCGTGAACCGTGTCCTCGGCGCCGTCGCGTCGCTCGGGCTCGCTCTGTTCTTCGTCTCGCGAAGTGCGGCACAGGCGATGCCGATCGACCTGCGTGAAGGAGAGCTCGCCGCGTCCGTGGGGATGCCGCTCGAGGTCAACGTGGCGCACGCGCTCACGCTCCCCATCCCGCTCACGGTCGGGGCCACGGGCCTACCGCTCGTGGGCGGAGCGTCGTTGTCCATCGGCGTGCGGCCGGTGCTGACGCGCTTCGCGGATCATCGGTTGATCCTCGTCACGTCCGTGGGCGCGTTGGTGCTCACGACCGATGGCGTCGACGCGGGCGCGCGCGCGGATGTGGGCCTTCAGCTGGTGTTCACGACGGCGCGCACGTCCGCGCTCGACGTGCTCTTCGCGCTCACGCCTGCGGTCGACGTCGCAGTGACGGGCGGAACGCACGATGCGTGGCGACTTCGTGCGGGCTTGTCGGGCGCATTCGGTCTGTCGTTCCCGCGAGGGTCGCTCTGGCTGGCTGGGGATCTGGGGACGACGATCGACGACCTCGGGTCGCCCACCATTCGGGGTGGTGGTCAGTTGATCGGCAGTCTTCGACTCTGACCTGCTACCAGAAGGCGGTCTGGAAGCCGAGCGTGCCCATGTGGATCTCGAGGGAGTTCGAGCGGCCGTAGTACGTGTAGCCGAGCTCGACGTAGCCGCTGCGGTCGCTGGGCTGGCCCTGTCGATCGTAGAAGTAGCGGAAGCTGGCAGAGACCTCGTGGAGGTCGAGGGCAGCGAGGTCCGAGTCGGCGGTCCGGTACATGCGGAGCGCCGAGCTGCGCGGGAGCTCGTTCGCCCAGAAATAAGGCGCTCCCTGCGAGTGGAACCGGTAGCTGCCGCGGAGCCAGAAGTCGTCCGTGAGGTACTGCGTGACGGTCCCTTCGGCGGAGTGCGCCACGACGCCGTAGTCGTCGAGGTACAGGCGATAGGCGGCTTGAAGGTACGTCCGCGAGTCGGGGACCGCCTGCGCCAGGCGGGCGCTCGCCGCCGCCCGCAGCCGCGACGGCGGAAAGAGGTCTGCGGTGCGCCCTCCGTCGCGCACGGTCCCATCGGTGAGTGGAACGGAGTTCCACGGCGTCTGGATGTGACCGATCTGTCCAGTCAGCCCGACACTGACCGCCAGCGTCGTCGTCTCCGAGAGCAACTGACTGAGCGTGCCATTGGCCGACAGCGTCAGTCGCTCCGTGAGCCCCAGATCGGTACCATTGTATTGAACGGGATCGAAGATGTCGACGATTGCATCCACGCCCAGGATCAGCTGGGCATTGTCGTCTGCCAGATCGAGCGAGATGCCGAGGCCGCCATTGCCAGCCTTCAGCTCCTCTTCCACGTGCGCGCCCCAGCGCAGGAAATACCGCGTGTCGTTGCCGTCGGGGATCGTCGTCGTGACGTCGAGCGTGAACGACTCGTTGTCGCGCGACGCCGTCGAGACCGCGTCCAGCGCATCGGTCGAGGCCGACGTGAGGATGTCGATCGGGAGGTAGACGTCGTGCGTGATGCCTTCGCGGTGGGTGATGTGCGTGTAGATCACGGGGTTCGCGATGAACACGAACTCCGAGCCGCGCCCGCTCGCGTCGATCTCCGCCTGCGACTGGTAGCCGCGTCCCGTCTGGTGGAACACCGAGAGGCGCGCGCCGAAGCGATCGATGCGCAGGTCCGGATCGGGCAGCGGGTTGCCATCGGGCTGAGCGAACGCGTCGATCGAGAGGACCCCGTTCGGCGGAGGCGTCTCCTCGATCGACTGACCCGTGACGAGCGAGCTCACGCCGAGCGTGATCGACGAGACGCCCGCGCCGAGGAGCGCGAGCGACGCGACGACACGCGACCTGTGCGACCAGCGGGACATCTCAATTCCCGCAGCCGCACCCACCACCGGCCGCCACCCCATCACCGCCAGCCGCACCTTCGCGACTGTTCCGCAGCTTGCGGATCGACCGCGTGAGCAGGCCATCGCTCGAGGCCATCGCGGGATCGGAGACCACGCCGCGCGCGTAGCGAGGCACGACCACGCACCCCTCGAGCGCGACGAGCGCGAGCGCGAGGACGACGACGAACGAAGCGAAGCGCGTCTTTCGGGACGACATGGGCCGCGACCGTAGCAGGCCCCACGACCCCCGCGCAGTCACCCCGCGGAGGTCGCGCTGAGCGCCGGAGCGAGATGAAACCGAGTGGACGGGTCGCGCGGGCGGGGGCCTCCGCTCCGCGTGTCGTCTCCGCGCCGACGCTGCGCTGCGACCCCCGCCCGCGCGCCCCTCGCGTCGTCTCCTTCTCACCCGCAAGCCAGACGCGGGCCCATGCGAGCTCGAGGCGGCCGCGGCGCATCGGCGCCACGAACGAACGGCCCGCGTCGCCTCGCGCTCAGAGCGCGCCTCAGCTCATTTCGGCCGGGCGGCGCCGTGTGTCGAGCGAGGCATACCGACATCCCACGCCAACCGGGGGCGTCGCCGTGGCGTCTCACGAGGAACGACACGACCGGTCCGAGCGGCCTCGGTGGGTCCGCAGCGAAATGTCGACGTCGAGCTCGTCACCACGAGATCCGAGTTGCACGACGGCCGTGCGGCCGAAGCCGTTCTGTGGGAGTGCCGTCAGGTGCCCGCAATAGGGTCCCATCGCGAGGTCGGCTTCTTCGCTGTGGCGCGGAGCAACAAGTTCCGTGATTCCAGTCGTTACATCTGGCCGTCGAGGGCTGATCGGCGATCGATCGAATCGCCGATTCCTCACTCTCGGCGACATCTGCCATTCAGCACACATCGCAAACCACGAGGGTCGCCGAGTCCGTGAGGTGGATCAATCGGTGTCGCGGCCTTCCCAGGCGAGCATCGTGATCAGGGCGCCTCGCACGTCGCCCCACGCGGCGGGGAGGTCGTCGAGGACGCCCTCGCAGCGGTCGGCGCCGACGCGGGAGCAGGTCCAGGCGATGAGCTCGCGCTCGCTGTCGACGACGCGGCCGCTCGGGAGGTGGAAGCGGCGGCTGTCGGGGTCGACTGTCGTGCCGTTCGGGTAGCGCCAGGTTCCATCACCTGTGCGCGCTGTCTCGCCCGTGGGGTAGAGGAGCTGGCGGCCGACGCCCGTGAAGCGGCGGCCGCTCGGGTAGACCCACGACGTCGCCGAGCGGATGCGGCGGCCGTTCGGCCACTCGTCGACCTCGCCGAGGTTGCCGGCGCGGCAGACCGCGAGACGCGTGCCGTCGATCTGAGCGAGGTCTTCGTCGCCGACGGCGGCCGCGAGCGCGTACATCGTGGTCATGCGCATGCAGTCATCGGATGGGCGCGCGATGGCGAAGAGCGTGCGCAGATCGGCGATGCCGCCGCACGTCGTCCGCTCGAGCGCTGCCAGATTGGGCGCGTCGAGCCCTCGGAGCCGCGCCAAGATGCGCGTGCGACGGACGGCTTGGCAGTCGATCGACTGCGCGTGTGCCGCGCTGACGGAGATCGACGGAACGGCGAGGATGGAGAGCGTGAGGGCGAGGACGAGGCGCATGGGCGCCTCGGACGTTCGGCCGCCGATCCCATTCATCGAGCAACGCGTGATCTCACGTGGGCGCCCGTGGCCCGGCCTGGGTCGTGCGCACCGTGCTTGACGCCGTGTGGCCGGGGAACGCATGAAGGGGCCCATGTCCATCCTCGATCGGGTCGGCGAGACGCCGATGGTCGCGCTCCAGACCGGCCTTCCCGCGGACGATCCGCGCAGCGCGGGCATCCGCCTCTTCGGCAAGCTCGAGGGCAACAACCCCGCGGGCAGCGTCAAGGATCGACCCGCGAAGTTCATGATCCTCGGCGCCGAGGCACGCGGCACGATCGGACCGGGCGCGCGCCTCGTCGAGCCGACGAGCGGCAACACGGGCATCGCGCTCGCCATGATCGCGACGGCGCGCGGCTACCCGATCTCGCTCGTCATGCCCGAGAGCGCGACGGCGGAGCGCGTGAAGCTCATGCGCGCGTTCGGAGCGGACGTGGTGCTCACGCCGAGCGCGGGATCCATGGAGGCGGCGATCGACAAGGCCCGCGAGATGGTGGAACGCGAAGGCTTCGTCATGCTCGACCAGTTCTCCAACCCGGACAATTGGCGCGCCCACGAGGAGACGACGGGCCCCGAGATCTGGCGCGACACGAACGGCGAGGTCACGCACTTCGTGTCGGCGATGGGCACGACTGGCACCATCATGGGTGTCAGTCGCGCGCTCCGCGCGCATGCCGCCGCAGCGGGCAAGACGGTGCGTATCCTCGGCTGTCGCCCCACGGAGGGCTCGTGCATCCCCGGCATTCGCCGGTGGCCCGAGGCGTATCTGCCGAAGATCTACGACAGCCAGTGGGTCGACGAGCACGTGGACGTCGACCAGAACGCGGCGGAGATCGAGGCGCGCCGGCTGGGACGCAAAGAAGGCGTGCTCGTGGGCATGAGCGCAGCGGGCGCTGTGTGGGCGGCCCGCCTCACGTGCAAGCGGCTCTTCGATCGCGGCGAGACTGGCACCGTGGTGTGCATTCTCTGTGATCGCGGTGATCGGTATCTGTCGTCGACGTTGTTCGACTGAGAGAGCGAGAGAGAATCCCCGCTTCGAGTCGGGCCGCGGCGGAGGGGGGTCCGATGCTCAAACATCCTCGGCCTTCGGCCTGCGGAGCTCGCCCTGGACCCCCCACCACCGCGTCCCTTCAGGTCGTGAATCGATTGTTTCGCGGTCTCTGACTCGGGGGCCGGTTGGAAGACGAGGTTCGTATGGCGAAGCCGATGACCGTGGCGATGCACAGGATCGGGACTGCGGCGTTCCGCGCCGTGGCGGGCAGTGGCGGAGAGGTCGTCATCGACGGCTCACCGGACATCGGCGGCGAGGGACGCGGCATGCGTCCGATGGAGATTCTCCTGACGGCGATCGCCAGCTGCGCGTCGATGGACATCGTCCACATCCTGCGGAAGCAGGGTGAGCCGCTCGACGACCTCGAGGTGCATGCGGAGGGAGATCGCAAGGACGCGACGCCCGCGCCGTACACGGCAGTTCGCCTCCGCTTCGTCGCGCACGGCAAGGCGGGAGAGAGGCCGCTCGATGCACACAAGGTCACCCGCGCGGTGGGCCTCGGTGTCGAGAAGTACTGTTCGGTGTCGGCGTCGCTCGACCCGGCGATCCAGGTGACCTGGACCGCCGAGGTGCGCTGACTGTCAGAGGTTCTCGTCGGCGGCTGCGCTCGCGGTCGCGTCGGCCTGGGCGCTTCGCGGGAGCGGGCGCATGCCGCCGGGTGCTTCTTGCACCGAGCCGAGCACGTTGCCGCGGAGCACGTTCACGTCGATGGGCGGCGTGAGCTCGTAGCGATAACCACGCGAGCGGATGCGGAGCTGGACGGGGCCGTTGGGTGAGCGCGCGCGGCGCGAATAGAGCACCTGCATCGAGCCGTGACGCACGTGGTTCCGGTGCGCGAGCAGGAAGCCACTGAGGCGCACCGACAAGTGGTTGTAGAGACGGTGACAGCCGTGGCTCGTGCCGCGGAGGATCGAGCCGTAGCTGACCGAGCCGTGGGCGCGCACGCCCTCGTCGTAGAGCGTGGGCGGCGCGGGCTCGCCTGTGTCGGTGGTGCCACGGCCGGGGATGACGCGGTGGTGCATCACCATCGCGAGGCCATACGCGCTTCGATAGCTCGGACCGAAGAGCGAGGTGTTCGGCACGTAGCGACCACGCGGGCCGCGACGCACGAGCTCGTCGTCGGGGGTGGACGGCGGCGGGAGCCACGCCGGCGCGGCGACGACGTCACGCCAGAGACGAGGACCTTCGGGTGACTCCTTGTAGCGGAGGCCGATGCCACCGCTGCTCGAGCGCTCGGGCTTCCAGCCGCCGATCGTCGTGGGCCAGCGCACGAGGGCGACCTCGCTGGATCCATCACGCGCGAAGAGCGTGAGCGTCGGGCGCACGCGCACCGGCTGACTGCGACGACGACCCTCGGACGTGTAGGGATACTCGAACCAGACGTCTCCGCGGTCGATCTCTGCACGGAGCTCCATGTGCGTCGCGTGGTAGCGAGGGCGCGCCGGCAGCTCCACGGCGACGCGACTGACACTCTGCGGATTGGCACCTCGATTGGCACCTTCGAAGAACGTGACGACGGCCTCGGGGGAGGTCCAGCCGAGGGCCCGCGCTGCGCGCTCCGTCGCGGGAGAGATCCAGTCGGGCGCGCCGTTCGGGAGCGGCTCGTGACCGACGGGATTGCGCATCTCGATCGGGTCGAGCGTGCGACCGAGCACAGTGCCCCACTCGTTGCGGGCCGAGCCGTCTTCGATGACGGCGCTCGCGTCCACGACGCGCTCGCGCAGGGTACGGAGGACGGCGCGAAAGTCGGCCTCGCGCGTGTCCTCGGCGAGCGCCGTGCGGCTCGCGGCGTCGAGCGTGCCGGCGGCGACGACGACGTGCATGCGCTGGCTCACCGCGAGCGCCATCGCCGTGCGGGTGTCGAAGATGCCGCGCGCGTAGCGACGCTCGTCGAGGAGCTCGTCGCAGATCAAGTGATCCTGGAGGGACTCGATGCCGCGGAGGATCGTGCGCTCGCGGAGGAACTGCCTCAGCGACTGCTCGCGATCGGTGCGGCCTGCGAGCGACTCGATGTCGGGAAGGCCGAGGCGGGCCCGCTCACGCTCGAAGTAGAGGCCGTGGTAGCGGACCTGCCGCTGACGCGTCCGCTGCTCGGCGACGGTGGTGGTCCACGTTCGCAGGGTGCCGGTCATCGCGAGGAGCGACGTGTCGTCGATCGCGGCGTGGCAGGCGTGGCGCTCGTCGTCCGACAGGCGCGCGGCGAGCACGCGGAACGTGGGCGAGATGCCGAAGAGCTCGAGGTAGTGCTCGGGATCGACGTCTTCCGGGAGCGCGTCCCAGTCCTCGTCGGCGAGCGCGAGGTAGGTCGCGCGGTAGGGCGGGATGCCTGCCTCGCCGAGCGACGGATCTTCGTCGAACACGTGCGGCGCGTACGCGCTCGACAGATCGATCACCGTGAGACCGCGGGCCTCTGCATCGCTCGCGCAGAGACGCTCGGTGAGGCGACCGTCGACGTAGACGGGCACGCGCTCGCACCCGCCGGGAGGATCGGTCGCGGGATCGACAAAAGCCGCGCTCGGCGTGTGGAGCGAGGACGTCAGCGTCTCGTCGCTGCTGCGCGGGAGCAGCGAGAGCGTGTCGCTCGAGCCGCACGAAGGCAGCATCGCGACGACGAGAGGCGAGACGAGGGCCGCGACCGCCATGGGCCAGCTGATCGACGAACGGGACGAGCGGTGTGCGAGAGGTCGACGAGTCTCGAGTGGATTTGGAGGCTCATCGACCTTGCGAGAACGAGCGTTCGAGTGGCCCATGAGCCGTGATCGTGAGTGCCAGTCGACCCACGCGCAAGAATGCGACGCGTCAACCGAGCGCGACGAAATGCGTCAATTCAGGGCGAACCACGACAGTCGTGTCGCGGTGTGGCGCTCACTCGCCACGATCGCCGCGCGCACGTTCCGACTCTGCATCGCAGTGGACGCGCCACTCGTCGAGCGTCGGATCCGCCGATCCGACCGCGGTGCTCGCGCACGCCCCGAAGGCCTGGACGGCGCGCTCGCGCATCGGTCGAGAGGCGTTGTCGAGCGCCGATCGCATCGCCGACGAGAGCGACGCGTCGTCACGCACCGACGTGGGCAGCGGCATCGCCTCGAGGCGCTCGGCGAGGGCCACGAGCGTCGCGCCGGTGATGGTTCGGGCCACCACGTGGGCCGCCAGCACGCGCGTGCCGAGGTTCTGCATCGCCTCCCAGAGCGCACGAATTCCCTGCGCGGTGGCGTTCATCCAGCCCGCGAGCCGACCCTCGACGTAGCGGCCGACGTCGGCGGCAGGCATGTCGGCTTCTGCGACGGGCAGGGGTCGCGACAGCAGCTCACGCGCTTGGTGGAGCACCGGCTCGAGCGCGGGGTCGTCGGCGTCGACCGACGCTGGAGGCTCCGGCAACGTCACGCCCTCGAGCACGAAGCGCGGGACGTCGTCGTCCTCGAGCGCGGCCTCCCCGCTCAGGCGGCGCCCGCTCTGCGCGACGGGCGGGGTGCTCCCACCGCAGCCCGCGAGGACGAGCACGAACGCGGCGAGGAGACACGCCGCCTGAGACCGACGCGCGTTCAGGTTTCCATCTCGGCGCGGAGCTCGCGGAAGGAGGACTTGGTGTCGGCGTCGAGGCCAGGCAGCTGCAAGAGACAGTGCGCCAGCGGCTGTGCGACGCACGCGAGCTCGATGGGGGATGCGGCGGGTCGGATGAGCCCGTAGAGCAGCCCCTCGGCGTGCGGGCGCGCGACGGGATCCACGTTCGCGAGCGCGGTGAGCGCGACCATGCCGGCCGTGGTGATCCAGTCCGGCGGGCCGAAGATCATCGACTCGAGCGCGCGCTTGCGCACCGACTCTTCCCAGCCTTCGTCGATGAACGCGAGCGTGAGCGCGCACGCGACCTGACAGCGGAACCACCAGTCCGGCAGCTTGAACGGCGAGGGCGCGGGCTTGCCATCAGGCAACACGGCGCGCGGAAGCGGCGGGAAGATCACCATCAGCGAGAGGATCTCGTTGGCCTTCTCGAACGTGAGCTCCTTCGCGGTGCGTCGCGCGAGCTCGGCCCACGTCGGACCGTGGAAGCGCGTGGCGGCCAGACGCGCGATCGCGATCGCCGCTTTCTCCTGCGCAGGCGGCAGCACCGGCTTGGTCGAGGCGCCCTCGTACTTGAAGAGCTCGTAGACGGTCTTCTGCGCGGGAAGGCGCGGATCGGGCTGCGGGATGCCGCCGATCTCGACATCCACCGCGAGGCCGAGCTCGACGAACTGCGCGGCGGCACAGCGGATCGCGCTCGGGGCCTCGAGCGAGCTGATCTGCAGCTTGAGCGGCTGCTTCTTCATCTCCTCGATGCCCTTCTGCTTCACCTGCTCGCGGATCGCGTCGACGGCACCGAGCACCGACTCGGGGCGACGCGGGAGAAAGCCGAGGTAGGGAGTGATCGCCAGCGCGAGCGCACGCGCACGGCCCTTGGTGTCCGTCTCCGCGAGGATCTCGAGCGCGTTGCGCGCGGACTTGTCACCGCTCTTGGCGTACTGCGCGTAGAGCTTGGACGGCTTGGCCCATGCGTTCTCGGGCTCTTTGCCGAGCACCCACTCGTACTGGGCGATCGCGTCGTCGGGGCGCCCGAGATCGAGCGAGAGATCGCCCATGTCGAGGCGCACCGCGACGTCGTCTGGCTGCTTCGACATCGCCTCTTCGAAGCGCGCGTGCGCTTCCTTCAGCTCGCCGCGGTCGCGGTGCACGCCGGCGAGGAACACCGACGACAGGTAGCTCGGGCGCTTCTCGTGCTCCTCTTTCGCGACCGCGAGCGCCTCGTCGAGCTTGCGCGACATGCGCAGCGCGCGAGAGAGCGCAAAGCTCAGCGGCGAGCTCGTCGGGTGCTTGTCGCGCATGCGGCGCGCGGCGGCGGCGATGCGCTCGGCGACGCCACGTCCGTTGGCCACCCCGAGCTCCGTCGAGACGAGGCGCTGGAGGCCGAGATCGAAGAGGCGCGCGGCGACCTGCGGGTCGAGTTTGGCGATCGCGGCGTCGTCGAGCCACGAGTCGAGCCACTCGCCGAACGGGAGATCGGGACGCACGGCCACGACCTGCACGAGCAGCTCGAGCGCCTCGACGAGCTTGCCGCTCTTCTTGAGGAAGATCGCGCGCAGCGCGACGACACCGAAGTAGGTCGTCCCCTCGAGGGGGACGAGCGAGAGCGGGTCGGGGGAAGCCTCGAAGAGCGCGTCGCAGAGGGCGAGCTGATCGGGATCGTTGGGCTGCAGCGCGAGCGCGAACGCGCAGTGCAGCGCCGCGTGCTTGGCATCACCGGCCGCGAGGACCTTGCGCGCGATCGCTCGATCCTCGGCGGGCGTCGGCGTTCCGGGGCCCATCTCTGCGCAGCGGTGCTCGGCCCCCTGTGCAGCGCGCGCTCCGCTCGGCGCGGGCGCAGCGGCCGGAGTCGAGGGGCGCGGTCGGTTCTCGTCGGAGCTGGACATGGCGGCGGAGGATGCAGAAACGAGCCCTCGATGTCACGCCGCGCTGGGGGCCCGCTGCCCGATCGTGCGGAGAACGCCGGCCCGATCGTCTGGTACCCTCGGGCGATGCGCTCTTTCGTTCGATGGGCCGCGCTGCTCGCGCTGATCTCCGTGCCGACGCTCGGCTGCGACCCCGCGCCCACAGGACGCCCCGACGGAGGACGCAGCGACGCCTACGACGGTCCCGGCGACCTCGACGGTGACACGATCAGCGACGAGCACGAGGGAGGATCGGAGGGTCGCGACACCGACGGCGACGGCACGCTCGACTCGCTCGATCCCGACAGCGACGGCGACGGTGTCTCGGACGCGGACGAGGCCGGCGACGCAGACCTCACGACGCCACCGATCGACTCGGACGGCGATCGCCTCCCCGACTTCGAGGATCCGGACTCGGACAACAACGGCATCCCCGACGCGAGCGAGGAGCCGACCGATCGCGACATGGACGGTCGCGTCAACCGCATCGACCTCGACGACGACGGCGACCGATTGCCCGACGCGCGCGAGCTACGCGGCATGGTGAGCCCGCCGCTCGACAGCGACGCCGACGGCATCGCCGACTACCTCGACGTCGACAGCGACGGGGACACGATCGACGACGGAGACGATCTCGATCTCGACACCGACATGGACGGGACGCTCGACTTCCTCGACCTCGACAGTGACGCCGACGGAATCCCCGACGCGATCGAGGCGGGCGACATGGATCTCGCCACGCCGCCGGTGGACACCGACATGGACACGATCGCGGACTTCCGCGATCCCGACAGCGATGGCGACGGGCTCTCGGATCTCGCGGAGGACTCGATCCACCGCACCTCGCCGACGTCGGCCGACACCGACATGGACGGCGTGAGCGATCTGATCGAGACCGCTGCGGGAACGGACGCGACCGACATGACGGACAGTCCGCGCACGCGCGGCGACTTCGTGTTCGTGGTGCCGTACATGGGGGCGCCCGATCCGACGCGGGACACGCTCGCCTTCCGCACGAGCATCCAGTTCGCCGACATCTACTTCCTCTTCGACAAGTCGGGCTCGATGGCAGGAGAGATCGCGGCGCTGCGCACGGCAGTCGGCACGATCATGGCAGACCTCACGTGCATGGACTTCGGCGTGCCCTGCACGCGCGACTCCGAGTGCGCCGCAGGTCAGGTGTGTGGCCTCACCGGCAGCTGCATCGAAGATCCCGGCATCGCGTCGTGCGTGACGAGCCCGTGGACCGGCGGCGGTTGGTACATCGGCAATTACACGAACACACGCTCGCTCCAGGCCGATCCCGCCGCGACCTCGGCCGCGCTCGGGTTCTCGACGGATGGCAGCACCGAGTCGCTCTACCGTGCGGTGTGGGGCGTCGCCGATCCTGCGGGCGCACCGGGGACCGAGGGGGGCTGCACGGGTCCGGGCGCGGGCACGATCGGCTGTCCCGCGTTCCGCGAAGAGGCGGTGCGCATCCTCGTTGCGTTCACCGACGAGGACAGCGACGGCACCGAGACCGCGGCACAGGCGGCGGCAGCGCTGACGGCCAACGACATCACGATGATCGGCGTGTGGAGCGGCACCGCAGGCGCGGGCGCGCGCAGCGATCTCGTCGACGTCGTGCGCGAGTCCGGCTCGGTGGACCGAAGCGGCAACCCGCTCGTGTTCGACGGTGCCGATTCGTCGGTCGTGCCGGTGGTGACCTCCGCGATCAACGAGATCGTCGAGGGCGTGCCCCTTCGCGCGACGATCGAGGCGAGCGACGAGCCCGGCGATGCGGGCGACGCGCTCCAGTTCATCGACTACCTCGAGACCAACACCGTCGCGGCCGACTGCGCGAGCGTGCCGACCGAGGACACCGACGCGGACGGTCGCGGCGATGCCTTCCCGGCAGTCACGCCGGGCACGCGCATCTGCTGGGACGTCGTGCCCGTCATGAACACGACGGTGATGCCCGACGTCGTTCCGCTCGTGTTCGAGGCACGGCTCACGGTGCGCGGCGACGGCTCGCCGCTCGACGCGCGCCGCGTCTACTTCCTCGTGCCCCCGCGTCCGCCCGAGATCGAAGTCCCCGACTGATCGAAGTCCGCGAGTGATCCCCGCGGGGCTCTCGCTCGGAGAGGAAGGAGGAGTGCCATGTCGATCGAAGCTTCACGACGGCCACGATTCCTCGGGCTCGCCCCCGATGCGGTGAGCGCGGCGCTGTTCTTGTGCGGCGTGGCGACGAGCCTCGGCACGGCGTCGCTCGGCGTGAGACCCCGCGGAACCTCCGAGGACGCGATGCTGTCGGCCTACGAGCGCGCGAGCTGGCAGATCAGCCCGGAGGGAGGCGGTCTCTCGAGCGTGCTCTACCTCGGTCACCTGGTGGGGCCGATGCTGGTGCTCGCGGCCCTGGTCCATGCGCGCGCGAGACACCGAGAGCAGCACGAGCTCGACTCGGTCGCGATGGACACCGACGTGCTGCCGCCGGCTGCGGGCGAGGACGCCCCGCGAACGCTGCATCGGATCTCGATCGTGCTCCCGCGCGCCGAGGCGCTCGCGATCCTCGAGCGCGCGCGCACCAAACCGGCCGAGGCGCATCGCGCGATCGACGCGCTCGCGGAGGCGATCGAGCGCGCAGGTGAGCTCGAGCACGTCGATCGGGTGCTCGATGCCTCGGAGGACGCGAGCGTGGTCGTGCGTGAGCGCTCGAGCCTCGAGCGCCGAGTGGCCGCGAGCGCCGGCATCGGCGCAGAGCTCACCAGCTACCGCGAGCTCGAGACGGTTCCGCCTTCGCTCGCGGGCGATCACGCGGTCCTGAGCTGGGTGCTCGTGACCCAGCTCGAGCTCGATCCGATGCTCGATCTGCCGGCGCGCGGTCGTACGCACGCGTGGCTCACCGAGCTGATCCCCATCCGTCCCGAAGAGACAGTGCTCGTCGACGCGTTCGTCACACCGCGCACGATGGGCGCGGATCCGAAGGCGCTCGCGCGTGGGCTCGGGCTCGAGCCGCTCCGTGGTCGGATCGGCGCGAGCGGCGGACGCGCGAAGGCCGCCTGATCAGGCCGCGCCCGCGAGCGCCGTCTTCGCGATCGAGACGAGCTCCGCGTCTGCCGGCATACGCCCCTCGGCGCGCTCGGGGCGCCCTCCCCCACGACCCCCGCACGCGGCAGCGATCGCGGCCAGGATCGCGCGCGCGTCTCGGCTCGATCCGGGCCCACGCGCGACGAGCGTGTGGAGTCCCTCCTCGATGCGCGCAGCGATCACGACGGTCAACGAGCCCTCGCGCGTGAGCCCCGCGGCCACGGCCTTCGCGAGCTCGATGCCGCCCTCGGGGAGGACGAGGATCACTTGGTCCTCCTCCGCGCTGCGACGCGCTTCGTCGACGAGCGCACGCGTGAGGATGGCCCGCACACGACCGAGCTCTTCGCGCGCGGCCGTCGTCTCGCCGCGGACACGCGCGAGGCCCGCGCCCACGTCCTCGGGCGCGCACACGAGCTCGCGGGCGAGCTCCCGCACGACGCGGTCTTCGTCGAAGAGCATCGCGCGGGCGCGCGGTCCCGCGGTGAACGTGAGGCGGGTGCCGCCCTTGTAGCGCTCGGTGCCCGTGATCCGGAGCAGACCGATCTGCGCGGTGTGCGTGACGTGCGTGCCCCCGCACGGCGAGACGTCGAAGCCGCTCACGTCGACGACGCGCACGTTCTCCGTCTGCTTGGGCGCGCGCCGGAGCGCGAGGCTGGCGAGCTCGTCGGGGTGGGGAAACCACGCGCGTACGCCCCGGTCTTCGTCGATCACGCGGTTGACGAGGCTCTCGCACGCCGCGATGCCCGAGGCCGCGAGCCCGTCGCGATCGACGTCGATGGTGCACGTCTGCTCTCCGAGGCGAGAGCTCACCGTCTCGGCGCCGCACACGTCGACGAGCGCGCGCGACAGCATGTGCTGCCCCGTGTGGAGGGCCATGTGCACGCGTCGTCGCGGCCGATCGATCACGCCGCGCACGGGCGCGTCGATCGGTGGCAGCGCGCCCTCGAGCACGTGGTGGACGCGTCCCTCGTCGTCGACCTGCACATCGATCACGACGTGACCACCGAGCGTGCCGCGATCGGCCATCTGACCGCCCGCCTCGGGATAGAAGACGGTGCGATCGAGCACGAGGCTCGGTCGTCCTGCGTGCGTCGCGTGCGCGAGGACCGTGGACTCGAGCTCATCGAGGAGGACGTCGTCGAAGTAGGCGCGCGAGGTGGCGGTCATGGCGCGGTCCTACTCCGAGCGGCGCGCCGTTTCGAGCCTGTTCGCCCGGCGAGTCGTCCGTTGAGGCATCCTCGTGCGCATGCGGAGGATCGCCATCGTGTGCGTGATGGGAGCGCTCGCAGCGCTCTCGGGTTGCCCCGGACCGATCGTGCCCCCGCCGGACACGGGCTCGGACGCTGCACCGATCGACGACGACGCGTTCGCGGCGCCACCGGACGCATTCGTGCCGCTCGCGACGGCCCAGTGTCGCCCCTGTCGACGCCACGCGGACTGCGGCGAAGGCACGCTCTGTCTGCCGCTCGGGACGCGCGAGCTCGCGTGTGGTCATCCGTGCGAGAGCGACGTCGACTGCGACGCACTGCCCGTCCCTTCGCGCTGCGTCGAGGCGATCGCGGGGATGCCGCTCCAGTGTCAGCCGCTCGAGGACACGTGCCTGCTCGTCGAGGCGGGCAGGCCGTGCGCGGACGACGACGACTGCGGCGGCACCTTCGATCGATGCCTGAGCACCGACGGTCTCTCGCCTCGTTGCACGACCTCGTGTCGCACCGACGCCGACTGTCCGATCGGCATGCGTCGGTGTGCCGACATCGCGGGCGAAGGGCGTGTGTGCGTCGTCGACCGCACGGACCCGACGGCGCGCTGCGAGGCGCTCGTGGCGAGCGATCGTGCGACTGCGTGCCATGCCGATCGGAGCTGTCCGCCCGGCAGCACGTGTCATGGAGAGGGCGCGCTCGCGCTCTGTCTCGGCGCGCCGCCGTGCGGCGTCGGGACCGTCGAGCGTGCGTCGGGCGAAGCGCGCGTCTGCGTGCCGCACCTCGACACGGCCGATCCGTGGAACGACGTGTGGGCGGACTGCGAGTGCGTGCTGACGGACGAGGGCTCGCTCTTCGACGAAGCGATCACGCTCGCCGATCGCTCGCGCTGCGAGCTCCGCTTCCGCAGCGAGCACCTCGATCGCTACGAGCCCACGCTGTCGCACGATCGCTTCCGCCTCTCGTTCACCGATCGTGTGCACCAAGGCTGGCTCGCGGTGCCGCGCTTCGCCGACCGCGTGGAGCGATCGCTCGACGAAGCGGGGACCGCCGAGCGGCTCGAATTCCTCGCGATCGCGGCCGATCTGACGCCACGCAGGCTCGAGCACGTCGCGTCGGTCGACTTCGAGGACGCGCTCGTCGACCTCGTGGCGAGTGCTGGCGGCACGTTCGATCCGAGCGCGCGTCGCGCCGAGCTCGAGGCCATCGATCTGCGGGTGCAAGCGGCGCTGAGGCCCGTGCTCGACGCGACGCGCGTGGCGCTCGAGGCGCGTACGGAGGCCCTCTCCACGCTGAGCGACACCCAGCGGACCACGGCGTTCGCCGAGCCTTCGGGCCTCTTCCTCCCGACCGTGGACGACGTGCGCCCGGTGACCGCTGCGAGCGTGCAGGGTCTCTTGCTCGGCGACGTCGACGTGAGCGCCATGGCGAGCGGCGCGATCGAGATCGCGCGGTCACTCGATCGCGACACGCTGACGGCGCTGGTGGGATCGGTCGGATCGATCGTGATCGACACGCCCGCGGGGCGCGTCGCGATCGGTGGACCCGGAGACGATCGCTACGAAGGCGCGGCCTGGGAGAGGGTGCTCGTGCTCGTCGAGCTCGGTGGCGACGACGTCTACCGCGTGCCCGTGGGCGCGACGACGTCGGTCGACCACGGCGTGTCGGTCGTGATCGATCTCGGAGGCGACGACGACTACGGCTACGAGCCGGTGCCCGTCGCGCTCGACACCGCGGACGACGGAACGCTGCGCCCGCCCTCGGACGGCGCGGGACGTGTCGCGCCCGCGAGCGGACAGGGCCCTTCGTCTCGCTCGCAGATCGCGCGACAGGGCGCGGGGCGGCTCGGTGTCGGGATGCTGTTCGATCTCGGCAGTGGGCGGGATCGCTACGCGAGCCTGCGCATGTCGCAGGGATACGGCGCGCTCGGTGTGGGTGTGCTCGTCGATGCCGGCGGTCTCGACACCTACGTGTCGGAAGCGGGCTCGCAGGGCGCGGCGTCGTTCGGCATCGGGCTGCTCGAAGATCTCGGCGGGGGCAGCGATCGCTACGAGGCCTACGCGTCGAGCCAAGGCTTCGGCTACGCGCGCGGCGTGGGCGTGCTCTACGACGAAGGCGGTGACGACGACTACGTCGCGAGCCCTCACGACGTCCTCTACTGGTCGCCCCAGATCCCCGGAGGATCGAACTCGTCGTTCTGCCAAGGGGCGGGCTTCGGTCGCCGCGCGGACTTCGGCGATGGCGTGTACATGAGCGGAGGGCTCGGTGTGCTGCGGGATCGCGCGGGCCACGACACCTACACCGCGGCGGTGTTCGCACAGGGGACCGGCTACTGGTTCGGCACGGGCCTCCTGCTCGACGCCGCGGGCGACGATCACTACGACGCGGAGTGGTACGCGCAGGGCTCCGATGCGCATTACGCGATCGCGGCGCTGATCGATCGCGGGGGCGACGACGTCTACGACGAGACGGCGTCGCGCTACTCGGGCGTGCTCGGCAGCGGTCACGACTTCTCGAGCGCATGGCTGCTCGAGCTCGGCGGTGACGACCGCTACCGCTTCGTCGGTCGATCGGGCGGCACCGGCAACGCGGGCGGCGCTGGCTTCTTCGTCGACACGAGTGGCACCGACACCTACGTCGCCGAGGGGACGTTCACGGTCGGCAACGCGTCGATCGAGACGCCGGGCGACGCGCTGCGCACGATCACGGGGACCGTCGGGATCTTCGTCGAGCGGGGCGGCACCGACGCTTACACGCGCGACCCGATCGCCCCGATCGGCAACGACGCGTCGTGGTCGCAGGAGGTGCACGCGGACGAGAACGAGCACGGTGCGGGCGTGGATCGCGCGAGCGGATCGGTCGGGATCGCCGGGCTCTGAGGCTCTCGTGACGGATTGTGTCCGTCCTTTCCGGGCAACGGCGTGATCGTCGAGGATCGGCGTCTCGGGAGGTTCCACATGCTTGCCATGGTCCGTCCTTCACTCGTCACCAGACTCGCCTTCGGCACGGCCGCGCTCGCGCTCGCGGCGTGCGGGAGCGCCACCAACACGATCGACGAAGACACTGGTCCGACGACCCTCGACGCGGGCGTCGCCGTGGGCAGCGACACGGGCGCGCGCCCGGCCAGGC
>JAFLCL010000150.1 GCA_017303575.1 Deltaproteobacteria bacterium
CGCACGGCCACCGACTACGCGGCGCGCGGCGTGCGCCGCATGACGTGGCACACGAGCACCGAGCTCCCCGCCCACCTGGTCAAGCCCGCCTTCGAGACGGCGAACGAGTGGAACCGCGTCTACATGGGCGTCATCCGCACGCGCACGGGCCGTGGGCTGCCGCAGTACCCCGAGGTCTCCTGTCAGCGCGACAACCCCGACCAGTACTGTTACTGCACCGACGTCCCCGTCGCGGGCGCGCCTGGATGTGATCTGAACGACCCCGAGACGTGGTCGATGTGCGACACGCGCACGGTCAACGAGACCTGCGCCGGCCACTACGACCCCTTCCAGAGCCCCGCGGACGCGATGGCCGCTGGCGTCGTCGAGCCGTTCGACTGCTACGTCGAGGTGCCCGCCGGCGCCGAGCCGGACGTCACCAACCCGGACATCGCTGCCCGTCTCGCCGACACCGACTACTACGGCTGGTTCGGCGCCCGCATGGTGGGCGAAGAGTGCGCGCTCGAGCTGCGCGTCAACACCTGCAACCTCGCGGCGGTCCGCGACAACCCGAACGGTGCGGGAACGACGAACGGCTTGGCATGCGAGCAGCGCGGCGACATGCGCTACAGCCTGCTGAGCTACGTCGATCAGCCCGGCACGCCCTTCCTCGGCGTCGCGCAGTTCCGCGCGGACCCGGTCACGGGCGAGCTCCTCAGCACGGACGCGAACATCGGTGGGCCGGCGCTCCAGAGCGTGCGTACCCGCGCGATGCAGGCGTACGACCTCATCGCGGGTCGCTTCACCGATCAGGAGTTCTTCACCGGTGAGGACATCCGCGCCTACCTCGAGGCCGCCAACCGCGTCGACCTGCCGGCACCGCCGCGCATCGACTTCTCGGTGGCCACGGGCGTGCCCGGTCTCCGCAACACGGCTGACCCCGGCATCCGCAACGAGATCCAGCGCACGATGGAGCGCGCGATGGAGCGTGCCGAGATGCTGCAGGGCCCCGAGGGCCGCGCGCGCATCTACTCCGATCGTCTGACGACGCTCGCGGGCACCGACATCGAGTCGCGCCTCTTCGACAACGACGAGCTGTTCGCACTCGCCGGCATGGCGAACGTGCCGACTGCGGGTGTGTCGCAGAGCGCGCTCCGCGAGTCGGTGATGGATCGCGTGTCGCCGTTCCGCGGCGGCCTCGAGCGTCAGGTGCGCGAGTCGCTCGAGAACGAGACCGAGCTGAACGCCGCGGGCGTCCACATGGTCAACGAGTTCACCGACGACTCGGTCCTCTGGTTCGTGAACCAGCACCGTGACTGGCCGCGCGCCCGCGTCGAGTTCGAGCTCAACCGCCGCCTGTACCGCCAGACCGAGATCCACGAGATGGGTCACTGTCAGGGCCTGCGCCACGACTTCGGCGCGTCGGCGGACACCGAGAACTACGCGCCGGAGTACTACCGCATCGCGTCGCAGTTCCCGATCCCCGATCCCCGTACGTTCGATACGGACGGCACCCCGGGCTACAGCGTCGACGAGTCGCGTGCGTTCGAGCGCGCGTACGCAGGAACGCGCCGCCTCCGCGAGCTCGCCGGCATCGACGCGTGGATGAACTCCGCCATCATGGAGTACACGGCCAACTGGTATCAGCGCATCTCCGGATCCGGCTACCAGGACCACATGGCGATCTCGCTCGGCTACGGCGGGCTGGTCGACATCTATCACAACGAAGCTGGGCTCCCGCTCGCGGAGATCAACGCCGCCACGACGCCCCGCGTCTACGTCCAGCACTACATGGGCGGCGAGGTCTGCGAGAGCGACAACGACTGCCCGTACTCCGAAGGCGGCAGCCGCGCAGGCGAGCTCACCGACGCGAACTCGGCCTCGGGCCTCACCCAGACCTGCGTGGGCAACACCACGCGTCCGGGTCAGAGCGTGTGCTCGAACTTCGACCAGGACGCGGCGGCCCTGCGGGATCGCATCGAGGCCGGGTCGGGCAGCCCCGAGTGGTTGCCCATCTACTACCGCTACTGCGAGGACTACCGCGCAGGCACGCGCACGCTCGCGTGGTGCAACACCTTCGACGAAGGCGACTCGTACCGCGAGATGGTCCGCAACTCGATGGAGGCCTACGAGCGGATGTACATCTTCCGCGCGTTCCGCCGCTATCGCCGCCTGTTCGGCTCCAACTACGCAGACGGTGTCCTCCGCTACCTCTGGCCCGTGGTGAACATCCAGCAGAATCTGCTGTACCACTACGCCAACGACCCCGAGTACCGAGAGACCGAGGGAGCCTTCGGCTTCTACGATCAGTTCCTCTCGGCGGCGGACGGTCTCAACTACATGGCGCGCATCCTCGGCTCGCCCGGCGTCGGTGCGTACACCTACGACACTGGCTACCGCCGCTACACGCGCACCAACCAGGATCCGGAGGTGCCGGGCGCCAACCTGCGTGTGCCTCTCGGCATGGGCCGCTTCCCATACTCCGTATACCAGTCGGGCCTGACCGGCTTCCAGCGCGTCGAGCGCATGGGCGCGATCATCGACAAGATCTACACGATGCTGCTGATGACGACGCGCGGTCTGAGCGCGTTCTACGGCACCGACGAGGTCTTCTACACGAACTTCTACGACCTCTTCCCGACCGAGATCAATCAGATGTTCCGCGGCATGATCGGCGACCAGCCCGATCAGTACATGCCGCGCGTGATCTGCGGCGGAGGCTCGTTCCCCCAGTGCAACGATCCGACGATCGTGTACATGGACTTCTACCGTGGTGACTGCACCACGCCGGGCTCGACGACCTGCCGCCCCAACCCGGCAGACGTCACGTACCGCGACTACCACGTCATCGAGGGTGGAGACACGTTCCTCCTCCAGTCGTACGCCGCGATCTTCGGCCTCGCCGAGTTCCCCGTCTACTACGACACGACGTTCCAGACGCAGCTCTTCATGTGCATCGAGGGTCGCGGCGACTGCATGACGCCGCCCCCCGACGCGGTCGAAGGCGTCGACTACGTGCGTCACACCTCGACGCGCCTCTTCCAGTCGTACCTCGCATGGCAGCTCACGCCGTCGAGCGGCTCGACCGAGCAGGAGTCGAGCGCCTTCGCCATGATCGAAGAGGCCGCTCGTTCGCAGCTCATCCTCCAGACGTACCGCGAGTACCGCGGTGACTTCGGCGGCGGGGCGTATGACGAGGCGAACATCACGCGCCGCGCGGAGTTCGACGCGCTCGGCATCGCGCTGCCCCCCTCGTCGGCCTCTGACCTCATCTCGCGCGAGATCGCGCGCCTCCTCGACCGGGTGGAGAGCCTCGAGTCGTTCTTCAACTACCTCATCCAGATCGAGCGGTCGTACGGCATCAACGCACCGTTCATCTACACGCGGCCCGAGCTGTGAGGAGAGCATCCATGAAGACCTCTCATCACACCTTCCTCTCCGAGACCCGGGACATGGGAACCACCATGAAGACTCCGTTCTCCTGGCCGCTCCTGGCCGCCCTCGCGCTCGCTCTCGCACTGCCGCTCTCGAGCTGCAGCGAGCAGCGCGGTGAGGTGAACCGCGTGCAGACCAACCTCATCGCGAAGGACATCTTCGAGGGTGACTGGTGGTACACGCGCACCATCGTCGCGCTCCCTGACGACGCCGCGTGGGCGATCGGTGACGCGGGCTCGGGCGCGCCGTGGCCCGGCGCGATGGCCAACTTCGACATCGCGTCGCAGTCAGGCGTGATCGGCCGCATCCGGTGGGTCATCGACGAGAATTTCCTCTACGCCTACCGCGCGTCGGAGGTCATCCCCGGCTCGAACCCCGACGCGAACTCGGACTCGTTCCGCGGCTCGCCGCTCGCCGTCTACCGCATCACGTCGCACGTCGACGTGCGCCGCGAGTTCAACCCGGTCACGGGTGAGCGCACGAACGTCGTCTCGGAGAACACGACCGACCGTCGCTGGTACGAGCGTCAGTTCGTCCGCGTCGACTGGTCGCAGAACCTCGTGACCTTCGGCCAGTTCGGCGCAGGCCTCGAGATCGACGCGCTCTTCGGCACCTTCACGCGTGAGCCCGCGAACCTGGGCATCTCCGACGAGGGCAACAGTGAGCTCCCGGCCGAGTGGGCGCCCCAGTACGTGACGGTCGGCGAGGACGCGCAGTACCGCTTCCGCGACGAGTGGCCCGTCGACCAGCAGGACACGGTTCACTACATGTCCTTCGTCACGCAGGAGATGTGGACGCCGGTCCAGTGCTTCGGGAACTCCTGTGGAACGTCGATCGCCCTCACGCTGCGCGACGCCTTCCTCCGCGTACCGCCCAATCACAACTACGCTGTCGAGACGCTCGCCAACAGCGAGTACGACCGCTTCGGCATCATCCGCACGGAGCAGCGCACCTACATCCGCGGCGGTGACCCGCGCGGCGCGCTCGGTCAGTACTGCGAGGTCAACGAGGACTGCGAGACGAGCGCGTGCGACACGACGCGCCACATCTGCGTGGGCGGTCTGACCGACGAGCTCGGCGACACCGACTACCTCACGTACTACCGCCTCCGTCACAACTTCTACGCGAACTCGCTCACCGACCAGGCGTGCGTGGCCGATTGGGAGTGCAGCGAGCGCTACGAGGGCGGCATGTCCGCTGGCTCGGTGTGCGACCAGTACGCGCGCCGCTGCACCATCCCCCTTCGTGAGCGCGACGTGCGCCCGGTCCACTACCGGCTGTCGCCCGGCTATCCGACGTACCTCGTTCGTTCGGCGTTCGAGACCGTCTCGCTGTGGAACGATGCCTTCATGCGCGGCAACCGCGCGCTCCGTGGCACCCCGCTCCCCGAGGGCGAGCGTGTCTCTTGTCAGGGTAACGACCCCACGCAGTACTGTTTCTGCGGCGACTCGATCTCCTCTCCTGAGGTCGACCCGAGCATGGGCAACACCTGCCCGTTCCAGATCGACTTCTTCCAGCCGCCGGGCTCGCGCGGCGTGACCTCGGGCACCGACTACAACTGCTGGATCGCGGGCGCCGGCGATGCGCCGCTGGCCGACGTGGCGAACCCGACGGAGTTCACGGACTACGATCCGGCCGTCTGGACGCAGCTCCACTTCGTGGGCGACGAGTGCATGCTCGTTCTCGACGTCAACAGCTGTGACCGCGACGAGACCGCGGCCTGCGAGCAGCTCGGCGACATCCGCTACAACATGTTCAACTTCGTGACGGCGGCGGCCTCTGGCTTCTGCGGCGTCATGCAGCCGATGCAGGACCCGATCACGGGCGAGGCCATCGTCTCGCCGGTGAACATGGGCGGACAGTGTCTCGACAACTTCGGCGTCCAGCCCCTCGTGTACTGGCCGATGCTGCGCGGCGAGGCACCGTCGGACGATCTGATCAGCGGCGACGAGATTCGCCGCTACTTCGAGGCGGTCGGCAACGTGCACCCGCCCCGCGGCGTGGCGCCCGGGACCGGCGCTGGCTACAACGTGTCGGATCCGTCGCGCCCCGCGCTCCCGGCCGACCTCACCGCGTCGTTCCGTGACCGCATGGAGAGCCTGCGCGGCGACATCGAGATGCTGCACGGTCCCGAGGGACGCGCGCGCATCTTCTCGGACCGCACGCACGCGGTCGACAACACACCCGAGGGTCGCGAGCTGATGCGGCGCTACGCAGCGTCCGTCGCTTCCGAGGGCTTCCCCACGCCCAACGCGATGGAGTCGATGGCAGCGGCCGCGATGGACGCCCCCGGTGCCATGGCGGGTCGTCAGATCGACGTCGACGATCCGTCCTCGATGGACCGTGTCTCGCCGTTCGGCGACGGCTTCCTCGAGGGCGTCCTCGGCGAGATGCGCGATCAGCGTGAGCTGCTCTCGACAGGCACCTGCCTCCTCGAGGAGCGCAGCGCCCTCGTCTACCAGTCACAGTACGGCGAGTACTGGGCGGAGGCGTTCCGTGGCGCGGACAACCGCGTCGCCCGCATCCGCTGGGCGCAGGCGTGGCACCGCGCGGTCATGCAGCACGAGCTCGGTCACGGCCTCGGCTTCGAGCACAACTTCGCGGGCACCTTCGACCGCGACAACTACTTCCCCGCCTACTACCGCATCGCGCTCGAGAACCCGCTCCCGCAGCTCGAGGAGTTCGACGAGCCCAGCCGCGGCGGCAACGGCAACGGCGTCGTGACGGCGGACGAGACGCAGAACTACTACCGCGAGCTCGATCGTGTCCGTCGCGTCCGCAACGAAGCGGGCCTCGGCAACTACACCGCTTCGAGCACCATGGACTATCCGGGAGACCTCTCGGACATCATGGGCATCGGCTTCTACGACCGCGCGGCCGTCTACTACAACTACTTCAACCAGGTCGAGACGTACGTCGGCGATCCGCGCCACGTCGCTCCGGGCACCACCCAGAACGACATGCTCCGCGCCGACATCACGCCCCGTCAGAACTGGTCGTGGTACCGCGGCGGTGAGTCCTGCGACGTCGACGCGCAGTGCCCCAACGCGCCTGGGAGCCCGAACCTGGTCCCCGGCCAGGCTGTGACCCAGCGCTGCGTCACCAACCCGCGCTTCTCCAGCATCCAGCGGGCATGTGACGGCGCGTCGCACTGCATCTGCTCGTCCTTCGATCAGGACTTCATGGATTACCAGAACGCGCTGGCCTACCGCGACCTGGCTGATCCGCTCGACTACTACCCAGTCGTCTATCTCTTCTGCTCGAACCCGCGCCTCAACGACATCTCGTGGTGCAACACGTTCGACGCGGGCGAGAGCTTCCAGGAGGCAGTCGCGAACTGGCGTCGTGAGTGGGAGAACCGCTACCCCACGTCGTACTTCCGCCGTCATCGCCGGCCCTTCTCGGTGCGTCGCCGCTTCCAGGGCATCGCAGACGCCGCGAAGGTGTTCCAGCACCTCTTCTTCCGCTACGGCTACAACGAGATCAACCGCGGCCGAACGCTGCGCGCGAGCCGCTACTCGAGCGACCCGCTGCCGCTCGGCTTCAACGACCAGTTCAACGCGTCGGTCGACGCGCTCAACTGGCTCGCTCAGATCGCCAGCCTGCCCGATGTCGGCTCGTACGAGTTCGACGCCGCCACCAACAGCTATCGCCACATGGGCGAAGAGATGGACATGGCGGGCGCGGACCTCACGCTCGAGCCGGGCGAGGGCTACTACACGTGGTCGCGCTACCAGGAGGGCCAGCTCGGCTTCTTCCGCATGGAGCGACGCGGCGTGTTCTGGGACAAGCTGTTCGCCCTCCAGGCCCTGACCCTGCGCGACTGGGGCTCGAGCACGGGCTCCGAGGAGCGCTACTACATCAACTTCCACAGCGTCTTCCCGGTCGAGGTCACCGAGCTCTTCGGTGGCTACATCCTCGACGACCCGTCGTGGTTCGCGCCGCGCGTCGACACGACGGGCGCGGATCCCATCGTGGAGTACCCGGGCTGGTACCGTGGTGGCGACTGTCGCGTCGGCCCCCGCTCGGTTCCGTGCCGCGGTCCCAACACGACCGAGTACCCCGGACCCGTCCTCGAGGGGACGACCAACGACATCATGCGCTTCTACGCGGTGGTGTTCGCGCTCGCCGAGTTCCCGGTCTTCTACGACACGTCGTGGGAGTCGCGCCTCGCGGTGTTCAACATCGGCAACGGTGATCAGTTCACGATGCCGAACACGCAGCCGGACGGCGACCTGACCTGTGCGTACCGCACGCCGCGCGAAGAGGCCGACGGCCTCACGACGGTCACCCTCACGCCGGGCGCGGCGACCTGCCTCGACTCGGAAGACGCCGACTACATCACGTACACCTCGGATCGCCTGCACACGACCTACGTCGCGTCGAAGGTCCGCTCGCGTACGACCTACAACCTCGCGGAAGAGCAGCTCGGCTTCGAGCTCCTCGAGCAGATCGTCCGCGCCCAGGATCGCGTGCGTGAGCTCGAGGAGATCGAGTCGGGTCGTCCGCTCACGGACGCCGAGCGCGACGAGCTCGCGAACCGTCGTCGCCGCCTCGAGTCGGACGAGTCGTTCCTCCAGACGCTCATCCAGCTCCAGCGCGTGTTCGGCATCAACTCGTACCTCTGAGACGGTCGGGCCTCGCGAGGGGCCCACACACCGAAGCGAGCGCCGCGTCCCGGAGGACCGGCGCTCGTTTCGTTTCCGTCCTTCGAGGCCCCTCAACCCAACAGGTGGTCGAGCCGGACCTCGCGCATCGAGTCCAGGGTCACGTCCGCGTCGAGCATCGTGTCGCGCGCGAACGATCCCGACGCGATCGCGATGCAGCGCGCGCCGATCGCCCGCGCGGCGCTCACGTCACGCGGCGTATCGCCGATCACGACGGTGACCACGTCTTCGCTCGACACGCCGAGCTCGGCGGCGCCGCGTGATCGTCCGTGGTCCAAGAGTCGCGCTCGGTCCTCGTGATCGCTCCCGAACCCGCCGAACCCGAAGCGACCCCAGAGGTCCGCGACGCGCAGCTTGAGCTCGGCACCTCGCACGAGGTTGCCGGTGCCGAGGCCGATGGCGATCCGTCGACCGCGTGCCACTTCACGCTCGAGCCCGTCCAGCGTCTCGTGCACGCCCTCGAGCACGCGGTAGCCAGTCGAGCGCGGCAGCTCGTCGGCGAGGTGGGTCAGGTAGCGCTCGAGCGTCGCCTCGAGGATCGCGTCGTCGACGTCACGCTCGCCGCGGCGCAGCGCCTCGCGCACGATCGCGCGATCCGTCATCCCGCCGAAGGAGAAGTCCGACGTGCTCCGCGCGAGCGTGTGCTCGTCGAACGCGCGCTCCATCGCACGCCGGCCGGCGCCGCCACACGTGACGAGGGTTCCGTCGATGTCGAACAGCACGACGACCGGTCGATCTCGCATCAGACGAGGATGCAACGACGCGACGTACAGATCACGAGCCGCCTGCGCGGCGTCGACGGATCCAAGTCACTCGCCGAGGACGATCAGCAGCTGACCGCCATCGACCTGATCGCCCGCGGCGACGCGGACCTCGGCCACCTTGCCGGCGTGTGAGGCCTTGATCGCGTGCTCCATCTTCATCGCTTCCATGAGGAGCAGGGTGGCGCCGGTCTCCACCTGATCGCCGACCGCGACGAGCACACGCAGGATCTTGCCCGGCATCGGAGCGACCGACCCGTCCGCCGCGCTCTCGCCCCCCGGCCGCGGCAGACGCGGCACGCGCGTGAACGAGACGCTCGTCGGCGCGACGTGAACGTGCACGTTGTCGTCGTCGATCACGAAGCGCGCGCGAACACGATGACTGCCGAGGTCGATCGTCGCATCGCCCGCGAGGGCGCCGCCGAGGCTCGCGTCGCGAACGATCTGCGCGACGCGCGCGGTGACCGACGTGCCCCCGCACGAGACGTCGCACGCGCCGTCGCGACGCGGCGTGAGCGCGACCACGTGCTCGACCTCGTCGACACCCGTCGTCGCGTGCAGCGACAGCGTGGTGCGATCGGCGCCGTAGCGGTTGTTCCGGAACGACGCAGGCAGCGACGGCAGGAGCGCTCGTTCCTCGCTGCGGAGCGTCGCGAGCACCAGCGCACCGATCGAGGCAGCGCGCTCGACCTCGAGCACCGAGGCCTGCGCAGTCTTGGCGTCGCCGAGGTGCGTCTCGATGAAGTGCGTGTCGAGCTCTCCGCGCACGAAGGCAGGGTGATCGACGAGCGCGAGCAGGAAGCGACGGTTGGTGCGGATGCCCGGCACCGACAAGGACGAGAGCGCGAGGCGCAGTCGCTGGATCGCCTCCTCACGCGAGCCCCCGCGCACGATGAGCTTCGCGATCATCGAGTCGTAGTGGATGCTGACGACCGACCCGCGCTCGACCGCGGACTCGATGCGCAGCCACGGGGCTGTCGCGATCTCGCGAGGGAGATGGAAGTCGGCGATCGGCCCGCTCTGCGGGAGGAAGTCGCTCGCGGGATCTTCGGCGCACAGCCGCACCTCGATCGACCAGCCGGAGTACGTCGCGGCCACGCGCGCGGCGTCCCATCGGAGCCGTTCTCCACGCGCGATGCGGATCTGCTCTTCGACGAGATCGAGCCCCGGCAGGATGCCTTCGGTCACCGGGTGCTCGACCTGGAGGCGCGTGTTCACCTCGAGGAAGAAGAACTCCGCCTCACCGCTCGCGTTCTTCGTCAGCACGAGCTCGACGGTGCCCGCGTTCGTGTACCCGATGGCCTGACACAGCGCGACGGCCGACGCGCCGATGCGCGCGCGCAGCGAACCGTCGATCGCGACGGACGGTGCCTCTTCGAGGATCTTCTGGTGTCGACGCTGCACGGAGCACTCGCGCTCCATGAAGTGCAGCACCTGACCGTGCTCGTCGCCGAGGATCTGGATCTCGATGTGCCGCGGGCGCTCGAGGTACTTCTCGGCGATCAACGTCGGGTTGCCGAATGCGCTCTCGGCTTCGCGTCGCGCGCTCTCGTACGCCGCCTCGAGCTCGTCCTCGCCGCGCACGATGCGCATGCCCTTGCCGCCGCCGCCCGCGGACGCCTTGAGCAAGAGCGGATACCCGATGTTCTTCGCGGCCGACGCGAACGCAGCGACGCTCTGATCCTCGCCGGAGTAGCCGGGGATGACCGGCACGCCCGCCTTCGTCGCTGTGTTCTTGGCCTCGCGCTTGAGCCCCATCGCGCGAATGGCGGCGGGGCTCGGGCCGACCCAGGTCAGCCCCGCGTCGATCACGGCCTGCGCGAACGCGTCGTTCTCCGCGAGGAAGCCGAAGCCCGGATGCACTGCGTCTGCGCCCGTCTGCTTCGCCGCCTCGAGGATGCGGTCGATGCGGAGGTACGAGTCGCGTGAAGGCCCAGGCCCGAGCCGAAACGCCTCGCCCGCGTCGCGCACGAACGGAAGGTCGGCGTCGGCGTCCGAGAACGTGGCCACCGTCGCGATGCCCATCGCGTGCGCGGTGCGGAAGATGCGGCTCGCGATCTCACCGCGGTTCGCGACCAAGAGCTTGTGGATGTCTCGCTTCATGACGCGCTCAATGCCTGAACACGCCCCAACGCGTGGTGCCTTCGACGGGAAGGGTGTGAGAGACGGAGAGCGTGATGCCGAGCACGCTGCGCGTGTCGCGGGGATCGATGATGCCGTCGTCCCACACACGGGCGCTCGCGAAGAACGGGTCGCTCTCCATCTCGACCTGTCCCTCGACCATCTGCTTCATGACGCCGAGCTTCGTCTCGTCGACGGCCTCGCCCTTCTTGGCGGCCGCCTCGCGCTGGATGATGTCGAGCACGCCCGCGAGCTGCTTGCCGCCCATCACAGCGATGCGGTGGTTGGGCCACGTGAAGACGAAGCGCGGCGCGTAGGCGCGTCCGCTCATCGCGTAGTTCCCTGCGCCGTAGCTCGCGCCGATCATGATCGTGATCGCGGGCACGGTGCTGTTCGACACCGCGTTGATCATCTTGGCGCCCGCCTTGATGATCCCTTCTTCCTCGTACTTCCGGCCCACCATGAAGCCGACGATGTTCTGGAGGAAGACGATGGGGATGCTGCTCTGGTTGCAGAGCTGGATGAACTGCGCGCCCTTGTTACCGCACGCGGTGAAGAGGATGCCGTTGTTCGCGAGGATGCCCACGGGATAGCCGTGGATGTGCGCCCACCCGCACACGAGCTCGGGCCCGTAGAGCGGCTTGAACTCGGAGAAGCGCGAGCCATCGACGATGCGCGCGATCACCTCGCGTGCGTCGAAGGGAATGCGCACGTCGGCCGACGCGATGCCGAGCAGATCCTCGCTCGAGTGCTTCGGCTCCTCCACGCGCGGCCGCGGCGGCGGGCCCTGCTTCTTCCAGTTGAGGTGGCCCACGATCTCGCGACCGAGCCTGATCGCGTCGAGCTCGTTCTCGGCGAGGTAGTCCGACGCGCCGCTGATGCGCGAGTGCATCTCCGCGCCTCCGAGCTCTTCGTGCGTCGTCTCTTCGCCCGTCGCCATCTTCACCAGCGGCGGACCGCCGAGGTAGACCTGCGCCTGCTTCTTCACCATGACGACGTAGTCGCTCATGCCGGGGATGTAGGCGCCGCCCGCGGTGGAGCTCCCGAACACCAGACAGACGGTGGGCGTGCGCGCCTCGGAGCGTCGCGTGAGATCGCGGAAGCCGCGACCGCCCGGGACGAAGATCTTCGACTGGTTCGGCAGATCCGCGCCCGCGCTCTCGATCAGCGAGACGCTCGGCAGGCCGTTGGCCTCCGCGATGTCCGAGAGGCGGCCGCTCTTCACGACGCTGAGCTCGCTCATCGCGCCGCCCTTCACCGTGGCCTCGCTCGCGGTGATCACGCACTCGACGCCCGACACGATGCCGAGACCACCGACGACGCTCGCGCCCGTCGCGTGCCCGCTCACCTCGTGGCCTGCGAGCGCCGCGAGCTCGAGGAAGTAGCTGCCCTCGTCGATCAAGCGCTCGACGCGCTCGCGCGGCAGGAGCTTGCCTGCCTCGACGTGGCGCTCGTTGTACTTGGGCCCGCCGCCCGCACGCGCCTTGGCCAGCGCGGCGTCGAGCTTCGCGATCACCTTCAGGTTGGCGTCGCGGTTCTGCGCGAAGGCCTCGCTGCGCACGTCGATGCGTGATGCGAGCACGGGGTAGCGCTCGGCGGGATCGACGGGGCTCTGGCTCGGCGGCCGTGGGTCCTCTCGCATCGCGCGAAGGTAGGAAGCTCGCGCGCGCGGGGTCAACGGCAAACTGAATGGCGATTCAGAGGAAGCGAGACTCGCCGCACACCGTCCACGGTCATCGAACGCCGTGATGGCCTGCATCGCGCTGGGCGATTTCCGTCGATGGCGGGTCTTGGTCAGGATGGCGAGTGGAGGCACGCATGACGACCCACACGCTCCCCTCGTTCTTCGTCGCGATCACGGCTGCATCGAGCGCCCTCGCAGGCTGCGCGAGCGCCCATCCCTCGGTCGTGTCGGACGATCTCGCGTGTGCGCCGGAGGATCTGCGCTCGGCGTGGTGGAGCGGGGAGGGCGGCTTCTACGGCTACGGCGACCTGCTCGTCGATCGCGACACGACGCACGTGCTCGTGGCGGACGACTTCCGGGCCGCGACGCTGCGCCTCTCGGACGGTCAGCGCGCCGAGGCTCGCAGCTCGCGTCTCGATCTGCTCGACGTCGCCGGTCTGCGCGTCGCCATGCCGCGGATGCGCGTGGATGTATCGGGCGCGAGCGATCTCGCCGGCGCGACGGACGTCTTCGAGATCGGCGACGAGACGCCGCTCGTCACGATCCCGTGGATCGCCCCGCGCGACGAGGGCGCGTACGCGTCGGTGCTGGCGCACGTGGGACAGTCGAGCGATCGCGTGACGATGCTCGAGCGTGTTCGGAGCGCGCCCACCGCCGAAGAGCGGATCTTCCTTCGTCACGTGCGTGTGTCCGATCCGAGCGACGAGCAGCGCGTCGAGATCACGAGCGACCTCTCGCTCGGCGAGAGCTGGGGCCCGGCGCCGTGGTTGCTCGTCGACGAGGCACGCGAAGTCGCCTTCCTCGTGTACTCGTCGGACGACGAGGCGCCCTCGGTCCGAATCCTGCGCGTGGCGCTCGCGACGGGCGTGCGCACGGCCTCGAGCATCGTGCTGACGGAGGCCGCGCCGGTGCTCGGCCGCGCGACGATCGGTGCCCCCGAGGCGAGCGTGCTCGACGCCACGATCTCGGACGAGGGCTCCACGCTCTTCCTCACGACCCGTGATGGCGCGCTGCGCGAGCTCGACGCCGACACGCTCGACGAGATCGGCGCGCCGCGCTCGAGCGTTCTCGTCGTCGCGAACCCCGACACCTACCTGCCCACGCTGCGCTCCCCGGTCGCCCTCTCGCCTCACGGCGCGTGGATCGCGCAGCTCGATGCCCAGGGCCACGTCGCGATCGCGCCGCGCCTAGGGGGCGAGATGATCACGCTGCCCTCGAGCGCGCCTGCGCTCGACGTGACCGATGGAGCGCGCGGGCCGAACGCGATGCTCGTGCGCTTCCTTCCAGACGGCCTCTTGGTGATCACGGACGCGGGCGTGGAGCGCTTCCGCTGCGCGGAGTGATCAGCGCGCGCGGAGCTTCGGCGGCGGGAGCTTCGAGGGCTGGCGCTTGGCCACGATGTAGGTGTTCCAGCCCGGATCGTCGTGGATCGTCTCGACGCGCGTGAACTCGCCGTTGCCGCCGCCCTCGCCGTCGTCGCCTTCCCAGTAGACGTCGAGATCCACGAAGCCGGCCTCGGTCAGCAGCTCCTTGATCTCGGGGATCGACCAGAGGCGCCAGTCGTAGGTGAACGCCTTCTTCAGCTTCGTGCCGTCCTTGAAGTGAAAGTGGATGTGCGCGAGGAACGCGTGCGAGATCGGATCGAAGCCCGCCTGGTGCCAGACGTACGTGAAGCCCTCGTGCTTGCGACCGCTCGGGTCCGTGCCCGAGGCGATGCGACGCGGCTCCTTCACGACCTGACGTGACTCCCAGCCACCGAGCAGATCGAGCACGAAGATGCCGTCGTCGGCGAGCGAGCGGTGCACGGCGCGGAAGTACTCGACGAGAAGCTCGCGCGTCTTGAACGTCTGGTAGCTGTAATTGAACGCGCAGATCACGTCGTGACCGCCGCCCTTGCCGCGGCGCGGGGTGGGAACCAGCACGTTCTGATCGAGCAGCGTGACGCGCTTGCGTGCGTCGTCGCCCAGCCGCGCGACGTTGTGCGCGTGACCCCACGCGAGCGTGGGCGCGTCGATGTCGAGGCCCGTCGCGGTGCGAGCCTCGTCGCTGGCGACCCACGCACAGCACAGAAGGCCCGTGCCGCAGAAGTCCTCTCGCAGCGAGCGCGGCTGTCGACCGGCGTGCTCTTCGAACATCGTCGAGAGGAGCTCGATCTCGTGATCGGTCGCCTGAACGCTCAGCTGATAGAGCGTGTGCTTGTCGGCGGTCTCTCGGGTGAAGCGCTGCTTCTTCGACGCGTCGGTGGCGCGTCCAACGGAGGGCTTGGGCATGCGCGCGCGTTCCTATCACGCACAGCGGTCGCTCGATCCAACGAACGCATCGAGCGTCGGAGGCGAGGGGACGGTCAGGGCGTGACGGTGACGTTCAGGCCGTACGTGAACGGTCGATCGACGGTGTCGTTGAGCGCGTAGACACGCAGGAAGTAGCGGCCTGCCGCGAGGTTGCGCGCGCCGGGGGCGCTCGCCGACGCGATGGCCGCGCAGGCACCACCACCGGCCTCGATGCCCGTCGCGATGGGGAGCGAGCCGCTCTCCCGAAAGAGATCGAGCTCGATCTGCGGACGCGACGTTCCGCACGCCGTCCCCGTCGAGGTGAGCAGCTCGGCGTCGACGTCAGCGCCCTCGGGCACGTCGATCATGAACCAGTCGACCTCGCACGGCGTCACGACGCGACCGGTGACCATGACGGGGCCCATGCCCAGGATGTGGTTCGCGCTGAAGCGGTCGTCGTTGGGGTTGGCCTCTTCGAGGAACGCCCCGCTCAGCTCGGCGCGGCAGTCGGTGCCGCAGCGCGCGGTCCCATCGCAGGTCTCGGAGTGCTCGATCATGCCGTTGCCGCACGTGGGGTGGATGATCTCGAGCGAGCCCGTGAGACCCGCGGCATCGGCGGTGTCGATGGCGAGGAAGTAGTCGACCGGCGTGGAGCCGGTGGCCACCGTGAGGTGCTCGTCCGCGCCCGTGTTGCACGCGTCCGCGACGACCTCGGTGCAGAGGCGCACGTCGCAGCTCGGGAGCACGTAGAGGACCGGGTCGGCATCACCGACGTGGCGGAAGTGGAAGTGCCATCGATCGTTGGCGCCCATGCTCACCGAGGCGAAGCCATCGGGCCCGCTCGCCGTCTCGCGCGAGCACGTGAGCTCGGCCGAGCCGTGGTCGCGCATGTCTCGCGTGTCGATGGCCACGCTCATCGAGCTCGCACCCGCGGCCAACATGATGCGCGGCACCACCTCGCCCGTGCAGTAGTCGGCGAGGGCGAAGATGGGCGGCCCGCCGTCGAGCATCGGGGCGTCGATCGGCGCGTCGACCGGGCTGAACGCGTCGGGCGCGAACGCATCGATCGCCTCCCCTGCGTCGACGGGATCGAACGCGTCGTCTTCCACCGGCACGAACGCATCGACGGGCGTCGGCCCTGCGTCTCCGGTGCCGAGGTAGAGCATCGGATCGAAGGTGTTGACGCAGCCGCCGAGGCCGCTGCCGAGCGCGAGCGCGACGAGGACGCGTGACGGACGACCGAAGGAAGAAGGGGACATCGAGGATCTCGAGGCTCAGTGCGTGAGGTACGGGTTGGACTCGAGCGCAGGGCTCGTGCCCTGCATCGTGGTGGCAGGCTCTTGCGTCACGGGAGGCGTCGCGGTCTGGGTCTGCATCGAGGTGCCTCGCGATCCGCGCGAGCCGCGCGCGCTCGGTGTCATGGTCGTCGCGGGCTCGCTGGGCATCGCCTCGGCGGTCGTCGGCTCGACGCTGGGCGGAAGCGGATCGACCCCCGTGGGCAACGTTGCTTCGGTCGTGGGCGCCGCGACCGCAGTCGCGGGCGGAACGTTCGGCTCCGTCGTGGGCTGCGGCGCGACGATCGGCTCGGGCCTCGGCGTAGGCGTCGCGACAGGCGTCTCCGTGCTCCCGCCTGCGAAGTACACCCCGAGCGCCGCGATGGTGAGGATCACGCCGACGATGCCGAGCGCGAGCGCGATCTTGTTCGTGCTCGAGGACGTCGTCGCGCTCGTCGTCGCCGGGCTCGTCGTCTGATCCGCGACGATCACCGACGGCTCGAGCGGCACCACGCGAGTCGAGGCGGGAGGGCTCTGGCTCGGCGTCGCCGTCGAGGTCTGCGCGAGCGCCACGTCCTGACCGGAGATCGGTCCGCTCCCTCGCGAGCGCACGCCCGACGCGCGCGTGGCGAGGTCGCGTGTCGCGGGCTTGCGCGCGATGAGCCGCGGGATGGTGCCCAGCTGGCCCTTCTGGAGCAGGACCGGGCTACCGCTGGACGCCGAGAGGTGCCCGCCGATCGCGCGCTGCTTGTCCGCCATCTCGTCGGCGAAGATCTCCGAGAGACGATCCTCGACCTCGTGCGTCGTCGCCAGCAGACCCGCAGCCTCGGCCGCCTTCTCGAGCGCGACAGCGAAGTCGCGCGCCGTGGCGTAGCGATCCCCAGGGCTACGCGCGAGCGCCTTCATCGCGACGTCGGCCAGCGCGGCGGGGATGTGCGGACGTCGCGCGTCCGGCCGCTCGATGTTGCAGTCCATGACCTGCATGAGGACCGCGACGTCCATCTCCGCCCAGAAGAGCCGCTCGTTGACGAGCGACTCCCAGAGCACGATGCCCATCGCGAACACGTCGGTGCGTCCGTCGCACGCGTCGCCGCGCGCTTGCTCGGGCGCCATGTAGCTCGGCTTGCCCTTGAGCATGCCGGGGCGCGAGGTGGCCACACGCGAAGCGGCGAGCGCGATGCCGAAGTCGACGATGCGTCCCATGCCGTCGGTGCCCACGATCACGTTCTGCGGGCTGACGTCGCGGTGCACGATCCCGAGGCGCTCGCCCTTCGCGTTCTTCGCCGTGTGCGCGGCGTGCAGGCCGTGCAGCGAGTCGGCGATCATGCGCGTCGTGATGCGGATGCGCTCGCGATCGTCGAGCTTGGGATGGGTCATCACCTGCCAGAGGGAGAACCCATCCACGTAGTTCATCACCAGGTAGTAGCCGACGGGGCTCGCGCACACGTCGACGATGCCCACGGCGTTCGGGTGATGGATGCTCGCGGCGGTGCGCGCCTCGTCGAGGAGCATCGTGACGAACTGCTCCTCTTCGGCGAGGTGCTCGTGCATGAGCTTGATCGCCATGAGGCGCTCGAAGCCGCCCGCGCCCTCGAGCCGCGCGAGATAGACGGTGCCCATCCCGCCTTTGGCGATCTCGGCGATGATCTCGTAGCGATCGAGCATGCGCCGCGCGTGCGGCGCGACGGTGGGCGACGTGATGGGGCCCGACACCTCTTGCACCGCTGGATGCTCCACCGGATGGACGAGCGGCTGCGCCGGCGAGGGCGCGGGCGTGGCCTCCGCGGGATCGGGGCCGAGGGCATCGACGGGGATGTTGTGCGCGGGATCGCTGGACATGGTTCCTCGGGGTCGGAAACGTCTGTCTCAGAACGAGAGCGTGAGCTTGGCGGAGGCGCCTTCGGGAGAAGCCGAGAGCTGGAGGTGTCGGAGCAGCGAGGCCGTGTCGCCGCTCGGGGCATCGCCATCCCAGTCGGTGACGATCGCGAGGACGACGGTGGTGACCGCGAGGCCGATCGAGGTGCCCAGGAGCGCGTTGGTGATGGTCTCCCGCTCCACGCCCTGTCGGTAGCGGGCCTCGGTCGGCATCGCTTCGTAGGCATCGCGCAGCGAGAGCATGTCGAGGCCGACGCCGAGGGCCGCCCCGCCCGCGGCGAGCGTGAGGCCTGCCGCAATCGCGAACACGACGGGTGAGACGCCGGAGCTGCCGCCGTCGTTCGTCTCGGTGCCCGTGCCGCCGATCGGCGTGATGGTGGGCTCGGTCGTCGGCTCTTCGGTGGGCTCCTCGGTCGTGGGCTCCACCACCGGCTCCGCCGACGTGTGGGCGTCCGCCTCGGCGAACGAGAGCGCCTCCTGGCTGCCTGCCGACGCGGTGACCTGACGCTCGAGCGTGTGCGTGCCCCAGCTCGCGCGGATCGTGTGCACACCGGGATCGACATAGAGCTCGGAGCGCGTCGTGTTGCTCGAGACCACGCGTCCCGCGACAGTGATCGCGCAGCCCGGCTCGCAGGTGATCACGATGTGGCCCGTCAGTGTGCCGCAGCCCGCGATCACTTGGTTCGCGAGCTCGACGGTCGGTGCGTCCTCGGGGTACGTCGCGAGCGCGTGCGCGGCACGCGTGGCGGCGGCCGCGTGATGGCCCGCCGAGGTGTGCATGCGGATCGCGGATCGCAGCGCGGCCGCGCTCGGCGCGCTGTGGTTCGCGAGATCGAACATCTCCGCCGCTTGCGCGAACTCGCCGCGCATCTGCGCGCGCTGACCTTCTTGGAACGCTTGGGCTGCGGCCTGCAGGTCGGCCGCAGACTGTGCGTGCGCCGTTCGCGCGGCGCCGAGGACGACGACGAGCACGACGAGCATGGGTGCCCAGCAACGCGAGAGCATTCGCATGAGGCTGCAAGTATGCAGGAGGGCGGTCTCGTCGGGAACTCTCGTGCGGAGGTCCCCGTGCGAAACAGCCCCACTGCAACGGCGGTCAGCCGACGACGCCCACCACCACGGCGGCGCCTTGGCCCGACTGGAGGCTCGTGCCCGGCTGTGCGTGCGCGCGCTTCACCATCGCGAGGCCGTGACCGGGCGCGACGGTCGTGAGCTCGCCCACGTTCTCCTCGCCGTGTCGCAGCGCCTGTCCTGCGCGCGCCCCGTCGGGCAGGGTCACGCGCACCAGCGAGCGCGAGACCTGGCCGCGGTTCTCGAGCATGCAGACCACCTCCTGTCCGAGGTAGCAGCCCTTCTCGAAGGACACCGCGCGATCCTTGAGGCCGGCTTCCTGTGGGTAGGTCTTGTCGCCGAAGTCGACGGCGAAGCGAGGCACGCCCGACTCGATGCGCGCGCCATCCCACGCGGCGTCGTCGATCGCACCGCCTCCGATCGCAGCTGCCGACTCGATGAGCCGCGAGAGCGCGCGCTCGTGATCGGCCGCCTCGACGATCACGTCGCGGCTCACCCCGAGGCGCGAGGTCGCGATGATCGTGGCGTCGATCCCTGCCAGCGCCGCGGCGAGGTCGATCTCCCCAGCGCGCGCTCCCGCGATCGTGATCGCCCGCAGCGTCGTCTCGCGCAGCGCCACGTCCTCCATGATGATGTACTTCTCGAGCTGCTCGTGGAGCGCGGGCCACACGTCGCGGCTCGTCGCGAAGAAGGTGGCGCCGCTGCGCTCGAACGCGATCACGTCGGCCAGCACGCGACCCTTGGTCGTGAGCACCAGGCCATAGACGCTGCGCTCGGGCGAGAGGCGCTTGAGGTCGTTCGTGATCTGGCCGTTGAGCCACGTACGCGCGTCGTCGCCCTCCACGGCGACGATGATCTCGGACGCTTCGGTGCGGACGCCTGCAGTCTCGAGCCAGCTCATGACCGTGCTTGTGTGGCGCGGCGTGGGCGGCGGCAAGCGTGAACCTCGGTTCGCGATCGCTGTCGACACGAGCAGGGAGCACGCGCGATCTCCACGAACTCTGCCATCATCACGCTCTGGCTCGGGCCTTGCTGTGTGGCCCGATGTTCTCGGAGGCCCCATGCGCCACCTCGTCGCTTCTCTCTCCCTGCTCCTCGCCCTCGCCGTCGCGCCCGCGTCGGCGCAGGACGCGTTCGATGGCGCGGGAGAGTCTGCTGTTCTCGACCGCATCAACGAGATCCGCCAGCAAGCGGGCGCGGGCGCGCTCTCGCGTGACCAGGCTCTCGACAGCGCGGCGCGCACGCACTCGCTCGACATGGCCGCGGCCGATCAGCTGATGCACGTGTCGCCCACGACCGGAACGCCGATCGATCGCGTGCACGCCGTCGGTCACGAGACGGGTGAGGTCGCAGAGAACGTCGCGATGCACACGGGCGCCATGGACGCGCAGCAGGCCCTCGAGGCCAGCGACGCTCACCTCGCGAACATGCTCAACCCGCGCTTCACCCACGTGGGCCTCGCGGTCGCCCGTGACGAGGCCGGCGTGTACGTGACGCAGGTCTTCGCGCGCATCGAGACGCAGCCCGCGCCCGCCGTCGAGGTGCCCGCGCCTCCCGCGGCCATGGTGACCGTCGCTCCGCCTGCGTTCGCACAGCCCGAGACCCAGCCCGTGCCCCCGCCCGCGCCGCAGGTCGTCGCGCCTGTGGCACCGCCCGTGGTGGCCGCCCCGATCGAGGCTCCCGCGCCGAGCAGCGGAGGTCAGACAGGTGCGCCCGGGCAGGTCGTCACCGT
>JAFLCL010000151.1 GCA_017303575.1 Deltaproteobacteria bacterium
GGCGGCGCTGCGCCCACCACGGCGCCCCCGCCCACGCCGACCACACCTCCGCCGAGCGCGCCTCCCGCGGCGCCCACGGGCGGAGGGCAGGCGCAGCGCGGCGAGCTCGCGCAGGGCGATCGTCAGCTCCAGACCGGTGAGTTCGCCGACAGCTTCCCGATGACGTTCACTGCGGGCCAGCCCGTCTCGATCCGCGTCGAGTCGAGCGCGTTCGACACGTACCTCATCGTGCGATCGCCGAGCGGGCGCCAGGAGGACAACGACGATCTCGTGTCGGGCAACCTCAACTCAGGCATCGACATCCCGTCCGCCGAGGCGGGCGAGTACACGGTCATGGTGACCTCGTACCGTCCCGGTGAGACCGGCCCGTACACGCTCACTGCAGGCGGCGCGAGCGGTGGTGGTGGCGGCGGCGCGACACGTCCTCCGACCGGCGGCGCCACGGGTCCTGCGGCCGCGCCCGGCTCGAGCTCGACGCGCGTGTGGACGGTCTCCGTCGGCATCAGCGACTACCCCGGCTCGGGCAACGACCTGCCCGAGTGCGCGAACGACGCGGTGAAGATCGCCGAGGCGCTCCGCAACCAGGGCCTCACCACGCCGGACCGCGAGATCCTTCTCACCGACGGTCGGGCCACGCGCGGCGCGATCACGCAGGCCCTCCAGCGCGTCGCCCGCGAGATTCAGCCGAACGACGTGTTCGTCTTCTTCTACTCGGGCCACGGCGGTCAGGCCGATGGTCAGAGCCGCGATCAGGAGGAGCTCGACTCCATCGACGAGTACATCTTCGTGCACGACGGTCAGATCCTCGACGACGAGATGGGTCGCCTGATCGACGGCATCCACGCGCGCACGACGCTCTTCGCGCTCGACTCCTGCTTCTCGGGCGGCTTCGCGAAGGACGTCGTCACGCGCCCCGGCATCGTGGGCATGTTCAGCTCGGAAGAGGACGTGACGAGCGGCGTGGCCATGCAGTTCCAGGCGGGCGGCTACCTCTCGCACTTCCTCCGCATGGGCATCAACGGCGAGGGCGACGCGGACCCGCGCGATGGCGCGCTCACCGTCGGCGAGCTCACGCACTACGTATGGCAGCAGTACGCGAGCCAGGCGCGCGACGTGCGGATGCAGGAGGGCTACCAGCAGCTGGTCGTCGATCGCGGCGCCGTCCGCAACGGCCAGGTCCTCTGGGCGCGCGGCCGCTGATAGGCTCGGGCGATGTCGGAATCGGCAGGGATCGCGCTCCTCGTCTTCGGTCCTGCCATCGTCGGTGTCGTGTGCCTGGGCCTGGCCATCGCGCTCTTCGTCGGCGGCAACGGCGAGACGGTCACACGTGGATCACGCATCGCGCTCCACGTGTTCGCCGCGGTCTTCTTGGTGGCCGCCCTCGGCATCGGTGCCTGCTACGGCGTCATGGTGATGAGCTGAGCCACGCTGAATCGCCGAGCGTTGCTTGACGCACCCGAGCCGCGATTACCTCTTCTACGGCGCGACGCGCGCGCTCTGCGGCGTGTGCCTTCGCGTGGTCGATGCGAAGGAGCTGATCCGCGGCGACGACGTGATCCTCTGGAAGCGCTGCCCGCACCACGGCATCCAGGAGGTGCTGCTCAGCGACGACGCGGCCTACTACCGACGCGGCCGCGAGGTGTTCCTCAAGCCGCCCGAGCAAGTGGCTCGCTACAACACACCGCACGAGCACGGCTGTCCGTACGACTGCGGCATCTGCCCCGATCACGAGCAGCACGGCTGCGTCTCGATCCTCGAGATCACCGATCACTGCAACCTGCGCTGCCCGACCTGCTACGCGTCGAGCGGCCCCGAGCGCACGACGCACCGATCGATGGCGCAGATCGAGGCGATGCTCGATCGCATCGTGAAGAACGAGCTCGAGCCCGACGTGCTCCAGGTCTCGGGCGGCGAGCCCACGCTGCATCCGCAGTTCTTCGAGGTGCTCGATGCCTGCCGTCGTCGGCCGATCCGTCACCTGATGCTCAACACCAACGGCATCCGGATCGCCAAGGAAGATGGATTCGCCGAGCGCCTCGCGAGCTACCTGCCGCGCTTCGAGGTCTACCTGCAGTTCGACTCGCTGCGCCCCGAGGTGATGCGCACCCTGCGCGGCCGCGATCTGCTCGACACGCGCATGCGCGCGCTCGACAGGCTCGACGCGCTGAACCTCTCGACGACCCTCGTCGTCACCGTGCGCCGCGGCCTCAACGACGACGAGCTCGGCGACATCGTGCGCTTCGCGACGTCTCGCAAGAGCGTGCGCGGCGTGACGCTCCAGCCCGTGCAGGACGCGGGTCGCAACGAGGGCTTCGAGGCGCTCCGACACCGCCTCACCTTGAGCGAGGTCCGTCGTCGGCTCGCGGAGCAAGCGAGCGAGCTGTTCTCGATCGACGACATCGTGCCCGTGCCTTGCCACGCCGAGTGCTTGGCGATGGCGTACGCGCTCAAGATCGACGGTGCGCTCACGCCGCTCACGCGCTTCGTCGCGCCCGAGGTGTTGCTCGAGGGACCACGCAACACGATCGTCGTGGAGGACGACCGCGTGCTCGTGCAGCGCCTCTTCGACACGTTCAGCACCGCGCACGGGCCCGAGTCCGCCGCGGCGTCGCTGGGCAACCTCTTGTGCTGCCTGCCGCACGTCGAGACGATCCCCACGCTCCGCTACGACAACGTCTTTCGCGTCGTCATCATGCAGTTCCTCGATCGGCACTCGATGGATCTGCGGAGCGTCCGCAAGAGCTGCGTCCACATCGCGCATCCCGACGGCAAGCGCGTCATGCCCTTCGACACCTACAACGTTCTCTACCGCGACGCGCTCGAGCGCGAGGTGCTCCAGCCGCTCCGAGACGAGGTGGCGCTCGGTCGGCCACCGGCGCGCTCGCTCCGCGTGTTGGGCTGACGCGAGAACGCCGCGGTGGTCTACACGCTCTGTGTCGCGCTCGGAGTGGTCGCTGCGTTCGTCGCGGCGCGCGTGCTTCCACCGAGCCCCGACGTGCCGCTCGAGGTCCGCCGAGGCGTCCGCGTGTGGGCGCTCGGGGGTGCCGTGATCGGCGCGCATCTCTTCGAGCTGCCTGCGGATCTGTTCGGATGGGCCGCGCCTTCACCCGAAGAGGTCGCGCATCCGGGCGCAGGCACGATGGTCCTGGGACGCACCGTGCTCGGTGGCCTCCTCGGCGGCTGGATCGCGGTCGAGTGGAAGAAGCACCGCATGGGCTTCGCGGGAGCCACCGGCGATGGCTTCGCGATGCCGCTCGCCATCGGGCTCACGATGGGCCGCATGGGCTGCACGTTCACCGGGTGCTGCCGCGGTCGTGTGCTCGACGACGGCTCGATCTGGGCCTTCGTGCCGAGCCCCGACGACGGGCCCGCGCGCTTCCCCGCGAGCCTGATCGAGGCCTACTTCCACGCCTTCAGCGCCGTGGTCTTGCTCGTGCTCGCGAAGACCGGAGCGCTGCGCGGCAGGCACCTCGCGCTCTACCTCGCGCTCTACGCGGTGGTGCGCTTCGCGCTCGAGATCGAGCGGGAGAACCCGCCGATCGTGGGGCCGCTGACCTACTACCAGCTGCTCGCGGTGGCGCTCTTGGCCCTCGCGGGCGGGACCTTCGCCCGGCGGACGTGGGCGCCGCCCACCGCCTCTTGAGCCGTCACTGCGGAGGCTCGCTCGCCGCTGCGGCATCGTCACCGCTGCGCGCGCCCTCCTGCATCGCGGCGCGCTCCTGTTCCCATCGCTCGCGCGCGACGCGCGTGAGCACGTGACGGATGATGACCTCCGTGTTGCCATCCGCGCCGAGCACGCGCGACTCGCCGCGGAGCTCGGTGTCGGTGAGCGCGTCGTCGGTCACCACGCGCATGCCGTCGGGAAGGCGGGTCTCTGCGTGCCACGCCGTCCACTGCCACGCGTCGCCCGTGAGCTCGCCCTCGCCGCTCATCATCCCGCCCGGCGCGCTCAGCACGAAGTGACGATCGGTCGCGTCGACGTCGAGGCGGATCGCGTGCGTCTCGACCGCGCCATCCGCGTCCCGCTCGATCACCTCTTCGAGGATCGCGTGCGCGTCGGGCTGGAGCGTTCGGTGTGCGACGAGCGTGTTCCGCTGCACCTCGGTTCCGTCCGGCAGGACGAACGTCTGCGTCCCCACGAAGTACTGCTCGAGCTCGCCCTGCGGAACCCGCGCCGCGCCACCGCTCGAGGCCGCGCCACAGCCAGTGATCGCGCCTGCCATCCCGAGCGCGCCGAGTGTCGTCCACCGTGATCGCATCGTGGGTCTATGGCACGGATGCACCCCGCTCGCTCAGCGCGCGGACCGGGCTCGCAGGCCGAGTCAGCGCTCGAGCACGGCGAGGCGCTCGGTGATCTCGACGCGCGAGGGACGCTCGCGGTAGTGCGCGCGGGCCCAGTCGCGGCTCCCGGTGTCGCCGATCACGCGGAGCCCCTCGCGCGCGCCGAGCGCTGCGAGCTCGTCCGGCTCGAGGCGACCGCGCAGCGGCTCACCGAGCATCTCGAAGCCCACGAGCACCGCGGGCAAGAGCCACGTGGGCGCGTTCACCATCTCGCCGGTGACGTACGTGACGAGCACACGCGAGCCCTCGTCCGCGAGGCGCGCCACTTGGTGGAGCGTCGCTTCGATCGCGGCGCGCGGCAGGTACGGCGTCACGCCTTCCCAGATCCACACGCTCTTCTCCGAGGGATCGAAGCCTTCCGCGAGCAGCCGCGCCTCGAGCGCATCACGCTCGAAGTCCACCTCGACGAACCGATGTCCTCGCGCACGCAGCCTCCGCCCTCGCGTCGCGCGTCGCTTGATCGCCTGCGTGCTCTTCACGTCCACCTCGAACACGTCGAGCCCGCGCAGCGCGTCCATGCGGTAGGCGCGCGCGTCGAGGCCCGCGCCGAGGATCACGAGCTGCGTGCAGCCCGCGTCGATCGCGTCGAGGAGCGCGCGATCGATCGCGTCGGTGCGGAGCGCGACGTGATCGGCGAGGCCCACGGTCAGCGCCCGCAGCGCGCGGTGCGTCGCGGGACTGCGCGCCGTGAGCGCCCCGAGGAGGTCGAGGCTGCGATCGAGCGCGCCCGGCACGAGCACGCGGTGACCACGGTCGCCGACGTGATCGGAGGGCGAGCCGGGCAGGCTCGAGAGCGCGCGCATCGAGAGCACGGCGAGCGCGGTGAGGCTGGGAACGCCTTCGAACACCGAGACACGCTACGTGAGAAACGACAGATCACGAAGCATCTCGCTGGCCTCGATCGGCGTGAGCAGCGCGAACGACGCGGTCTCCGCGAGGGCGCTCGCGTGGATCGTGAGCGAGAGCGCCGTGATCTCCGGCGTCTCCTTGGGCCGTGCGAGATCGACCGCCTCCTCGATCCGGAGCTCGACCGCGCCGCGCCCGAGCTTGCGACGCATGCCGAGCACCATCGTGCGCGAGCCGCTGACGGCCCAGCCGCGCTGCTCGAGCGCGTAGAGGTTCCCCACCTCGCCACGACGCCCCACGATGCGCGCGAGCTCTTTCGAAGCACGCTCTGCGTCGTCGAGCACGAACGTCTCGCGCGAGAGCTGGGCGAAGGGTTGGAGGAGCTCGTAGTCGCCGGCGATCGCGCCCCACCTCGCGCGGAGCTCGGGCGAGAGCGTGAGCGGGTGAGGCAGCCCCACGCTCGCCTCGAGCGGCAGCGTGACGGTCTCGTCGTCGGGCCCCGCGAGCGAGCGATCCTCGGCCACGCGGAACGTGAGCGAACCCTCCGACGTGCTCGCGCTCCACACCAGAGCGCCCACGAGCGAGCGCAGCACCGGGTGCGCGAGCAGCCGCTCTTCGAACGCCGTGCGTGTCCACGCGCGTCCGGTGCACATCGCCCGCTCGAAGCGGCGCAGCTGCGCCTTCGCTGCGCTCTCTGCGTCGGCGCGCACGGCCTTGTAGAGCTCGGTCGCGGCGGCGGCCTTGTCGGGATCGTCCGCCTTGTTCGCGCGCGGGAGCTGCGAGAGCAACGCGCCGTCTGCGTCGCGGAGCACCGGCGACAGCCTCGCGTCGAGCGTGAGGCGAACCCGTCGCGGGCCGAAGTCGAGCCACAGCTCACCGCGCTCGTCGAGGCCGAGGTCCGGTACGAGCACGTCCTCGAGCTCGGCGGCCGAGAGGCCTCGCTGCGTCGCCGTGGCCTCGAGCAGGCGCCGACCTTCCGCGCGGACGCGCTCGTTCTTCGCGCTCTCGGCGAGCGTCGCGAGGTGCACGAGCGCAGTGTCGTCGGGGATGCGAGCGAGCACCGAGAGCGCCTCCATCGCGCGTGTCAGCTCGCGGTCCGTGGCGAGCCCACGGATCGTCGCCGCGAGCCTGTGGGCCGCGGATCGCCCTCCGAAGAGGGCGATCTGACCGATGGGCCAGCTCACGCGCGCGTTCTGTCCGAGCACGCTCCACTGCTCGTAGACGTGGAGGCTGAGGGCGCCGAGGCTGCGCGGATCGAGCGTCTCGCGCACCTCGCGCGCCCCCACGTACTCGACCGACAGATCCCCGCCGCCCACGCCCGCGCCCACGAAGCACATCAGCTCGACGAGGTGTCGCACCGACGCCTTCGAGAGCGTCGCGCCCTCGCGCGTGCGCACCGCGGGCAGCGCCTCGACCGCGAGCCAGCTCGGCCAGCTCGGCGGCGAGCTCGGGCAGTCCCACCGCGGATCGGCCTCGAGGATCGCGCGCACCGCAGGCACCAGCGTGGTGCGATCGCCGCCTGCGTCGTCGACCCAGCGCTCGATCACCTTGGGCCCGCGCTCGGGCGCGATGTGCGCGTTCACGAACCTGAGCGCGCTGGTCGCGCGTGTGCGTGAGGGGCCGGGCTCGCCGAGCGCGAACGGCAGGAGGCCGTAGATCGCGATCGGCGCGAACGTGACGAGCCAGCTCTCCGCCGCCTCGCGCTCGGCGCGCGAGGTGAGCCACGCGTGCGCCACGGGAAACGCTGCGCGCGAGCTGAAGATCGCGTTGCGCGGGATCGAAGGGAGCTTGCTGCACCACGCCTCGCGATCGTGCTTGGCGGTCGCGTCGGGAGGCAGATCGAACGTCGGTGTCGGTGGATGCTCGAGCACCAAGAGACCGGCCTCGGACCAGCGCCGCCACGGCGGCCGCGCGAGCACGTCGGGACCCTCGACGGCGTCGTCGCGCTCCGCCGGGACAGCGATCTCCTGAGGCTCGGGCGAGGTCTTCGCGATCGCAGGCGCGAGCCCGTGCAGCATCGCGACCGCCGCGTCGCGCACCTTGCCGCGGCCCTTCGCGAGCGGCCTCAGCGCATCCTCCGCGAGCTCGGGGAATCGCTTGAAGTAGCGCGCGACGTCTTCTCGCGCGCCCGACTTTCCGAGCAGCGTCACCACGTAGCCGGCGACCTCCTCGGTGCCCACGCAGAGCACCAGATCGAGCAGCTCGTCGGCCACGCCGCGTCCGTCGCGTCGCGCGTAGGACGAGCCCGGGCCCGAGGCCTGCGCGAGCGCGGCGCGGTGCCAGCCCACGACGAGCGGACCGACGTCGTCGGGTCGCTGCGCGAAGGCCGCGAGCACGTGCGGGCCACGCTCGCTCAGCGCACGACCGCTCGCACGGAGGAGGCGCGCGCCAGTGTCCGCCATCGACGCGAGGTCGCTCGCATCGGCGAGCACGAGCGCCACAGCGGGGGGTGGATCGAGCCGCTGACACGCGAGCGACAAGACCTCGTCCGAGGCGGCTCGATCGGAGAGGACGTACGCGATCGCAGAGCGCACCGTGAGCGAAGCGCTCGGGTGTTTCTCTCTCGCCCACGTACGCACGGCCTCGACGGCCTCGCTGCCCGACGCGCGCACCATCGCGCGCAGCTGCGTGAGCCGCGGCAGGTGCGAGGACACGTCGGGAGACTCGTTCGGGTACTGCTCGCGCGGCAGCTCCGAGATCGACGCGTCGACCTCGAGCACGAGCACCCGCGGCTCGCGCGCTCGCACGGGCTTCTTCGCCTCGCCAGCGACGTCGGGCGGAAGGATCACGCGGGCCATGGGGTGCATCCTACGAGAGACGAGCTGGATCACGAACGCGGTCGACTACACCGTCAGCCAGCGCCACGCGGCCCAGCTCCACGCGACGACGAGGAGCACGGTGAACACCTCCTTGTTCCATCGCGCGAGCAGTCGCGGGAGAAAGATGTCGAAGTCGGGGCTGCGGTCGTCCGTGTAGCGCGCGGCGACGTGGGTCAGCGGACAGGTCCCGCGGAACGCCGCGAGGACCACGATCTCCGCGACGATGGGCACGTGAAGCGCTGCGAAGAGCGCCCGGTGATCGAAGGCGATCGAGGGGAAGAGCGCGACGATGCACCCGGCGATGACCGCCCACACCGCGGTGTGGACGAGCTTGATCTGCGCGAGCCGGCGAGCAGCGTCCTCCATCGCCGAGACGGTAGCGCGACGCGGGCCGAGCGCGCTCGAGCAGGATCCCTCGCGGCTCGATGATCGAGGGCTGGTGTCGTGACGAGGGCCGGCCCTCGAGATCACCGACGTACGTCGTGGTGGCATCAACGCCATGCAGAGGTTCGGGAGCGACATGCGCGCTCGATGCCCCGAGGAGCGTCAGCGGTGTACGCTGCCGCAGGTGGACACTGCGAGGATCACCGGAGCGGCGGCGGTGACGATGTCGTGGGTCTCGCTGTGCATGATGATGGGCTGCCATGCCGGCTCGACCCAGTGCGACGGAGCCCTGGTCGAGGGGACCTCGCGGTTTCGAGCCCTCCAGAGCGTCGTCAGCGCAGAAGCCACGGAAGGCGACGGCTACTCCGCCCAGCAGCGGGAGGAGCTCGTCGCGCTCGCGACGGAGATGGGGCTGGCCGCCAACAGCCTCAGCGCGCTGCGAGGCGAGGACGTCGAGAGCCAACATCTAGGCCTTGCCCGGGCCGCGTTGGCCCGCGTCGAGGGAACTCGTCTCCACGGCCGACGCGAGGTGCTCGAGGCCAGCGAAGCCCTGAACCGGTGCAGCGCCAGTTGCCTCGAGTGAGGTGCTGTCCGCCCGACGCGCTCGCCGAAACGATCACGCGGGCCATGGCGCGCATCCTACGAGAGACGTCGTGACGATCACGCCCGATCGAGAGCGATCCGCTCCTCGAGGGTGGCCTTCTCGTAGACGACCTGCTGCACGATCGTGAGCAGCGCGAGCGAGGTCGCGGAGATCGCGCCGCACGACAGGTCGAGGGCGAGCGAGAGCCGCTCGTAGGTGGACACGTCGAGCGTGAGGGCGACCGACTCGAAGCCCAAGAGCGCGCCGAGCGGCACGCCCACCGCGACCGCGTAGAGAAGGAGGCTCGCGCCGAGCAAGAGCCACACGTGCTCGCGTGTACGTCGCGACGACACCTCCGTCGCTTGGTGCGCCTCGCGCGGCTCGAACAGCGCGACCTGTGAGCTCAGCGAGTACGCGGCGCCCTTGTAGAGGCCCGGCAGCACGAGCAAGAGGCCCCAGAGCAGCGTGAGGATGCCTGCACGAAAGCGCGCGCCCAGCACGGCACCGTACGCGGGCACGCCGCGCACGAGCGCCTCGCCGATCGAGATCGTGCGACCGAGCAGCGCCTCGTGCGCCATCACGAGGATCGCGAGATCGGCGATCAGCGTGACGAGCGTGAAGTAGCCGATCTGGAGCGACAGCGGCGCGTCCGGGAGCAGCCACAGCAAGAGGTCGCCGGGCAGCTCGAAGATCAGCGCGATCGCCAGGCACGGCAGGCCCACGCGCGACAGCACGTGCGCCGTTCCCGCCATGAGCGCGCGCGCATCGAGCGTTCGCCGCAGCGGCTCGGGCAAGAGCCGCTCGGCGCAGTCGCGACAGACATCGAGCGAGGCAACGAGCCGAGCCACGTAGCTGCCGCACCGCGCGCACGTGAGCTCGACGTCGTTCGATGCGGGTGCTGTCACCGTCGCGCGAGCGTACGAGATGGGTGGCCCCCTCCGCGAGCGAGCCCTACCATCGCGGCCATGCGCATCACCTGCGATTTCCTCGTCCTCGGCAGCGGCGTGGCTGGCCTCACCTTCGCGCTCGAGGCTGCCAAGCACGGCGAGGTGATCGTCGTGACCAAGCGTGGTCTGTCGGACTCGAACACCAACTGGGCGCAGGGCGGCATCGCGGCGGTGCTCGACCCCAACGACTCGTTCGAGGCGCATGCGCAAGACACGCTGACCGTGGGCTACGGCCTCTCGAAGCCCAGCGTCGTCGATCTCGTGGTGAAGGGCGGGCCCGCGGGCATCAAGAAGCTGATCGAGCTCGGCGCGCACTTCGACGAGAAGGACGACAAGGCCCCGAGCGCCGTGGTCGATGGCCACGCGCTCGACTACTCCGCCATCTCCGAGGGGGCCATCTCCGAGGGCGACTTCTCGCGCTTCGATCTCACGCGCGAGGGCGGGCACACCGCGCGGCGCGTGATCCACGCGGGCGACGTGACGGGCCGCGAGGTGCAGCGCGTGCTCTCGCTCGCTGCGAAGAAGCACCCGAACATCCGCGTGCTCGAGCACCACATGGCCGTCGATCTGCTCGAGCTGAGCAAGCACGGCGGACCGCACCAAGTGGCCGGCGCGTACGTGCTCGACACCAACCCCGAGAGCGCAGAGTCCGGCAAGGTGCACGCGATCTCGGCGCGCGCGACGGTCCTCGCCACGGGCGGCGCGGGCAAGGTCTACCTCTACACGACCAACCCGGACGTCGCGACGGGCGACGGCGTCGCGATGGCGTACCGCGCAGGCGCGCTCATCGCGAACATGGAGTTCTTCCAGTTCCACCCGACCTCGCTCTTCCACCCCCAGGCCAAGAGCTTCTTGATCTCCGAGGCGCTGCGCGGTGAGGGCGGCATCCTGCGCCTCGCGAACGGCGATCCGTTCATGGCACGGCACCACGCGATGAAGGATCTCGCGCCGCGCGACGTGGTCGCGCGCACGATCGACTACGAGATGAAGCGTACGGGCGCCGACTGCGTGTTCCTCGACATGACGCACCACCCCGCGAGCTACCTGAAGGAGCGCTTCCCCACGATCTACGCGGAGTGCCTGCGCTTCAACATCGACCTCACGTCACAGCCGATCCCCGTGGTGCCTGCGGCCCACTACATGTGCGGCGGCGTGGTCGTCGACGGCGACGGACGCTCGAGCGTGCCGGGCCTGTGGGCCATCGGTGAGGTCAGCGCGTCGGGCCTGCACGGCGCGAACCGACTCGCGTCGAACTCGCTGCTCGAGGGGCTCGTGTACGGACAGCGCGCGGCGGACGCGGCCGCGAACATCCGCAAGGAGCGCGTGCAGCCCGACGTGCCCGAGTGGGACGCGGGCGAGGCCGTGCCGAGCGACGAGGGCGTCGTCATCAGCCAGAACTGGGACGAGCTTCGCCGCTTCATGTGGAACTACGTGGGCATCGTGCGCACCGACAAGCGCCTGCGTCGCGCGGCCCGCCGCGTCGCGCTCTTGAAGGACGAGATCCGCGAGTACTACTGGGAGCACCACGTCACCCGCGATCTGCTCGAGCTGCGCAACATCGCCGACGTCGCGGAGATGATCATCGGCTGCGCCTCGGTGCGAAAGGAGAGCCGCGGCCTGCACTTCAACGCCGATCACCCCGAGACGGACGCGCGGTTCGAGAAGGACACCGTCATGGTCTCGGGCGAGCCGCCCCACCTCCGGCACGAGTAGTCGCGATCGCGATCAGCTGCGGCCGAGCTGCCAGGCGGCGAGCAGCTTGAGGGTGCCGAAGCCAAACGCGAGCAGGGCGATCACGCCGATCACCCACGAGACGATCGTGAGGCTCGCAGGCAGGAGCCACGCGCTCACGCCCGCGCTCACACCGAGCGCGAGGCCGATCGTGACGAGGCGCGAGCCCGACTGCGTCGCCGTGGCGATGCGTCGACGCTTGCTCGTCTCGACGCTGAGCATCTGCATCGCCTGATCGGGGCTCAGCCCGGGCTTGGGATCGTCGCGCTCCATGACGGCGCGAGACTGACCCGCCACGCGTCGCCGCGCACATCGTCGTCGGAGCTCGCGAGAATTCGCCGCTTCGCGTCTTCCGCTCGCGAGGTCGAGGCCCTAGAGCGGCCCGATGTATTTCCACCTGTTCGCTCAGATGAAGAAGCAGCTCCGCCAGGTCGACCGCTGGTTCGACAAGGCCGAGGCCCACGCCAAGGCGCGCGGCTTCGATCCCGACCTCCTCGTTGCCGTCCGCCTCGCGCCCGATCAGTTCGGCCTCGCGCGGCAGATCGACTCCGCGTGCGACACCGCCAAGCTCGGCGCCTCGCGCCTCACCGGCAAGGACGCGCCCAAGAACGACGACGACGAGAAGACGATCGCCGAGCTGCGGGCGCGCGTCGCGTCGGCGATCGCGTACCTCGACTCCTTCACCGAGAAGGACTTCGAGGGCGCGGCCACGCGCACCGTCACCACGCCGCGCTGGGAGGGCCGCACCATGACCGGCCACGACTACTTCCTCGAGCACGCGCTGCCGAACTTCTACTTCCACCTCGCGCACGCGTACGCGATCTTGCGCGCATCGGGCGTGGACGTGGGCAAGCGCGACTACCTCGGCGCGCTCACCCAGACCAAGCCCTGAAGGCGCAGACAAGCCCTGACGATCGCGCCCTGAACGAAGCGCGCGCGTCACGCACCTCGGGCGAGACGCGCGCGCGCCTCCATCAGCGCGAAGCCCAGGAGATTCAGGCCCTGCCACTGGCGAGGGTCCTCTGCGCGCGCCTCGCTCGCCGCGAGGCCGATGCCCCAGACGCGATCGACGGGGCTCGCCTCGACGAGGACGGAGTCGCCCGTGCCGGCGACGTACGCGCCGAGGCTGGGGTACTGCGTGAGCTTCTCCACGCAGCCGCGCACCACGATGTCGAAGCGCGCGCGCTCCCACGTCGCCGCGTCGAAGCGCGCCACGCGCCGACCGAGCTTCTGCACGGTCGCGGGGTCGGTCGCCGCGAGGATCTCCGCGCGCATCGCGTCGTCGCCGAAGAGGCGCGCCTTCTCCGCCATCATCCAGTGCTCGTTCGTCGCGTAGGTCACGCCGTCGACGACGAACGGCGAGGGCAGCCAGTTCGAGAGCACCCACGGCCCGACGGGCGCGTGTCCGTCGCTGGTGTGCTTCCAGAAGAACACGTACGTGAAGCGTTCCCCTGCCTCGACGCGCGCTGCGAGCGCTTGGACGTTCATGCGCTGAACGATGCGACGGCGCGCCGCTCCTGACGAGCGCGCATCGACGCGTCGTCGAGACCGTCACGCGTGCTCGGCGAGCTCCGTCGCGAGCCGCTCGAAGAGACCGATCGTCCCCTCGCGACGGCCTTCGCTGCCGTCCTGTCCGTTCGTGTACGCGGTCTGCTCGGTGTAGCGGAGCAGCGTGCCGCCCTCGACGTCCGTGAGCTCCATCGTGCCGAGCGAGCTCGAGAGCGGTGCGCCACCGATCGTCATCGCGTACGCGAACACCAGGCGCTCCTGCTCTGCGATGTCGAGGTGGATGCAGTCGTTCGTCATCGGCGGGCCGTCCGCGCCGTAGCGGAAGCGCGTGCGCTCGAAGCCGCCGACGCGGAAGTCGAGCGAGTACTCGTGGATCACGAAGCCCGTGCTCTCCGCGAACCAGCGGCGCTTCTTCGCCTCGTTCGAGAGGGCGGCCCACACGCGCGTGCGAGTGGTGGGGTAGGTGCGGTCGATCGTGAAGGTGTGGTGGATCACGGCGGGGCTGGGCATCGGTCTCTCTCCTCTTCGCTGTCGTTCCCTCGGTCACTTCTTCGGGGACTTGGTCTTCGTCGCGGACGCGTCGTCGTCGTCGTCTTCGGCGAGCAGATCGCCGAGCCGATCGAGGCGCTGCGCCCAGCGCTTCTGGTGCGTGACCAGCCACCGCTCGGCGCGCGCGAGCGCCTTGGGCTCGAGCGTCACGGTGCGCACGCGGCCGACCTTCTCGCTCTTCACGAGGCCCGCGGTCTCGAGCGCGAGGACGTGCTGACCGATCGCGGTGAGCGTCACGTCGTACGGCGCGGCGAGCTCGCTGATGGAGCGGGGCCCCCCGCTGAGCTGTTCGATCATCGCGCGGCGCGTCGAGTCGGCGAGCGCGAGGAAGACGCGGTCGAGCTGCGGGTCGGTCGAATGCTGAAGCATGGACTTCAGTATCCGGCCGCGCCGAGATAGTCAAGCCGTGGCTTCAGTGATGGCCACCCGGCCTCGTGTGGCTCAGGGACCGACGATCGCGCGCTCGAGCGCGGCGGCCAGGCGCTCGTGCCCTGCGTCGGTCATGTGCACGTGGTCGCCGAGGGCGAGGCCCTCGGTGACCCACGACTCGAGGTTGCTCTCGCCGCCCTGCACCGACATGAGATCGAAGTAGCCGCAGCCGCGACCGATGGCCGCCGCGCGGAACGCCGAGCGCACCTCGGCCGAGCGCGGACGCACCACCCACTCACCGCCTCGCTGGATCGGGTAGTTCGAGGGGCCGAGCACGACACACGGCGCGCTCGGCGCGGCGCGGCGCAGCCTGTCGATCAGCGCCTCGAGCGAGCGCGCGTGCTCGGCCACGGGGCGCGTACCGCTCGACTCGTTCGTGCCGTACGAGAGGAACACCACGTCGGGCGCGAGCGCGCGGACCATCGACTGGAAGTTCGTGTCCTCCCAGCGATCGGCGTGCTCGGCGCGCGCACCCGAGACGCCGAAGCTGTCGACGACCACGCCTTGTCGCGCCTCCACCGACACGCCGAAGAGGCGCGTGCGCGAGGCACGGACCTCGAACGACTCGGACGGCACCACGTCGGCGTCGAGCTCGAGGATCGCATCGGCGTTCGAGGCCATCTCGCGCTCCACCTGGGTGCGCCCGTAGCGCACCGTGATGCGCGCCGTCTGATCGCCGGTGAGCGGGTGCGCGCGCGCGAACACGCGCACGTGCGCGCGCAGCTCGTGCAGCACCGAGAAGCGCGCCATCCCGTTGGTGCGCGCGTCGAGCGCCATGCCCATCGCGCCGAGCGGCGAGACGCGCGAGGCCGAGACCGCCTCGATGCCGGACAGGCCGGTGGTTGCGACGAACGAGACGTCGCGTCGCTCGTAGAAATTCGCGGGCGGCGCGGGCATGAACGCGCCGGGGCCGCCATCGCCGTAGCGAGCCTGGAGGCGGGCGCGGAGCATGCCCGTGTACTGGTCGGACGAGGTGTGCGAGGCGCCCCAGAACGAGAGCCGAACGAGGTGATCGCGCGACTGCGCGAGCGCGGCGCGGATGCGCGGCACCACGATGCTCAGCGGATCTTCGATGGTGGGGGCGGGCGTCGTCGTCTGCGCGCCGACGTGTGTGGGATCGGCGGAGACCACGAGCCCGAGCATCGCGAGGGCCGTGAGCACGCACGTCCACGTCGCGCGTCGCGCGTTCATCGCTCGAGTTCGTCCTGCTTCCTTCATCGCCGCTCGACTCCGACCACGTTCGGGAGATCCCACATCTGTTGGAGATCGTCGGCTTCGTGGAAGCCGTCTTCCCAGCTGCCCATGACTCGCACGCGCTCGCGCCCCGCCTCGACCACGAGGGACGCCTCCGGACCACCTTCCATGTACACCAGCCCACGCACACCGAGCGAGGGCGCAGCCAGCATGCGCGACAGCACCTGCATGCGATAGGGGGTGCGGACGTGAATCATCACTGCACGTCCCTCGCGATCGACCCCCAGCGCCGCGGACGAGTAGCGGTTGGTGCGCCAGTCGGTCGGTCGTCCCTCGCAGTCGATGAGCACCCGGTTGCTCTGGAGGACCGAGCCGTACTGCGCGCGCAGCGTGTCGAGCGTCCCGGCGCCGCAGCCGGGACCGCTCACCGCCATCGCGCTGCGGTCCCCGAGCGGATCGAAGGCGACCACCGCCTGCCAGCGCGAGGGACGTCGGTCGTTCAGCACCTCACCGCGGAGCTGCACGAACCCGCAGGGCCGTCCGCTCGGTAGGAACATGCCCGCGTTGATGCCCGCGACGAGGTGGTGATCGTGCACCCAGCGATCGAGCGGTCGCGACGCTCCGTCGCGCTGCGTGAGGAACGTGAGCCGGAGGCGGCGGAGATCGAAGCGCGCGATCGTCGCGATCGCATCGCCCACCCCGAGATCCGATCGACGCGGGAGCTGCACGCGCTCGACGACGACCTCGGGCACCTCTTGCGCCTCGACGTCGATCGACGCGGCTCCCAGCGCTGCGCTCGCCGCGAGCGAGGCACACGCGAGCCACCGCGAGGCATGCCTCCGGCTCGGGCCGAGATCACGCTCGGCGCGGCTCGCGCTCGTTCGGTCCCGCATGACGCAATTGGTAACCCGAGACGCGCGGATCTTGGAGGATCGCGCGCGTGGTCGTGCGAGGCGCGTCGTCCCGGCGGTGATCACGGCGTTTCTACTACGGCCCGAGCACGATCGATATTCTCGCGGCCCTCTTCGGGGACGAGCCTCCTGCCGTTTTGTTGACCGGGCGATCCGCGACGCAGTACCCGCCGTCCGATGCCCATCGATCTCGTGCTCCTCCAGGCTGCCCGAGCAGCCGGCGCCACGGAGCCCCAGCGCCTCGACCCGCTGCAGCTCGTGCTCGACGCCTCGTTCGTGGTGAAGCTCGTGCTGCTCGTGCTGCTCGCGATGAGCCTGCTCTCGTGGTTCGTCGTGGGCACCAAGCTCGTGCGCATCATGCAGGCGCACCGACAGAGCACCTCGTTCCTCGACCTGTTCTGGGCCAAGGACGAGGGCAACAAGTGGCCCGCCGATCGCCTCGAGGGCATCTACGCGCGCATCAACCAGTTCAACGGCTCGCCGCTCGCGCGCGTCTTCCACGCCGGCTACGTCGAGCTCGCGAAGGTCACGTCGTCCGAGCGCGGCACCGCGTCCGACGACATCGAGAACGTCGAGCGCTCCGTGAAGCGCGCGATGGGCCGCGAGATGACGAGCCTCGAGAACCAGCTGCCGATCCTCGCGACGACGGGCTCGGTCGGTCCCTTCATCGGCCTCTTCGGCACCGTGTGGGGCATCATGAATTCGTTCCTCTCGATCGGCTCCGAGCACGGCGCGGGCCTCGACGTCGTCGCGCCCGGCATCGCCGAGGCGCTCATCGCGACGGCCCTCGGCCTCGCCGCCGCGATCCCCGCGGTCATGGCCTACAACTACTTCGTCCGTCGCATCCGCGTGATCGAGAGCGAGACGGAGGCGTTCGCCGCCGACTACCTCAACATCGTGAAGAGGCACTACCTGTGACGCGGTTGTGCGTCGCTGGGGCCCCGTCCGCCACGAACGTCGAGGGACGTGGGGGAGGGGGGTCCAGGGCGAGTTCCGCAGGCCGAAGGCCGAGGATGTCTGAGCATCGGACCCCCCTCCCCCGCGGCCCGTCACGAAGCGAGGAGTTTCGGTCATGGCGATGAGCACCGGTGGTTCGGGCGCGCGCGCGCCGCTCAGCGAGATCAACGTGACGCCGCTGGTCGACGTGATGCTCGTGCTCCTCATCATCTTCATGGTCGCGGCGCCGATGATGACCGCGGGCGTCGACATCGATCTGCCGCCTGCGGACGCGCCGCGCATGGACATCGACGAGCAGAAGCTCTTGCTCACGATCGATCGCGAGCAGCGCATCTTCCTCGGTGAGGACGAGATCCCGAACGAGCGCCTGGAGGACGTGCTGCTCCACAACGAGCGTCTTCAGCGCGAGCGCGAGATCTTCGTGCAGGCCGATCAGGCCGTGCCCTATGGCGTGGTCGTGCGTGTGCTCGCGATCCTTCGTCGTGCAGGCGTCGAGGATCTCGGCCTCGTGACTGATCCGATGGGTGCAGGCGGAACGCCCGTTCCTTCGGGCGCGGCCGGTGCGCCTCCCGTCCCTGCAGCGCCACCGACCACGCCCTGAGGACTTCTCGAAGGTTCGCTCACGGGCCAAGCTCGACGTCTTCCACCCGGTCTCGACCACGCGCGCATGTACCTCGATCCCACCGACATCCGTCCGCGCTCGCTGCTCGATGCACAATGGCCCGATCCACGCGAGGTCGCGGCGGGCGCTGCGGCGGCGCTGATCATCCACGTCGCGATCCCGCTCACGATCGCCGCCGTGATCGGCCTCTTCGCGCTCGTGGGGTTCACGATCGTCCCGGAGCCAGAGGTCGCCGACGAGGTGGTGATCGACGACGTGGTGCAGGCCCGCTTCGTGACGCTCGGCGAGATCCTCGATCCGAACCAGCTGCCGAACCGCATCGTGCCCATCTTGAGGACGGACACGCCCGATCCGCAGCACGCCCCTTCGCTCGAGGAGAACCCGCCGCCGCCTGCAGAGGAGCCGCCCGAGCCGCGACAGCGTGACTCCGTGGACGACGCGCTCCGGCGCTTGAGCGAAGACGCGCAGGTCTTCGCGGAGCGTGAAGAAGAGCGCGTGCGCGAGGGCAACCCCGAGGGCATCGAGGGCGGCACCGAGCGCGAGGGCACCGAGGGCGATCTCTACCGAGGCCGCTTGTGGGCGTTCTTCCGACGCGGTTGGAGCGTGCCCACCACGATCCCCGCCGAGGTCGTCGAAGAGCTCGTCGCGGTCGTCGTGATCGACGTCGCGGACGACACACGCATCAACGGCTTCCGCATCGCGCGCGGCAGCGGCAACGCAGACTTCGACGAGTCGGTGACCGCGCAGATGACGCGCATCCAGCAGGCCGAGGGCAACATCCCACCACCGCCGGAAGAGGTCGCGGCGCAGTACCTGGGTCGTCAGGTCACCCTGAACTTCCGAGGCCGCGACGCCCGACGCTGAGGGCGCGTTGGCTCGTGCATGTGCACTGCGCGCGCGCGGTGAAGCTCAAGACCCTCGCGCCGTGAGAGGTCGCGAGGTGTAAGGTCGCGGGCATGCCGCGTCCTCTTCCCGATCGTGCTGCGTCGTTCGTGCGCGAGATCCGTTCCTTCACCGACGAGCACATCGTCCCGCTCGAGCGTGAGCTCGGTGCGCATGGGTTCGTCGCGCTGGTGCCCAAGCTCGAGGCGCTTCGATCGAAGGCCAAGGAGCGAGGCCTCTGGGCGCCGTTCCTTCCGAAGGATCTGGGCGGTCAGGGCCTCACGCTGCTCGAGTACGCGCACGTCTCGGAGGCCCTCGGGCGCTCGCCCGTCGCGCACTACGTCTTCAACTGTCAGGCGCCCGACGTGGGGAACATGGAGCTGCTCCACATGTTCGGGACCGACGCGCAGAAGGAGCGGTTTCTGGGGCCGCTCACGCGCGGCGAGACGCGCTCGAGCTTCGGCATGACGGAGCCCGAGCATGCGGGCTCGAACCCCGTGTGGCTCTCGACGCGCGCGCGCAAAGACGGCGACGACTACGTGATCGACGGGCACAAGTGGTTCACCTCGAGCTTCGAGGGCTCGGCGTTCTGCATCGTGATGGCGGTCACGGAGCCCGACGCGCCGATGCACGCGCGCGCCTCGCAGATCATCGTGCCCACCGACACGCCCGGCCTCCGCTTCGTGCGGAACCTGCCGGTGATGGGTGAGGCCGGCGGTGGGTGGGCGAGCCACGCGGAGATCGTGCTCGAGGGCGTGCGCGTGCCGCAGTCGAACAGGATCGGCCCCGAGGGCTCGGGCTTCTTGCTCGCGCAGGAACGCCTCGGCCCGGGCCGCATCCATCACGCGATGCGCTGGATCGGCGTGGCAGAGCGCTGCTTCGAGCTGATGTGCACGCGAGCCGCGACGCGCGAGCTCTCACCGGGCAAGCCGCTCGGCACCAAGGACACGATCCAGGGCTGGATCGCCGACAGCCGTGCGGAGATCGATGCCTCGCGCTTGCTCGTGCTCGACGCGGCCGAGCAGATGGACCGCGAGGGCGCCGCGGCCTCACGCGACGCGATCTCGATCGTGAAGTTCTACGTGGCCGGCATGCTCGATCGCGTGATGGACCGCGCGCTCCAGACGCACGGCGGCCTCGGCATGCTCGACGACACGCCCATCGCATGGTGGTACCGCCACGAGCGCGCCGCGCGCATCTACGACGGGCCCGACGAGGTCCACAAGAGCTCGCTCGCGAAGCGCATCTTGTCGCGTCACGGGATGAAGAAGCGGGACTGACGCGACCCGATCAGATCGGTAGATCGGGCGGGCTCAGCGGACCGACGATCGGGCAGCACGACACGTAGGGCGTGTCGTCGCAGGTGCCCATCGCGACGAGTGTTCGGCACGTGCAGGGCAGCGGCGTCGGACAGCGCCCGGCATCCACATCCGCGTCGAGGCTCACGGCGTCGATCGGTCCGGCGTCGGTGAGGCGCTCGTGTGTCTGGTAGCAGCCGACGAGCGAGCTGGTCGTCAGCGCGCCCGACAGCAGCGCGAGCGCGCGAGCCACTCGCACGTAGCGCGGCATCGGATCAGAGCTCGATCGCTTCGATGCGACGGTTCTGTGCGCGGCCGGCCTCGGTGTCGTTCGGTGCGACGGGCTGCGTGTCGCCGTAGCCCACGGCCTCGACGCGACTCCCGTCGATGCCGTGCGACACGAGGTAGCTGCGCACGGCCTCGGCGCGCGACTGCGAGAGCGCCTGGTTGCGCTGCGGGTTGCCGACGTTGTCGGTGTGACCCGCGATGCGGATCCGGGCGTTCACCATGTGCGTCATGTACTCGACGACGCGATCGAGGCGCTCGTTCGAGGCCGGATCGATGTTCGCGCTGCCCGACTCGAAGAGGATGCCCTCGAGCACGAGGCCCGGCGGCTCGGGCGCGGGCGGAGGCGGCGCGGGCTCTTCGGGCGTGGGCGTGTGCGGCGTGACGACGACACGCGGCGGCGGCGTCCAGCGGCGGTAGCGCAGCGTCAGGCGGATGGCAATATGGTAATTATTGACAGGGAAAAAGTATTTGTAAATTTAGCCGGAGACCCTGGTTCACAAAAAA
>JAFLCL010000152.1 GCA_017303575.1 Deltaproteobacteria bacterium
ATCGGGATCATGCCGCCGCCGCCCGCCATGCACGCGCGGCCTGCGCCGGGGCACACGCACGCGCTGTCGACGCAGTCCTCGCCGGGCTGGCACGCGTTGCCCGCGCTGCCGCAGTTCTCCCGGTCGCTCGAGAAGTCACGGCACGACGACGTTCCGCCGGTGTTCGTGCAGGACTCGCCCTCGGGGCAGGGACGACCGAGCGTGCCGCACACGCACTCGCCGGCCTCGCAGGTCTCGCCGCTGTTGCAGGCGACGGGCGGGGTGCCGCAGTTCTCGGGGAGGTCGTTGCGGAGGCACTCGTAGTCGCCGCTCGTGCCGAGCACGCAGGTCTCACCGAGCGACGCATCGCAGCGCGGACCGGAGCCGCACATGCACTGCGTGGTCGAGCCGAAGCGGGCGCAGCGGTTGGCCTCGTCGGAGTCGCACACGCGGCCGCACGCGCCGCAGTTCGAGAACGACGGATCCGAGGTGCCGCCCGCGCCGTCGGCCGCCACGCAGGTGGTGCCGCAGCAGTTGAAGCCCACGCCGCACGAGGGCGAGCAGCTGCCGGTGATGGGGGCGTCGCGGCCCACGAACGGCGCATCGACCGGGCCCGCATCCGGCAGGCTCGACGTGGTCATGCACATGCGGTTCACGCAGAGCTGACCGGCCGCGCAGACGTTGCCGCACGCGCCGCAGTTCGCTGGATCGGAGAAGTGATCGACGCAGCGATTGCCGGTCGTGCTGTTCGCGCAGCACATCTGCACGCTGGAGCATCCAGGCGTGCAGCGCACGCCTGAGTTGCGGTTGTCACACGCAGCGAGCGCCAGGAGCGCCATGGCTCCGAGCGACGCGATCACGACATGTGACGACGCGGTGAAGAAGGAGGGGCGCGAAGCGAGCAACGACATGACAAACCTCTCGTCGAAGGGCGGCCAGCCACGAACGGGAACGACAGTAAGAGGAAAGCCCGCTCGCTGGATAGGCCGTGACGCAAGGGTCGATGAGCTTGCTCACAAACGCAAGAGCTAGAGGGAGGCGAGGACGGCGTCCACGTGGCCGGCGACTTTCACCTTCGGGAACACCGTGCGGACCACGCCCTGCTCGTCGATCACGAAGGTGCTGCGCACGATCCCCACGCTGCGATTGCCGTAGAGCACCTTCTCCGCCCACACGCCGTACGCCGAGAGCACACGCGCGCTCGGATCGCTCAGCAGCGTGAGCGAGAGCGCGTGCTTGGTGCAGAAGCGCGCGTGCGAGGCGACCGAGTCACGGCTCACGCCCACGACCACCGCGTTCTTGCGCTCGAACGCGGCCCGCGCGGCGTGGAAGTCGAGCGCCTCGAGGGTGCAGCCCGGCGTGTCGTCCTTCGGATAGAAGTAGAGGACGAGCTTCTTGCCCGCGAAGTCCGACAGCGTGAAGGGCTTGCCGTCCGGCCCCTGGAGATCGAGCTCGGGCGCGCGCTGGCCCACGAGCGAGCTCGGATCGACGCTCGAAGCGGCAGGCAACGCCGCGGCGTCCGCCTTGCCCTTCGCGACGGGCTTGTCGCCTTTGGTTTCCTTGGCTTTGCTCGCCGTCGCGGGCTTCACCGGCGCCTTCGTCGGCGGTGCCTTCTTCGTCGCGCTCTTCTTCTTCGGATCGGCCATCGCGCGAGCCTGCCAAAGCCTCCGCCGATTCTTCCTCCGCGTCGTGAGCAACCTCACGCGAGGTCGTGACACCTGCGTGCCGTGCTCATCGCACCCGCTAGAACGCGCGACTCATCACCGCGGGTCGGTCCGGGTGAGAAACGATTGCCGGAGGAGCTCAGCGAGTCCGGCTTGTTGGAGGCGACGATGAAGAAGGTTGCGTGGATCCTTGCGAGCGGCGCGCTGATCATGGCGTGCGGTGGTGGCCCGAGCCGGACGGACAGCGGTACGGGCGGCGGCACGGACTCCGGTCCCATCGTCCTCATGGACAGCGGCCCGGCGACGATGCGTGACGCGCCGGTCCGCCGCGACACGGGTGGCGGCGGCACGATGTGCGGCACCTGGATGCTCGCCGCGAACAGCGTCGGCGCGATCCCCGCGTCGTGCATGCCCCGCTGCTCGAACGCGACGCTCGGCGCCGTGAACACCTGCCTCATGGGCGAGGACACGAGCTGCCTCGGCCCCGCGCTCCAGAGCGACACGACCCCGACGATCGCGATGACGTACGACGCGGGCGGCATGACGGACGTGCTCGACCTCGACTGCGGTGGTTGCTACCAGTTCCAGCTCGCGCACTGCTTCTCGGAGCCCTGCCCCACGCAGACGACGCCGTGGCTCATCTGCAACCCGATGTCGGACGCGGACATGTGCATGGGCGAGCAGACGGCCCTCCAGACCTGCCTCGACGGCATCGCGATGGGCTCGGCGGAAGAGACCGCGCTCAACGACTGCGGCAACACGCAGATCGGCGCCTGCTTCGACGCGGGCGGCGGCTTCCTGCCCAGCAGCCAGCAGCTCTCGACCGCGGCGCTCCGCAACCTCGTGCGTGTGGGCCCGGCGCTGGCCCGCTGAGCCTCTCCTCGAGCTGACCTGAAGACGCGCGGTGCCCTCGGGCATCGCGCGTTTTCGTTTCCGTCCTCCGGCTGCGTTGACCCAGCGTCGTGTCGCGGCTAGGACCGCGGCTTCGTTTTTCGCGGCGCAGGCCGCGGATGGGGGAGCGGCCCCCGAACCTCGTACGACCTAGGGAGGCACTCGATGACGCGCGGAGTGGTGTGGTGGGCGAGCCTTGCGCTCTTGGTGGGCTGCGGCTCAGGACCTGTCCGTCGCGACGCGGGCACGCAGCCGATCGATGCGCCGTTCCCGATCGACGTGCCCATTCCTCCGCCGCTCGACGCGCACGTCCCCACACCCGACGCTGTCGTGGTGACGCCGCCCGACGCGTTCGTGGCGCGAGCCGATGCGTTCTTCCCGACCGACCCCGACGCAGCCATCCCCGCGCCGGACGCGGCGACACCAGGCGACGACGCTGCGATCGTGCTCGCCGACTCGGGCCCGCGTCGTGACGCGTTCACCCCACCCGCCTCGTGCGGCACCTGGGGCGGCCTCACCACGGTGAGCGTCGCGCCGGTGCCCGTGACGTGTCTTCCGCGGTGCAGCGCCAGCACGCTCGACGCTGTCAACGCGTGCCCCGGTGGCGACGGCGGCACGTGTCTCTTCGACGCGCTCGACGCCGACACCACGCCGAGCGTGTCGATGAGCTTCGAGACCACGTCGGGCACCGACTCCCTCGATCTCGACTGCGGTCTCTGCTTCGACGTGATGCGCTTCCACTGCTTCGCCGAGGTGTGCCCCGCGGAGACGCCGGTCTTCTTCGTGTGCGATCCGGCCACGGACGCCGATGGCTGCGTGGGCGAGCAGAACGCGCTCGCCGACTGCCTCGATGCGATCCCCGTGGGCTCGGCGGACGACACGGTGCTGAACGAGTGCTTCAACGCCGAGGTCGCAGCCTGCTTCGACCCCGGCAGCGGCTTCCTTCCCCGCTCACACGCAGTCGCGTCGTCTGCCGCGCGCAGCGTGGCCACGTGAGCGAGACCGGTCGCTGAGCCCTCGAGAGACGACGCGCCTCTTGCGGACGTGAGCCTCGAGCGCCTCGAGGCTCGCGGACCTGCGCCCGCCGCGTGTAGGGGCGAGACGTGAGGTCATCGCTCTCTACGACGTCGGCGCGTCGTCGCACGCTGAGGTGGCTGACCTCTGCGCGTCGAGCTCTTCTTGCCTCGCGGAGGGGTCGCACCTCCCCGGCGCGAGGCGTCGGCGCGTGGTCGACGTCGAGCACCTCGGCGGAGCCCGATCACGTCGTCTCCGAGAGGGACGCAATCCGTGGCGCGACGCGCCGACAAGGGACCCAGACGGAGCCGTCCATGCCGGACGCGAATCACCCCTCCATCTGCCCCTCACCCACCGACTCGACGCCGCGACGCTGATCGCGAAGTACACGCACCCCACCCGCTTCGGCGCGCTGCACTGCAGGCCCGTCGCCATCTACCTCGAGCGCGCTGCGCCGTCCGATCTCTCGCCTGTCCAGCGCGAGGCGCTGCGCGCCGTTGCCGAGCGTGCCCAGGAGGTCGAGAGCCTCTTCCTGGCGCGCGAGCGTTCGGTGCCGCCGAAGCTGACGGAGCCGCGCAATCGAGTGCTCATGGCGTGGAGCGCGATGCAGGCGGCGCTCCTGACGTTGGCGAGGGTCCCTGACTCGGTGCCCGAGCGCGCGGACGCCGAGCGGCTCGCCACGTTGCTCCTGCCCGCAGGCATCCCGTTCGGACGCGACAGCGCCGACGTCGTGTGGTCCGAGTCGCGACGGTTGCTGAAGCGCATCGAGGACGAGGGGATGGCGGCCTCGATCGACTCGCTGATCCACCCCGCGTTCCTCCGCGCGGTGCGGCGAAGCCACGACGAGCTGGGTGTGGCGACGGGCCTCGCGCCGGGCGTGCCTCTTCGCGCTCAGCCGCCGCGCGACACGCTCGCCGAGGCGGCAACACGCTTCGCGTCGGCGGTCAGCCGCTACGCGCGCTCTCTCTCGCTGGAGGTCGACGAAGACGACGAGGCCTCGATCCATCGCTTCGTCCATGCGATGCACGTGATCGACGCGCTGCGCGTGAGCAGCACGCGACGCCGGAACGAAGAGGACCGCGACGCGGGCCCTGCACCGCGACCACCGCCGGTCGCGTAGCCTGAGCGGGTGAACCGACGCACCGTCAGCGCGCTCGCGAGCCAGCACCTGCTCGCGATCTCGCCGACGACGCGTCACTCCGCGAGCATCGGACGCAGGCCATCGGTGCGCCGGAAGTAGTTCCTCGCCAGCGCGACGACCTGGCCGTCGGTGGGGTGATCGACGACCTCCACGCCGACCACGCGCGCCTCGATCGCGTGCTCGCGGTCGTGCACGTACTTCATCAGCTCGAGCTTCGCGCTCGACGGACCGACGATCAGGATCTTGTGCGCCCCCTCGAGCGCGCGCGTGACGTCGCGGAAGAAGCGCTTGGCGTCGTCGGGATGCTCTTTGGCACCCTCGGAGCCACGTGGGTGCTTGTCGTGGATGCTGTGGAGCGGCGCGGCGATGGCCACCTCGCCCACCGCGTCTCGCCCGAGGTGGAACACCCGCGCTTGCTGGTGATCGATCCAGACCGCGACGTGATTCGTCATGCTCGCCCCCTCCAGTCGTAGGCCGCTGCGCTCACTTGGTGGATGCCTGTGGCTTGGCCTCGAGCCGCGTGAGGATCTTGCCCCACGTCGCGAGGTCGACCGCGCGTCGCGGGAGGACGGTCCCCATCGTGGTGGCAGCACCGTTGGCCCGCTGCACGCCTCGATCGAGGTTCGTGAGGTCGAGGTACTCGTCGCCCTTGGCCAGGCTGGCTGCGGTCTCTGCAGTGCTGACGCGCGCGACTTCCTCGTCGGAGAGCAGGCCGAGGATGCTGTCGCGAGAGACGTACTGCGAGCGCTTGTCGTGGATCATGGGGAGCTCCTGTGGAGGGTTGCCGCACGCAGCTGGCGTGGCCTCTGCGATGGCAGAGGCAGGCGACTGCACCACCGAGCGTTGCAAGACCGCGCCCGTGCCGCGTGACACGTCGGGGGCTGGACGAAGCTCGGCATCGGCGCGCGCGGCCGAGATCCGATGTCGCGCCCCGCGACGTTTCGTCTCCCCGCATCGACCGCTTCAGGCACTGCGGGCGTGGTCGACGGGTGAGTCGGTGCGTCGCGCGAGGCTCAGCCGCGCGACTCTGCGTGATCCGTGCGCTCGCCAGAGACCAGCGCGCCATCGACGATCTCGACGATTCGGTCGCAGCGCGCCGCGAGCCCCCGATCGTGCGTGACGATCAGGAACGTCATGCTCCGCTCGCGATGCGCGCGGCGAAAGAGCGCAAAGACCTGATCCGCGGCCTCGGTGTCGAGGTTTCCCGTGGGCTCGTCGGCGAGGACGAGGCGCGGCTCGTTCACGAGCGCACGCGCGACCGCCACGCGCTGTTGCTCTCCACCGCTCAGGGTTCGAATCGGAGCGTCCACCTTGGCCCCCAGCCCGACGGCCTCGAGCAGCGCGCGCGCCCGCGGCTTGTCCTTCTCGCTCATCCAACCCCGCGCGATGGCGAGCGGGACTCGCACGTTCTCCTCCGCAGTCAGCGCGGTGATGAGGTGATGAGACTGGAAGACGAAGCCGAGTGTCCGGTTGCGGAGCGTGGTCCGGCCCGCGTCGTCGAGGTGCGTCGTGTCGACACCGCCGATGCGGACGGTGCCGCGGGTCGGGGCATCGAGCAGGCCGATGATGTTGAGCAACGTGCTCTTGCCCGAGCCCGAACGACCGATGAGCGCCACGAGCTCGGCGGGCTCGAGCGCGAGCGTGATGCCGCGCAGGACCTTGGACACGACCTGGCCGTCGACGAACTCCTTCGTCACGCCGTCGAGCGCGAGCACGGGCCCGATCGTGCGGTCGTCCTGAACGTGGTCATTCACCGCGGATGGCCTCGGCGGGATCGAGCCCCGAGGCACGACGCGAGGGCGCGATCGCGGCGAGGACTCCCACCAACGTGGCCAAGGCCGCTGTGTAGACGAAGAGCGAGGGCGTCAGCTCCATGGGAAAGAGCGGCTCGCCATCGGCCCTGCGTACGAGACCACCGAAGAAGATCGCGAGCCCTGCGCCGAGGCCCGAGCCGAACGCCGAGCCAGCCAGTCCGACGATGGCGCCTTGCACCAAGAAGACGCGCTGAATCGCACCACGCTTCGCGCCCATCGCGCGCAGGATGCCGATCTGTTTTCGGCGCTGGACCACCGATACGACGAGCACGCTGGCGATGCCGAGCGCGACCGCGACGACGACGAAGAACTGGATCATCTGGCTCGACGCGCTCTGCGATCGAAGCGCGATCAGGAGCTGCCCGTTCGTCTCCATCCAGCTCTCGGCCGCGAGCCCCGTGCGACTCTCGATCTGCCGCGCCGTCGACTCGGCGGCGAAGACCTCGTGGACACGGACATCGAGGTTGCTCACGCCACCCGCCAGATCGAGGAGGCTCTGGGCGCTGCGCATCGAGACCACGATCCAGCGACGGTTGACGTCGCGGTTGCCCAGGTCGAAGACGCCCGCGACACGGAACGTCGATGCGCGGCCTTCGTACGCCTGGATGCGCAGGCGATCGCCCACGGAGACGCCGAGGTCGGAGGCGAGCTCGGCGCCGATCACGGCGTCGCTGCCGCTCGGAGCAAAACGCCCGACGATCGTGTGGCGCTCGATCGCATAGAGGCTGTCGAAGCGGGAGGCCTCGACGCCGAAGAGCGTGACGCTGCGGCTCGCCGTGCCCCTCGACGCCAGCGCCGCACCGCTCACCGTCGGAGACACGGCCTCCACGCCGTCCATCCGCTCGATCTCGCGGACTCGCGTCTGCCAGCTCTCGATGGAGCGGGTGCGCTGCGCGGGGCGCTCCACGTGGGCGACGATCACCTCGCCGCGCACGACCGGATGCAGGCTGCGCGCGTAGGCATCGGGCACGCGCACCACGACGTGCGCCTGCGTTCCCAGCGTCTGCCGGACCAGTGACTCCTGAAGGCCGGAGATGAGCGCCGAGAGGAAGATGATCACGCCCACACCGAACGATGCCCCCACGATGATCAGGGCCGTCTGTGTGCGGCCCTCACGGAGGAACCGAACGGCGAGGAACACGTCGAGCGGGATCGCCATCAGGAGGCTCCGTCGCGCTCACCGCCATCGCGCACGCGCGCGCCGACCGCGACCGTGCTGGCCTCCATCGAGATCGCGCGGTCGCCTTCGGCCACACCCGTGCGCACCTCGATCGCGCCGTCGCCCACGGCCCCGAGCTGCACGTCGCGCCGTACGGCACGGCCGTCCACGGCGAGCATGACCCAGGGGCTGTCCGTGCCGACGCCGCGCACGCACCCCGCGGGAACGACCAGGACGCCCGGACGACGCGCGACCTCCACGTCGACCGAGACGGTCATGTCGGCGCGCAGCTCGGGCGGCGGCGCCGTCACCGAGAGTCGCACCTCGATCGTGCCTCGCTGTGGGTCGACCGCCGAGGCCACGGTGGCGACGTGTCCCTCGAAGGGTCGATCGGGGAACGCATCGATCGAGAGCAGCGCTGGCTGGCCCGGCGCGAGCGACGCGAGCGTCGACTCGTCTGGATCGATCCGGACCTCGACAGGCCCATCCACAGCGAGCTCGAAGAGCACTTGTCCCGCGGTCGCCACGTCACCGACCTCGACGGCGCGCATCACGATCAAGCCGTCGGTGGGCGAAAGCACCCTCAGGTTGGCGAGCGCGATCTGAGCGGCGAGCACGTCCACCTCCGCTCGCGCGAGATCGGAGGCAGCGCCGCGTGCCTCCACGCCGAGCGACGATCGCACCGCGATCCTCGCGCTCTCGACCTCGCTCTGTCGAAGCTCGACCTGGGCACGGGCGTGCTCGAGCTCGCGTCCCGTCACTCCGCCGCCCACCGCGGATCGCTCCAGCCGCGCGAGGTCGGAACGCTCGTCCACCAGCGTCGTGTCGGCGCGCGCGAGCACCTGCCTCGCCGACGCGACAGCGGGCCCACGCGCGGCCGCGAGACGGATCCGTGCCTGAAGGACGATCGCTCGAGCACGGGCGAGGTCCTCGCGTGCCCCCTCGTCCTCTTGCCGCACCAGGAGCGCCCCTCGGGTCACGCGATCCCCTTCCCGCACCGTGACCTCCGCGATGCGACCCAGGCCGAGCGCCGCCAGCCGAACGCGCGCGGCGGGAAGCACGCGACCGCTCGCCACGACGGTCTGCACCACCTCGCGTCGCTCCACGGCCACCGTCGGCACGAGCTGAGGCCGGAGCCACCAGAACGCAGCGACGCCACCGGACGACAGCGCGATGAGCACGGCGAGGATCCGCCATCCGTACCTCCGGAGCCGAGCCCAGATGCTGCTCCCGCGCGGAGGGACCTGGTCATCGGCACCCGCCGGCACGTCACGCGCCTCGGGTCGGTCCGAGGTGATCGATGGCACGGCGCGCATGCGCGCCGGACCAGCAAGCGGTGGTCCGCTGCGTTCGCGCGCCGAGCAAGCGACGCGCGCCGAGATCCGATGTCGCGCTCGCGGCGTTTCGTCTCCCCGCGTGCGCGGAGCGGCGAGCCCGTCGCGGTCTCTATGCGCCAGCGTGCATCGCGACGAGCGTGAGCACGTCGATGGCGTCGGCCTCGTCGCCCACGCACACGATGGTGCGGACGTTCGGCTGGAGCACCTCGACGAGCTGTCGCTCGCGTACGCCGGCGGGCCAGAGCACGAGCGTCTCGGGTGCGTTGGGTTGCTCCCACGTCGTGCGGAGCGCGGCGAGCGATCGACGCGTGTCGAGCAACACCACCCGCGCGAACGGGATTGTGCTCGTGGCGTCGACGATCGTCATGCGGCAGTTGGTCACGCGCGTCGCGGCCTCGGCGACGAGCTCGACGTCGTCGCTGGCGATCGCCACGTCGATGCGGAGCGGGCGGGCGCCGACCGCGGGCAGGCCGAGCTGCGAGACGGTGGCGGGGCGCGGTGCCTGAGGGCGCGGCGGAGCTTCGTGCTGGGCAGGCGCGTCGTTCCGCGCGGGAGCGGGCGCCCCCGGCGAAGGCCGCGGTGGCGTGGACTTCTCGCTACGTCGCGCGCGGGCGTCCAGCTCGACCGACACGCCCTGGTGATCGCTCGCGGACGGCCGCCTCTTGCGCACCACGCCCGAGCTGCTCGCGTCGCGACGCATCATCGCGATGATCGGCCCCAGCCCGTCGACGACGGCATCCGCGACCTCGGCGCCCAGCACTGCGGTGATCTCGGTGCGGAGCGCTCCGTCGGCGAACTCGGCGAGCTCGTCGGGACGATCGGGGGGCGCGTCGAAGCCAGCGTCCGAGAGCGCGTGATCGAGGATGTCGCTCGTCACCGCCGCAGAGGCGAAGGACTCGAGGGCCTCGCGCAGAGCGCGCCCGGCCCCGAACGACCACACATCGACCGCGCGCAGGGCGGGGTTCGACGGCACGGCCCGTACATCTCTCGCGCGCGTCACCGGGGGGCAAGATAGCCGGTTCGAGGTACAGAGCCCAGAGTTCCGCACCTCGGGACGTCGGCCCGTTGCAACCGCCGCTGCGCTTCGGCACAACAGCGCTCGTGCCTCGTACCCTCGTCGTCGGCGACGTCCACGGCTGCGCGGAAGAGCTGCGAGCGCTGCTCGAGGAGGCCGCGTTCCGTCCGGGGGACGACGCGCTCGTGTCGGTCGGCGATCTCGTCAACAAGGGCCCCGACTCGATCGGCGTGCTCCGCCTGGTGCGCGCGATCGGCGGGCGCGCGGTGCTCGGCAACCACGACGATCTGGTGCTCCGCTGCGCCGCCGCGCGACGCGCGGGCGAGGACGACTCGTTCCCCGACGGCGTGCGCCGCCTGGTGAAGAAGCTCGACGACGAAGACCTCGCGTGGCTCGCCGCGCTGCCGCTGACGCTCACGCTCGAGTCGCACCACACGATCGTCGTGCACGCGGGCATGCTCCCGAGCGTGCCGATCGGCTCGCAAGCCCGCGAGCACCTCTTGACGATGCGCAGCATCAAGGCCGACGGCACGCCCACCAAGCGCATCGAAGAGGGCGTCCCTTGGGCGTCGCTGTGGCCAGGGCCCGAGCACGTGCTCTTCGGTCACGACGCGGTGCGCGGCCTCCAGCGCTGGCCGTACGCGACGGGCCTCGACACCGGCTGCGTCTACGGCGGTCGCCTCACGGGCATGCTGCTGCCGGAGCGCAAGCTCGTGTCGGTGCCAGCGACGCGTGAGTGGAGCGAGCCGAGCAAGGGCGTGGCGAAGCAGCAGGCCCGGGACGACAAGGCGCTCAAGAAGCTCGCCGGGCGCTGATCATTCCTCGCGTGCCGAGGGATCGACGAGGACACGATCGTCGATCGTCCTCACCCGCAGCGAGACGAGGCGCCGGCCCATGCACGGGCCGCTCACGCACTCGCCGTCGCTGCGCCGGTAGATCGCGCCGTGCGTCGCGCAGTGGAGCTCGCCGTCCTCGTCGAGGAAGCGCCGACCGCCTGCGTCGAGCGGGATGGGGATGTGCTGGCACACGTTCTCGTAGGCGCGGACCTCACCGCGCTCGTCGAGCATCACCAACGCCTCGCGCGCGAGCCCGCCGGGTGGAAGGCGCACGACGATCACCTCGCCCTCTTCGGGGCGCCGCGTCTCGAGGCCCGTCGTCGGGTCGTCGCCCACTCGCTCAGACAGTCGCTGACGCCTCGACGCGCGTGCGAACCGCAGCGGCCGCGCTGAGCGGGCCGGGCTGGCTCCACGCCTTGTCCTCGCTGTTGACGAGGATCGCGGGGCGGCTCGTGAGCACCTCGCAGCCCGACCGCGTGACGAGCAGCGTGTGCTCGAACTGCGCGGAGAGCTTTCGGTCCGCGGTGACCACGGTCCAGTCGTCGTCGAGCAGCTCGGTCTCCCACGTGCCGAGGTTGATCATCGGCTCGATGGTGAAGACCATGCCGGCCTTGAGCCGCATGTTGCGGAGGTTCGTGCCTGCCTCCGGCTTGTAGTGCGGGATCTGCGGCGGCATGTGGAACTCGCGGCCCACGCCGTGCCCCACGTAGTCGCGCACGACCGAGCACCCGCGCTTCTCCGCGTACTCCTGGATCGCAGCGCCGATGTCGAAGATGCGCCCGTCGTGCTTCACCTGCGCGATGCCCGCCTCGAGCGACTGACGGCAGACCTCGACGAGCACCTTCGCGTCGTCGCTCGGCTCCCCGACGTAGAACGTGGCGCTCGTGTCACCGTGGTAGCCCTTGAAGTACGTGGTGACGTCGACGTTCACGATGTCGCCGCTCTTGAGCACGCGCTTGCCCGGGATGCCGTGGCAGACGACCTCGTTGACGCTCGTGCACACGCTCTTGGGGAACGGTCGCCCTGCCCCGCTCGGACGGTAGTTGAGCGGCGACGGATACGCGTCGTGCGACACGATCCACTGGTGCACCAGCTTGTCGATCTCCTCGGTCGCGATGCCCGGCTTGATGTGCGGCCCGACCATCACGAGGCACTCGGCCGCGAGCGAGCAGGAGGCGCGCATCCGCTCGAGCATCCGTGGGTCCATGATCTCGACGTCGCCGGCCACACTTCCTCCTCGCGACGGGCGTCGCAGAGCGCGAGGCATACGGCCCGCGCTCGCTCGTCGCAATGGCAGGGGCGCGTGAGGCTCTCCGCAGCACCCGTGGGCGGTGAGGCCGTCAAGCGCTTTTTTGGAGCGGCTCGGCCTCGGTGCTACAAGGCACACATGTAGGACATGGTGGGTGTGACGGCGACGGTTCGTCACCACCGGGTCTGCAGTCGGCGCACGCGCGTCGAGGTGTCGCGAGCCGTTCCCGCGCCGGGATCGGTCCGTCGTCTTTCGTCATTTCTTCCGGAGGGTTCCATGCGAGGTCCGAAGCACTACGCGTCCATCGAGGAGTTCGAGCGAGAGGAGATCCGCTCGCACATCAAGCTCGGCTGGTCGCTCGACGACCTCTACGCCGATGCCATGGAGCGCCGCTCCGAAGAGGTCGACGAGAGCGCCGACGAGCTCGACTTCTGACTTGTCTGGGTCGAGGGACCTCTGGCCCCTCGAGCTCCCCGTCGCTCGATCGTCGAAGACTCCTCCTCGCTCCTGCTCCAGGGGTTTGCTGCGCAAACCCCGCCGCATGGCGCCCCGCTTGATTCCCCGTCTCGCCGCTTGGCTCCCAGACCGACCGGGCGGCCCGCGGCGTGCTTCCGGTACCGGGATCGCGCACGATTCCTCGTTGTTGTCAGTCCCACGACCGACACACCGACTCATCAAGAACCCCGACCTCGCCGTATCCGCCTCCCACGGGCGACGAGGTCGCACCGAGCGTCGCCCCGCTCGGTGCACGAGCCACGGACTGCCCGTCCGTGACTCGCTCGCCCCCGGCCCCGACGGTCGCCCCCGTCGGGGCCGACTTCTTTCCGTCGCCACAATCGTGTGCTCCGGCGCGATCGAGCGCGTCGCCGTGATTGAAACGCTCGGGCTCGCGGAGTACACCGCGCCCTCCCATGAGCATCGTGCTCGCGATCGCGAACCAGAAAGGCGGCGTCGGCAAGACGACGACCGCCGTGAACCTCGCGGCGTGCCTCGCCGTCGCCGAGCAGCGCGTGCTCCTCGTCGACATGGACTCGCAGGGCAACGCGTCGAGCAGCGTCGGGCACCCCAAGGCCAAGGTCGAGCGTGGCACCTACGACGTGCTGCTCGGCGACGAGCACATGGCCGACGTCACGCTGGCGACCGATCTACCCAACCTCATGCTGGTGCCGGCGACGGCCGATCTCGCGGCGGCCGAGATCGAGCTCGGCGGGGAAGAGGATCGCGCCACGCGTTTCCGCGACGCGCTCGCCCGCGTGAAGGGCGAGTACGACTACGTGATCCTCGACTGCCCGCCTTCGCTCGGGCTCTTGACGCTCAACGCGCTCGTCGCCGCCGATGGCGTGATCGTGCCGATGCAGTGCGAGTACCTCGCCCTCGAGGGCCTGAGCTCGCTCGGCGACACCATCGAGCGCATCAAGAACGGCTTGAACGAGCACCTCCGCGTCGCGGGCGTCGTGCTCACGATGTACGACCCGCGCGTGAGCCTCGCGCGCGAGGTGGCGGACGAAGTGCGCAAGCACTACCGCGTCTACGACACGGTGATCCCGCGCAACGTCCGCCTCGCCGAGGCGCCGTCGCACGGCAAGCCCGTGATCCTCTACGACGCGGGCTCGCGCGGCTCGCACGGCTACCTCAGCCTCGCGCGCGAGCTGCTGGGTGAAGCAGCCTGAACAGGGGAGCCCCGATGGCGATCGATCCGAAGAAGGGCTCGCGGCTCGGCCGCGGCCTCGATGCCCTGATCCCGCAGACCAAGCCCGCGACGCCCGCGCCTTCCGGTGCGACGTCGCTCAAGGCCGCAATCGAAGAGGTGCACCCCAACCGCGCGCAGCCGCGCACGCGGTTCGAGGACACGGCGCTCGACGAGCTCGCGAGCTCGATCAAGGAGCTCGGGGTCCTTCAGCCCATCATCGTCCGCAAGCGCGCCGCGGGCGGCTTCGAGATCATCGCGGGTGAGCGCCGCTGGCGCGCCTCGCAGCGCGCGGGCCTGCGCGAGGTGCCGATCGTCGTCAGCGACCTCTCGGGCACGGCGGCGTTCGAGGCCGCGATCGTCGAGAACCTCCAGCGCGAGGATCTCAACCCCATCGAGACGGCGCGCGCGTTCCAGCGCTTGATCGACGACTACAAGCACTCGCAGGACACGATCGCGCAGAAGATCGGCAAGGACCGCTCGACGATCGCGAACGCGCTGCGCCTGCTGAAGCTGCCGCCTGGCGTGCTCGAGCACATCGAGAACGGCGAGCTCTCCGAAGGCCATGGCCGCGCGCTGCTCACGGCACCGAGCACGGGCGCGCGCGAGAAGCTCGCGAAGGAAGCGATCGCCAAGCAGTGGTCGGTGCGCGAGCTCGAGCGTCAGGCGCGGGGCGCGGGCGAGAGCAAGCCCGAGCCGAAGCCCAAGAGCGCCAACGTGCGCGACCTCGAGATCAGGCTGTCGAAGTCGCTCGGCGCGCGCGTGACGCTCCACGAGGGCGCGGAGGGCAAGGGCTCGATCCACGTGGCGTACACGAGCCTCGACGAGCTGGATCGCATCCTCGCCAAGCTCGGTTGATCAACGCACGTAGAAGCGGGGATCGTCGGGGCGCGCATCCAAGTGGAAGTGGTTGCGGTGGCCCTCGTTGTAGTTGGGCGTGAGCACCGTGGAGAACGCGTGATCGTCCGCGAGGGTGCATGCGATCTCGAGCAGCGTACGGGCGGCGCTCGGCTCGGGTGAGGGCGCGTCGCAGGTCTCGTGGCGCGGCGTCTCGAGGAAGTCCGTCTCCACGTTCAGGACCGTTCCGTCGGACGTCTCGAACGATGCGATGTCGAGCGCGAGGCCCAGCGTGTGGAAGCTCTGCCGCGGACCGGGACGGTACGCAGAGAGCACGTCCATCGCGACGATGTCGTGCGCGCGCAGCACGCGCGTGACCTCGGGCAGGCGCGCGACGAGCTCGCACGCGAGGACCACTCGCTCGCCGGGGCGCACGGTGCGGATCGTGACGCCGTCGATCGCGCCCCGCAGCTCGATGGGCGTGGGCACCGAGGTCTCGAGCGGCTCGCGGTAGCGCGCGAACTGGATGTGCGCGGCGCGCAGGCGCGCGAGGCAGTCGCGCTCGTTCTGGATCTGCCACACGCGCGTGGCATCGGTGGTCCAGCGCGCGCCGGGCACGATGCCGCGGAAGTTGAGGAACGTCGGCACGAGATCGGCGAGCTCACGCGCGACGACGCCCGCCGGATCAGTCGGGCGGGCGGCGAAGCGTCGGGGGCGTGCGGGTGTGGGTGGTGGCTCCGCGATGGGGAGCTCGATCGGTGGTGTCTGCAGCAACACCTGCGGTGGGATGTGGAAGCCGATCGGGACGCCGAGGATGCGGGCGCGTGTGCGCTGGAGCTCGCGGGCGGCGCGACGCGCAGCGATGCGTTGCTCGCGTGGAGTGAGAGGCGGCGTGGCGACGGTGGTGAGCTCGACGTCGGTGCTCCTCGACGCTGTGGGTTCGAGTGGCGACTGCGTCGCGCTCCCTTCGACAGCGCTCGCCCTCTCCTCGGGGGCGCGAGAGAGAGGACCCTCGGCGCTGGGGCTCGTCGCGCTCCTCTCCTCGGTGCTTGGAGGCGTCGTGGTTCCGTCGTGCGTGACCGTGACGTCCGTGGGGCCGTCGTCTCCGCCTTCGAAGTACGTGCCTCGATCGCCCGCGAGCGGCGCGCTTCCTGCCAACGCGCCCATGCGCGGTCCTGCGCGCAGCGGGTCCTCGCTCGTCTCGATCGCCTGCACACGACCTCGCACGCGCTCCGCGATCGTCGCCGACGCTTGGCCCGCGGGGACACGCCAGAAGCGATCGAAGTAGCCCATCGCGACCTGACCGTTGCGTCCCGAGATCAAGCGCGCGCGACGTGCGCTCGAGCGCGGATCGTAGACGACCCAGTCGGGCAAGAAGTCGGGCAGGTTGTGACCGCGGTTCACCGCCGCGACGGTCTGCCCCTCTTGCACGATCACGTAGCGGCCTGGCGCCTCGGGGTTGGGGAACACGAAGCGTGTGCCGAGCTCGGTGCCGGTGATCCGCTGCGTGCCCACGACGATCGCGTCGCTCGCGACGTGGATCGGCAGTCGCTCCTGGATGCGCTCGATCACCGCGTTCGATCCCGGCGTGCCGTACAGCACCAAGTGCGAGCTGCGCATCATCTCGTCGGTCACCTCGGTGTCGGCGACCACGCGCTGCTGGTGGTTCCACAGCCACAGCGGCCAGCCGCGCGCGCCACGCTGCGCGGAGGTGCGGAGCGCCTCGGTCTGCTCCGCGACCTGCGTGCCATACACGTGGATCATGCCGTCGCGGTAGGGATCCGTGAGCGGGCCCGAGAGGCCCGGCACCTTCTCGAGCCCGTCGACGCGCGGCAGCCGTCCCAGCCGCCAGCGACCGTCCTCGCCGCGGTGTGCGCGCACGAGGTGGCCCAGCGCGCCGCGCCCGCCTGCGTAGACCTCGGCGCCGTCGACGTCGATGCGGAGCGTGTTGCCCGCGCCGATCGGCGCGTCGCGGAGATCGAGCGACAGCTCGAGCGTGTTGGTCGTCTGCACCGTGAGCGCGCCGTCGGTCGCGCGTGCGACCACGCGCGCGAGCTCGGGGTACTGCTCGATGCGCGTGACGGTGACCCAGTGCTGTCGGTTCGCGCGATAGTCGCCGGTCACGACGCGCACCTCTTCGGGACGACGGTTGCGCGTCACGCGCGCCATCTCCGGGTACACGCGACCGTGTCGGTGCACGAGGTAGAGGAGATCGTGGCCGTGCTCGAACCAGCGTACGTTCGGCGTGAGACCGAGCTCGGTCATGTGCGCCTCCATCTCGCGAACGAACGCGGGCCGCATCGGTCCCGGATCCTGCGTGCCGTGGAAGAAGCGGAAGTCGGTGTTCACCGAGTTCTCGGCGAGGTGCATGCCCGACCACGCGGTCATCGTCGCCGTCTCCTGCCGCGTCGGTGAGCCGCCCGTGTACTGGAGCCAGCTCGGCGCGCCCGCGATCGCGGTGACCTGCGAGAAGCGCCACGCGTGCCGCATGCCCACGGCATACGAGCCGAGGCCGCCGTTCGAGAGACCACCCAGCACCACACGATCGGCATCGACCGCGTAGTGACGCTGCACGTCGTCGACGACGGCCAAGATGTCGGCCTCACCCATCCAGCGCCACAGCACCTGACCGAAGCCATCGGGCGCGACGACGATCCAGTCGGGCGACCAGCGCGGCGTGTACTCGTCCCAGAGGTGCTCGTCGTAAGTGAGCCAGTCCATGTTGTTCCCCAGCACCACGCCGAGGAACAGGTTCCCGTTCGAGCTACCGCCGTGGAGCATCACGAGCAGCGGGTAGCGGCGCGAGGGGTCGTAGTCGGGCGGGAGGTAGACCGCGTAGCCCTGGCGCACCGTCGAGATGGGCGAGTCGTAGCCGCGGTTCGTGATGCGACCGCTCTGCTCGAGGTAGGGGTCCCTGCCCTGCTGCGCGATCGCGAGGTAGCGCTCCACACGCGTCCGCCACTGCTCGCTCTCTTCGCCGAACTGACGCTCGATGCGCGTGGCGACATCGAGCGAGTAGTCGAGGCTCACGAGCGCGCCCTCGCTCACGTTGGGCGGACGGTTCGCGCGCAGAGCATCGACTTGCTCGCGCAGCTCGGCGATCTCCGCCTGAGCGCTGGCCGCGGCAGGCGCGAGACCCAAGGGCGCCAGGAGGAGAGAGACGAGGGCGAAGAAAAGGCCTGTTCGCATGGCGATCCGAGGTGTAAACGAAGATGTCGTACATCTCCCACAAACCGACGTGCGGCGCCGTCGGCTCGCCCGATCGGGAGGGTCCGCTAGAGTCGCGACCCCCGCCGACGCGAGCGTGTGCGGGGCCCCCACCCCATGGCGCGCGAGTCCAGCTTCTTCGACCTCCGGCCGTCCGGCGACGAAGCCGGCGCCCTGACCCGTCTCGCGGACGCGGCGGCCGTCGTGCTCCCGTACCTCGTGGCGCTGTACGCGTACGATCCGTTCTTCCGCCCGCTCGACGCGGTCGCGGTGCTGCTGGGCATCGTCCTCTTCAGCTTCTTCGCGAACGCGCTGAACCTGTACCGAGGCTTTCGCGGTGTTCCGCTGCTCGTCGAGATCGGCCGGGTGTGGGGCGCGTGGGCGCTGACAGGCGCCGTGCTGCTCATCCTGAGCTTCGCCGCCAAGCAGACCGGCAGCTTCTCGCGCGTGGTCGTGACCGCGTGGCTCGTCGGGGCCCCCACGCTGATCTCGGCCGTGCGCGGCTGCGCGCGCCTGGTGCTCGCGTCGATGCGTGCCCGCGGGCGCAATCAGCGCTACGTCGCCATCGTCGGGGTCACGGAGATCGGCATCCATCTGGCCCGCCGCATCCAAGAGACGCCGCAGCTCGGCATGCGCCTCGTGGGCTTCTACGACGATCGGACGCCGGAGCGACTCCCCGATGTTCCCGCCGACGCGGGACGCCTCGTCGGTACGTTCGACGAGGCCGTGCAGCAGGCCAAGCGCGGCGAGATCGAGTGCGTGTACGTCGCGCTGCCGATGCGCGCGGAGGCGCGCGTCACCGAGCTCTTGCAGGGCCTCGCCGACACCACGGCCAGCGTCTACTACGTGCCCGACTTCTACGTCTTCGACCTGCTCCACGGCCGCTGGACCCTTCTCGCGGACGTGCCGCTCATCAGCATCTTCGAGACGCCGTTCTATGGCGTCGACGGAGTGGTGAAGCGGATCGAGGACATCGTGCTCGGCGTCCTCGCCGTCCTGGTGGCATCACCGGTGATGTTGGCGACGGCGATCGCGATCAAGCTCACCAGCAAGGGGCCGGTCTTCTTCAAGCAGCGTCGCTACGGCCTCAACGGCGAGGTGATCGAGGTCCTGAAGTTCCGCTCGATGCGCACGCAGGATGACGGGGCCGTCGTGAAGCAGGCGACGAAGAACGACGACCGCATCACGCCAGTAGGCAAGTTCATCCGGCGCACCTCCGTCGACGAGCTGCCGCAGCTCTTCCACGTGGTCACGGGCTCCATGAGCCTGGTCGGACCGCGCCCCCACGCCGTCGCGCACAACGAAGAATATCGAACGCGCATCAAGCGCTACATGCTGAGGCACAAGGTGAAGCCGGGCCTAACTGGCTGGGCGCAGGTCAACGGCTGGCGGGGAGAGACGGACACGCTCGAGAAGATGGAGAAGCGGATCGAGCACGACCTCGAGTACATCCGCCGCTGGGGCCTCTTGTTCGATCTCTGGATCATCTTCCTGACCATCTTCGGTCGGAAGGTTCGCCAGAACGCGTACTAGCCGGGCGCCCCCACGTCGGCCTACCAGCCCAGCGAGCGCTCGATCTCGGCGGTGCGCGCCTCGACGGCCGCGGGATCGACGCCATAGGCCTGCGCGATCGACTCGAGCGTCACCTCGCCGCCTCGCGACTTGCGCATGACGATGCGGTGGAGCGCGGCGGCGACCACGTGCACGGTGCGCTGTCGTCCGCGACGGACCTTGGGGTGCGCCTCGCTGTAGCGATCCCAGAGCAGCTTCGCCGCGTCGAAGGGACCGGGGAGCGTGCCGAGGCGCTCGCGCAGCGCGGCCACCACGGCGTCCTCACGCGGCGCGCTCGCGCTCGATCGATCGTTCGCGGCGAGGTCCTTCGCGGGCTTGGAGGCGGCGTGCCTGCGGCCGATCGGCGCGGGGACTTCGGCGGCGACTGCGTGGCTCGATCGCTCCGACCGCACGGCATGCACGGACGCGGTCTCGCCTGTCACCAGCGTAGGCGCGACGCGCGGACGCAGCGGGATGGGACGCGCGGCGCGGGGGCTCGGCGCCCGACGCGGCGCCGGCTCGTCGGGGAGGCCGAGCTTGAGCGCGAGATCGTGGAGGCTCACGTGCTTGGGGTGCCGTCGACGTGCGGACGCGAGCACCGAGAGAGCGCGCTCGTGCATCGCAGGGCCCATGCGCGAGAGGCAGTGGATGAGCGAGGCCGAGACCTCGGGCTCGTCCTGACCGAGCAGCTCGAACGCGATGCGCAGGTGAGGCAGCGCAGTCGCAGGACGATCGAGCGCGACGTCGAGCAAGTGCCCGAGGTTGTGGTGGTACCAGGGGTTCTCGGCCGCAGCCTGCGCGGCGGCACGGTAGGACGTGACGGCCGAGCGGTAGTTGCCGCTCATCGCGTGTGCCAGCCCGCACATCGCGTGCGCGACGTCGTCCTCGGGGTGCGCGGAGAGGACGTGCTTGAGGTGGAGCAGCGCGCGCCACGGGTGATCCTCGAGGCGGTACTCGGCCAGGTAGCGGTGCGCGAGCAGCGCTGCGTCCGATCCCGGAGCGGCGAGGCTCACGAGGCGCTCGAGCAACGGCTCGACGACCTTGCGGCTCTGCGCGGTCGCGATCGCATGCTCGGCCTGCTCGCGGAGTCGTCGCGTCGCGATGCTCTCGTGGCTCACCGTCGGCCTTGTACTTCTCGCACGAACCGCTCGCAACGCGTCAGGACGTGCGCGTCGCCACGAGGATCGCAAACCCCGCGAAGCGCGCGAGCGGCCCGCGCGCGCCAGATGCTGCACTTCCGGCGGGCCTTCCGGCGTCACCCGGAAATTGCGGTTGGCCCCGAGCATCAGGCGCAGCTTTTC
>JAFLCL010000153.1 GCA_017303575.1 Deltaproteobacteria bacterium
ACGGCGGCGATCACTTCGGGCCGCGTCACGTCGATGCGCTGCACGCGCTTCTTCATCAGCGCGATGAGCTCTTCACGCGGCATCGGCGTCTCGCGCATGTCGACGAAGTGATCCGCGAGCTTGTCGTAGTTCTTCGTCATCAAGAGCGCCCAGACGCCGATGAAGTCGATGTCTTTGAACACGAGCGCGTCGTGCTTCACGTACGTCTCGGCGTTGTCGATCAGCTCCTGCGGGTGCTCGGTCCAGTGACGGTTCGCCTTGAGGTGATGCGAGATGTGGTAGCCGTCGTTGTAGCAACGCTCGTTGTAGCGATGGTTGATGCAGGTGATCGAGCTCTTGTAGCTGGAGCCCGGATCGTCGGGGCAGACGAAGGCGTGCTGCCCCCAGTTGCCCGCCATCATCACGAAGCGGCAGATGAGGAACGGCACCACGAACACCACGACCGTGGCCTGCCAGTGGAAGTAGAGGCCGATCGCCACAGCGACGTACCAGCTGCACTCGCCGACGAACATCCACACAGCGAGGTTCGTGCGCTTCTTGGCCACCTGGTAGCGGCCGAGCTTGAACATCGAGAGGAAGAAGAAATCGAGCCAGTAGCGCGCGAAGTCGACGACGCTGTCGCGCTGGTACTTCATCGTCGAGCTCAGGTCCTTCACGAGGTTGCCCTCGGAGTGGTGCATCGTGATGTGGTGGATGTAGTAGGTCTCCGGGGTCTCGCCGGCGAACGGGCCGAGCACCCACGGGATGTAGAACTTCAGCCAGTCGTACTCGCGCTTCCACAGGCCGCGGTGGCTCGTGTTGTGGAGCATGAGGATGTAGCGATCGGCGAAGAAGCCGTAGAGGAGCGCCCAGTAGATCGGCGCCATCCACCAGCGAAACATGCCCGGCCAATAGAGGAAGACCGTCGCGGGGATCAGCACCGCCGACATCGCGACGGTGAGCTTCACGAACGGGAGATCGCGCTCGTCGCGGATGAAGCGCAGCGCGAGGCGCGCGAGCGGGCCGTGGGCCTGGCCCGGCGTGAAGGTCGGATCGGTGAGGGCGGGGGCTTTCGCCATGGCGGTCTCCAGGAAGGCGCGGAGCATGGGCAGCCCGACGCCACACCGCAAACCATGGCGTGAGCGGACCGACCCAGACGGTCGGTCCTCAGCTCACCCCACGATTCCGGTGCAGGAGCGCGCGATGGTGACCTCGAACACGCGCGGCGCGACGCGGCGGTCGTCGGTGCGCAGGCGCACGTCGACCTCGAGGAAACGACCGTCGGGAATCGGGCCCGGCGCCGCGGTGAAGTCGACGATCGGATCGGCGTCGGTCACGGCGAACGGGCCGACGAACGGCATGCCCGCCAGCGCCGCGCGGTCGTCCGCGGAGCGCGCGTAGACCTCGACCGACGTCCCGAGGGGGACCTCGACGCGCAGCTCGGCCCCGAGCCAGTGCGTGGTCTCGTCCATGCCGCAGCCCTCGCTCACGAAGCGGTAGTTGCCCCGCGGCTGCGCGAACGTGTTGAGGCCGAAGCCGATGAAGTCGCTGTAGGTGTAGGGCGTGAGGCCCACGCCATGCTCGATCCACGTGCCTGCGATCGGATCGAGGCGCGCTGCCGAGTTCGTCGCCTGGGCGATGGCCCACACCGAGCCGTCGAAGCTCACGCCGACGCCGACCGGACCGCGGCCCGTGGGCAGATCCCACTGCCGGATGAAGGCCATGTCGGCGAGGCGGAACTGGAGGATGCGCCCTGCCGCAGCGCCGCCGAAGTTGATCGTCTCGTGGCTGATCCCGATCCAGAGGCTCGACTCGTCGGCCGCGACACCGCGCGGCGTGCCTCCGCCCGGCAGGCTCACGGTGTCCCACGTCGAGGTGGCGACGGTGTAGCGGTAGAGGCCGGGCTCGCAGGACGACATCGCGACGTAGACGTGGCCGAGGCCGTCCACTGTCACGCCGTAGGGGTACATGTTCGCGCCCGTGCACCCGCCCATGACAGGCGCGCGTGTGGCCGTCGTGAACGTGCCCGTGATCGTGTCGACGTAGCCGAGGATCGTGTCGGCGCTGCCCGTCGCGCGGTCGGCGTACCAGATGCGGCCGTCGGCGTCGGCGACGGCGCCGTAGCTGCCCATGGGCGCGATCGAGATGCAGCGGATCGTGTGGCCATCGACGGCCGACAGCTCGCACGTCTCCTGCGCGTTGAAGTGGCCGATCCACGGGTTGCCCACGTACGCGTCGGGCGGCGCGAGACCGATCGCGAGCGCACGAGGCACCTCGTTGGGCGTGAGCGATCCGTCGGGGTTCGCGACGCCGACCGTCCAGAGGATGCACTCGTCGTCGGGGCCCACGAATTCGGCGCTCCCGAGCTGGATCGTGCCGTCGCCGTTGAGATCGCGGCTCGTGTCGATCACGCCGTTCGCGTTGCGATCGATGCAGTCGGCTTCGTCGTTGGCGTACTTGGTGAGCGAGCCCTGGCTGCCGAACGCGCGGTTGGCGACGTAGGCATCGAAGTTCTGATCGACAGCTGTGCGCGAGGGACAGTTGCCCTGGTTCGACCAGTTACAGGCCTCGTTCCACGGGCGCGTGCCCGCGGGCGCCAGCGAGCCGACCGTCGGGTAGCGCGCGAGCTCGGTGTTCGTGCGCGAGTCCATCTTCGAGACGGTGGCCTCGTCCGCGTTCGCGACCCACACAGCGAACGCAGTCGCCTCGGTGCGACCGAGCGTGAGCGCGCCCTCGTCGTCGACGATCACGCCGTCGCTGTTCTCGGGCGTGGGCATCCAGCCCGCAGGCCCGGGCACGGTCGGATCGATCACGCACTCCGGCGTGCACTCGCTGCAGATCGCGAACCCCTCGTCGACGCTGCCGTTGCAGTCGTTGTCGACCGTGTCGCAGACCTCGGCGCCGCCCCGATCGGGATCGGTGTCGTCGCAGTCGGGCCCACCCGCGCAGCCTTCACCGCGACCGTCACGGTCGGTGTCCCTGCAGCCCGGCAGCGGTTCGTAGGCATCGGGCTGCCGACCTGCATCGGTCCCTTCGGGAAGCTCGGTGCATCGTCCGTCGACGCAGGTCTCACCGTCCTCGCATTGCGCGGATGTGCGGCAGGTGGCTGCCGGTGGGGTGCCGCAGTCGCACGCAGCCAAGCCCGCGAGGGCGATCGAGAGGAACGGGACGAGCCACGGCCCCCAGGAAGAACGACGAGCTGCGTGCATCGGAAACTCCTCAGCGAGTCTGCGAGCATACCCGCAACGACCGTCACGGACAGCACGGATGCCCAAACGTCACCTGCGACGTAGTCGTCGAGTCAACGCAGTCCTCACCCGAGCCAACTCCGGCGCGCCGAGCACCGCCGTCAGCCCGAGGAACACGACGCCCGCTGCCGCCAGGGCCAGCACGAGCACGAGCACGTTCGTCGGGTCGTTGCCGCCTCGGTCCCACGTCCCCAAGCGCGAGACGCCCCACCCTGCGCCGCCTGCCGCGAGGCTCGCGAGGGCGGTGCGCGCGAGGCTGGGCGCGAGCGCGCCGAGTCCCAGCCGACCGAGGCGCCGACGCAGGAGGCCCACGAGCACGACGCACTGCGCGACGCCCGCCGCACTGATCGCGATCGCGATCCCGACGTGCCCGATCGAGCGCGAGAGCGAGAAGCCCACGAGCACGAAGACGACGAGGTTCGCGGCCCCGCCCCAGAGCGGCAGGCGCGTCTCGTTGTGCGCGTGGAACACCGGAACGAGCACCCGCACCGACGCGATCGCCCACACGCCCGCGGCCTGCCAAGCGAGCGATCGACCCGTCTCGAGCGCGGCCGCGGCATCGAACTCGCCGCGCGAGAACAGCACCACGATGATCGGGTGCCCCAGCGCCGCGAGCACCGCCGAGAGCGGGAACGCCACGAAGAGCGCGAGCGAGAGCGCCTCACGGAACGTCGTGAGCACGCCTTCTCGGTCACCTTTGGCCCGCAGCTCCGCCAGCGCGGGCAGCGCCGCAGACGCGATCGCCACGCCGAACATGCCCTGCGGGATCTCGACGAGGCGCTGCGCGTAGTAGAGGTAGCTCATCGCGCCCTCGGGCAGGTACGACGTGAAGAGGCGACTCATCATCACGTTGAGCTGGTAGATGCCGAGCCCCAGCGTCAGCGGCACGAGCAAGCGGAACGCCTTACGAACGTTGGGATCCGAGAGATCCCAGCGAGGCATCGACGGCATCCCGATCGCCCGCAGCGAGGGCCACTGCACCACCACCTGGAGCACGCCGCCGACGATCGCGGCGATGCCGAGCGCGAGGATCGTGGGCTGTCCTGTCGCCTCGAGCGGCGGCACGAGGAGGAACGGCGCGAGCACGAACGCGACGTTGAGGAGCGCAGGCGCAGCGGCGGGGACCGCGAAGTGGCCGTGGGCGTTGAGCACGCCCGCGCCCAGGGCTGCGACGCCCATGAAGAGGATGTAGGGAAAGAGCACGCGGGTGAGCGTGACGAAGGCCTCGAAGCGCTCGGGATCATCGGCGAACCCCGCGCCGTAGGCCGTCGCGATGGGTCGCGCGAGGACCACGCCGACGATGGAGACCGCGAGCAGGATCGCGAGCATCGCCCCGCGAAAGCGCGCGTAGAACGTGCGCGCCGCGTCCTCGCCTTCCTTCGCGCGGACCTCGGCGTAGACAGGCACCAGCGCCGACGTCATCGCGCCCTCGGCGAGCAGACCGCGCAGGGCGTTGGGAATCGTGAACGCGTCGAAGAACAGGTCGGTCCACGCGATCGGGAGGGTCGCGGCGAACACGAGATCACGCGCGACACCGAGCACACGCGAGAGCAGCGTGCCCGCCGCGACGATCCCGCTCCGTCGCGCCAAGGTGCCGCGCGCGCTGACCGGCGCGGGCGAGGGCTCCGCCTTCGCGTTCGGCTCCGCGGGTGTGGTCGGCTCGCTCACGACCCGGCCATCCTACGAGCGGCCGATCGCGCGTCCGAAAAACACGTCACCGTCGTGCATCGAACGACGCGCACGGAGGACGGAACGACTCGAGCCGCCTCCATGCTTCCACCGATTCGGTGGTCTGGGGGCGGCCCGATCCTCACGCTCGCCCACGGGGGGCGAGGCTCGATCACTTCTTCAGGGCGGCGACCTGCGAGCTGAGGCGCGACACGTAGCGCGAGCCCGCGTTCTTGTGGAACACGCCCTTGCTGACGGCGGCGTCGATCTTCTGGATCGCGTCCGCGAGCGACGTCGCGGCAGCCGCGTGCGTGCCTGCCTCGATGGCCTCGCGCACCTTCTTGATCGTGCCGCGGACCGTGGAGCGGACGTGCTTGTTGCGCGCGGTACGGCGCTCGGTCTGACGGATACGCTTCTTGGCAGAGTCGACGTTGGCCACGGATGCTCCAGAGAGAGAAACGATGCAGGACGGGAAGCCGGGGGCTTCGAAAGGGCGCGAACAGTTACCGGGCGCGGCGCGAGTGTCAAGGAGCCCCGCGCCACGGGCCGGCTGGGAGCGGCACGCTAGCGCCAGGGCGGAACGAAGCCCTCGGGGACGATCAACGGCAAGGCACGCGCGGTGACCTCGATGTCGAAGGCATCGCCCGCGATCCACTCCTCGCCATCGATCTGCGAGGCTACGAGCTCGCGACCGGGACGGTAGAACGCGAGCGAGAAGCGGCTCGCGGCCAGGTGCTCGGGGCGATGGAGGCCGGGGATCGGCACGCCGAACACCGGCCCCACTCCCGGCGGGCGGTACGGATTGAGCGCGAGATCACCCACGACACGCTCGATCCACTCGCGGCGGCTGGCGAGCGTGACGAGCTCGAAGAGGCCGTCGTCCGGCTCGGCGCGGCGCTCGAGCACCCACTCGCCGGCGAAGATCGGCGTGGCCTTGATCACCAGATCCGTGAGCTGCGTGCGCGTGACCTCGAACCGATCGGTCTCGATCACAGCATCGAACGGCATCGGCTCGACGAGCGAGCTGAGCATGCGCTCGAGCGCGGCGCCCACGTACACCGACTGATCTCGATAGAGCAGCGAGAGCAGCGGGACGTTCTGCACGTTGCGTCGATCGCGGTTGCGGGCAGCGAGCACGTCGGGCGCGAGGCCGAAGCTCGCGGAGTCGAAGAAGCGCGCCTCGCCCACCACCTGCCCATGCGCCTTCGCGCGCACGTCGCCCACGTCGATGCGTCGCACGAAGCCCTTCACCACGATCGCCGCTTGCTGCTCGAGGTTCGCGGGCCCTGCCGCGATGCCGAACGACTTGCCCTGATCGTTGGCGGTGCCCATCGGGAACAGGCCCATGGGCACGTCGCGCCCGCTGGCGAGGAGCCCCCGCGCGACCTCGTTGAAGGTGCCGTCACCACCGAGCGCGCAGACGAGATCGGGCGCGTGTCTCGCGATCGCGGCGGCGACCACAGCGGGCGTGCGTCCCTCGGGCTCGCTGTGCACCACGGTCACCTCGATGCCCGAGGCACCGAGCAGCTCGGCCGCGCGCGCGATCGATCGCGCCGCCTGACCCGACTGCGCGGAGGGATTGCCGACGAGGAGCGCACGATCAGCCATCGACCCGAACTCTAGCGGACCTCGCTTGCCCGCGGCGCACGACTGGGACACGAAGGTCCGCCTTGTCGATCCTCGATGCACGCAGCCTCAAGAAGGCCTTCGGTCCGCAGGTGACCTGCGAAGACGTCTCGCTCACGATCGAAGAGGGCGAGCGTGTGGGCCTCGTGGGCAAGAACGGCTGCGGCAAGAGCACGCTCGCGAAGATGCTCGCCGAGGTCGAGCCCACCGACGGCGGCACGATCGCCAAGCGTCGCAACGCGCGCGTGGGCTACCTCGCGCAGAGCCCGGAGCTCGATCTCGCCATGAGCGCGTGGGACGAGGCCTGCCGAGGCCTCTCGCGCTGGAACGAGGCGAAACGAAGCTACGACGACGCCACGGAGGGCCTCGAGGCCGGCGGCACGAACGAGCGGCGCACCGAGGCCTTGCTCGCGACCCAGAGCGAGGCGCTCGCGCAGATCGAGCACCTGGGCGGATGGGAGCCGCACCATCGCGTCCGCGCGCTGCTCGAGCACCTCGGGGTGCGCGATCCCGAGCGCGCGCTGGGCACGATGAGCGGCGGCGAGCAGCGACGCGTCGCGCTCGCGCGCCTCCTGATCGAAGAGCCCGAGCTCGCGATCCTCGACGAGCCGACGAACCACCTCGACGCCGACACCATCGAGTGGCTCGAGACGTACCTGATCGACACGTACCGAGGCGCCGTCCTCTTCGTCACCCACGATCGCTACTTCCTCGATCGCATCGTCACGAGGACGTGGGAGCTCGAGCGCGGCGCCCTGCACGTCTACGACGGCGGCTACGAGGAGTACCTGATCGCCAAGGCGGAGCGGGCCGAGCACGCCGCGCGCGAGGAGCAGAACCGACAGAACTTCCTCCGCAAGGAGCTGGACTGGCTGCGTCGCACGCCCGCAGCGCGCACGGGCAAGCAGAAGGCCCGCATCTCGCGCGCCGAGGACGCGATCGCGGTGAAGGCGCCCGAGCGTGAGCGCAAGGTCGAGCTCTCGATGGAGACCTCGCGCACGGGCCGCACCATCGTCGATCTGAAGGGCCTCGGGATCGACGTGGGCGTGGGCACCGACACGCAGCGCACGCTGATCGCCTCGCTCGATCTCTCGCTGACCAAAGGCGAGCGCATCGGCATCGTGGGCGCGAACGGTTCGGGCAAGACCACGCTCCTCCGCGCGGTGCTCGGGCAGATCGCGCCCAGCCGCGGCTCGATCGTCGTCGGACAGAACACCAAGGTCGCGTACCTGGATCAGGCGCGATCCGGGCTCGATCCGCAGAAGTCGATCGTCGACAACGTCGCGCCGGGGCAGTCGCACGTGGACTTCGCTGGCTCGCGCATGGACATCCGCAGCTACCTCGAGCGCTTCCTCTTCGACACGTGGCAGCAGCGGCAGCCCGTGGGATCGCTGTCGGGTGGTGAGCGTGCGCGTGCGCTCGTCGCGCGCATGCTGCTCACGCCTGCGAGCCTGCTCGTGCTCGACGAGCCCACCAACGACCTCGACGTCGCGACGCTCGGCTCGCTCGAGGAGATGCTCGTGGAGCTCGACGGAACCGCGCTGGTCGTGACCCACGATCGCTGGTTCCTCGATCGCGTGGCGACCGCGATCCTCGCGTTCGAGGGCGACGGCCGCGTCGTGAAGTACGGCGGCAACTACTCGATGTACCGCAAGCTCAAGGCCGAGGCCGAACAGCGGGCGAAGGAAGTCCTCGGAGCGAAGCGCAGAGGCAATGAAGAGAAGGCCGAGACGGCCAAGGTCGTGAGCAAGCCCGTCGCTGTCGCGGGCGAGATCACGGCAGCACCGAAGAAGAAGAGCAGCCTCACCTACGGCGAGAAGCTCGAGCTCGAGTCGATCATGGAGAAGATCGACGCGGCCGAGGCGCTCGTCGCGAGCACCGAGGCCGCGCTGGCCGACCCGGAGCTTTTCTCGAAGCGAGGGCACGAGGTGCCGCAGCGCACCAAGGACGCCGAGGCCGCCAAGCGCGCGCTCGAGACCGTGATGGCGCGCTGGGAAGAGCTCGAGAGCAAGAAGGGCTGAGCGATGCCCTACGTCGTCGCGATCACGCGCGCACCGCGGGCCGAGGTTCCCGGGACCTACCGCGAGATCGGAGGCACGGCGTCGGCGCCGATCGACACCTGGCTCGCGCCCCTGGCCGAGGCGATGTCGATGGCGTCGTACGATCTGCGTCTCCGCGTCGCGGGGCCGCCTCCGTGGATCGTCTCGCGCGTGTCGAGCGAGGGCGAGGCGACCGAGGCCACGTCACGCTTGAAGGCGGGCGGTTGCGGCGCCGTGCACCTCGACCCGACCCACCACGCGCTGCGCGGCGCCTCGTTCGTCGCGCGTGCCTACGCGCGCGGCTCGACGGTCCTGCTCGAGCCCGAGGGTCGCGTGATCGACGGCGACACGCTCTCTCTCGTCGTCCGCGCGACGCTGGACGAAGAGCTCGGACGCGAGGTCACGCGCTTCTCGCCCAACACCTACGACGGGGTGACGAGCCACTCGCGAGAGCGCGCGCGGAGGCGCGCGATCTACCTCTGGCCGCGCACTGGCGCGCCCGTGCGGCTCGTGGAGGGAACCTTCGGATTGACCGAGGAGCACGGCGCCACCTCGCGCGCGAAGCTCGATGCGTTCGTCACCAAGGTGCGCGAGCTCGCGCCCACGGCGCGCTTCCACGACGCCTTCGTGCACGAGCCGCGCAAGCGCACGTCCATGCGCGCGCTCTCGCAGAGCGACACCCACCGCAGCTCGGTGCAGGGCAACGTGGAGGAGACCGATCTCGCCGTGGCGCTGCTCGCGCGCGCGATCGACGAGTCGCAAGCCTGAGCGCGATGAATGACGCACGCGGGCGTCGCAACGAGTGGGCGCATGTCACGCCTGTCCTCGTGCTCGTCCGCTCTCGTGATCTCGCTCGCGCTCGTCGGCTGCGGAGGCGGTGACGTCGACACGCCCGACGCCTCGCGCGGTGCGACGGACGCCCACGTCCCGGAGGGCACCGACGCGTGGAGCCTCGTTGACGCAGCGATGGCCGACACGGGCACGCCGAGCCCCGATGCCGCGACCGCGTGCACTCCGACCGCGGGACCGGCGACGGGTGACGGCTACTGCGATCTCCTCGAGCTCGCCATCCTCGCGCACGGCGACACGGCCGAAGCGCAACTCTACGGCCGCCTCAACGCGGACGACGCGGTGGGCTGTCAGGTGATCGACGACGTCGAAGTGTTCGATGGCGGGGCGTCGATCGGCACGATCGCCGGCATCGGTCCGTTCGTGTCGGGCACGCCCGACGCGATCCTGGCGCGCGGCCCAGCGATCACGGCGATGCGCGATCGCTGCGGCATGGAGGATCGTCGCTTCGACTCGCTCGGTCTGCTCGTGCGCGGCCGCTACGACGGTGGCTCGTTCGAGGTGCGCTGCGGTGCGATCGAGGGCGGCTCGCGCTGGCCGCCCGCGCTTCGCATCACCTGTCACGAGAACCTCGATGTCCCGCCCACGAGCGCCCACGCGATGCTCTCGAGCTTCATGGGACACGAGTCCGCGCAGGCGAGCTTCATGATCCCGCACGGAGCGGGCGCCGCGATCACGCGCGTCGAAGGGCCCGTGCGTGTGATCGCCTATGCGAGCGCGTTCCCACCCGGACCGCCGGCGCCTGCGCCGTTCGACGTCGCCGACTTCGTCGCCAACGTGTCGGAGGGCACCACGCCCACGCTCGGCGCGTTCACGACGGTCAGCCTGCTCGCGTCGCGCGATCCCTTCGGCGCGACGCTCTGCCCCGCGTCGCCGACGATGCCGATGCCCGGCGATCCGATCCCGCCTGCGCTCATGCTCAGGCTCGCCGGCACCTCCGAGCGAGGCCCCTTCGCGACCGATGTCTACGTCGAGGTGTGCACCCGACCGTCGTTCTGATCGTCAGCTTCGCACGATCGCGCAGACCTCTTCGGCGATCGCGAGCGAGGCCGTGAGGCCCGGGGACTCGATGCCTGCGAGGAGGACGAAGCGGGGCGCGCCGAGCTCGGTGCACTCGCGGATCACGAAGTCTGCGGCGGGCTCGGTCGGGCCGTGCAGCTTCGGGCGCACGCCGGCGACGAGGGGGACGAGGTGCCTGGGCTCGACGTCGGGAAGAAACATCGCGACCGCGGCCGCGTAGCGCTCCGCGCGATCGCGCGACGCGTCGAGATCGAAGTCGGGCGTGTCGATCCACTCGGCATCAGGCCCGGCGAAGAGGAAGCCCTCGAGGTCGCGCGTGAGGTGGATGCCCAGCGCCGTCGGTGAGGCGCCGTCCCGCCCTCCTTCGGCGACGACGACGTGCGGCGTCGGATAGAGCAGGCGCCCGACCGCTTTGCGAAAGCGCTCGTCGAGCGCCATCCACGTGCCCTTGCAGAAGCGCTGCGTGAGGCCGTGCGCGTCGGTGTCGACGCCCGCCATGCGCGCCACGTGATCGGCGCCGAGCCCTGCAGCGTCGATCACGTGATCGCAGCGCCAGCCGCCCGAGTCACGATCGCCGCCCGCGATCCGCACGACCCACCGATCGCGGCTCTCGGCGTCGACGTCGCGCTCGATCGACGTCACCTCCATGCCCACCAGCACCTCGACGCGCAGGGACTCGGCCTCGCGCGCGAGCGATCGCACGTACTCCTGGGTGCGCAGGATCCCGCTCTCCTCGACGAGCAGCGCCGCATGACCCCGCACCGTCTCTTCCATCATCGCGAGCTCGATGCCGTCGAGCAGGCGCACGGGGCCCGCGCCGTTGTCGTGCGCGCGCTGCTCGAGCGTCGCGAGCACCTCGGCCTCGTGCGCGTCGCGCGCGACGATCAGCTTGCCGAGCTTCTTGTGCGCGAGGCCGAAGCGCTTGCAGCGCTCGTAGAGGAGCTCGCGTCCGCGCACGCAGAGCCGCTGCTTGAGCGATCCGGTGGCGTAGTGGAGGCCCGCGTGGATCACGCCGCTGTTTCGGCTCGATCCTTCCTCCGCGATCCGCGGATGACGCTCGAGCACGGTCACGAAGTGGCCGCGCTTCGCGAGCTCCACGGCGCACGCGATGCCCACGACGCCCGCGCCGATCACGACCACGTCCGCTTCGCGCAACATCGCGCACGACTCTACGTCATCGGGTGGTAGCGTCGTGTGCATGCACCGCGGTCCGGGTTGGGTCGCCTTCACGCGTGGACCGATCGCCTACATGCGCATCCACGGTGCGTTGACGCGCGAGGCGGTCGACGCCACGCGACGCCTCCAGCTCGAGGGGCTCGCGAGCCGGCCGGCGGGCATGGGCTTTCTGCTCGATGCCAGCGGTGAGGTCGTTCTGCCCAGCGCCGACGTCCGCAGCTATGCGGCCCAGATGGCGGCGAAGCACTCGGACGGGCTCGCCGTGCACGTCACGATCCTCGAGGAGACTGGCTTTCGCGCGAGCGCCCTCCGCAGCGCGTTGACGGGGATCTTCTTTCTCGCGCGGACCCCCTACCCGCGTCACGTGGTGGGCGACCTCGAGAGCGCGCGCGATCGGCTCACCGCGGTGCTCGGAGACGACGTGCCGCCGCTCGCGTCCATGCGCGGGGAAGTCGAGGCGCTGCGTCGTGCGTTCTCCACGGCCTCATGAGATCCGCGCTCGCTCTCACGGCCCTCGGCCTGATCACGGCGCTCCCGCTATCGTCCTGCGCGTGTGGCGCCACGAGCGTCGACGAGACGACGCCGGTGCACGCGAGCGAGGCTCCTCCGCGATCGCCTCCCCCGCCGACGGCGCGTGAAGGCATCACGATCGAGCGCGTGGCCGGGCCGCCGCACGCTCAGCCCGGTGATGGGTTGATCACGCTCGTGCGTTTCGATCTCGCGCGCTTCCGGCTCACGCTGATCACGGAGATGGAGAACGAAGGCGCGTGGCGAACGCTGCCGGAGTGGGCCGCGCGCGAGCACCTCGTCGCGGGCATCAACGCCGCGATGTTCGAGGAGAACGGCCGCGCGTCGGGCCTGCTCGTCGACGACGGCGTCGAGAGCGCGATCGACGATCCCCGCTTCGGCGGCGTGCTCGCGTTCGATCCGATCGATCCGAGCGACGCGCTGTTCGTGATGATCGGACGCGACTGCCCCACGTCGGACGCGGAGCGCCCAGACCTCGCATCGCTGCGCGCCCGCTACCGCAGCCTCGTCGCGAACTACCGCATGCTCGACTGCGACGGCTCGGCGATCGCCTGGGTCGACGAGAGCACATACTCCTCCGCCGCGTTCGCGCGCGACCGCGAGGGCCGCTTCGTGCTCATCCACGCCGAGACCGAGTACCGCATGCGCGACCTCGCGACGGTGCTCGCCGATCCCGCGCTCGGCCTCACCGACATCCACTACGTCGAGGGCGGCCCCAAGGCCTCGGTGTGGATCGACGACGGAACGGGCGCGATCTCGCTCGTCGGAAGCCGCCACGAAGACGACGGCACGATGAGCGATCGAGGCCCGCGCCCCATCCCCAACGTCCTCGGCGTGATCCCGCGCTGATCGGTACAGTCAGCGCGTGTCTCGCGCGGCGAAGGTGCTCGGGGTCGTTCACACGGATCGCACGTTCGAGCTTCGCGACGTGCGCGGTGAGCGGTGCTGGGTGGGGCGGTGCATCCACTGCAGCTCGCCGATCGTCGTCGATGCACGCGGCCAGACCGCGGGCACGATCGAGCACATCGAGCCGAGCGCGCACGGTGGAGGCGACGACGTGCGCAACCTCGCGTTGGCCTGCGCGCGCTGCAACCAGCGCAAGGGATCGTCGCTCGATCACCGTCGACGCGACGATCCGACGCTGAGCGCCGTAATCGACACGCTCAAGGCGCGACGCGAGGAACGCTGGCGCGAGGATCCGCGCGTCGTGCCGTCGACCTCGTCCGCCGCGCGAGGAAGACGGCGTCGGTGAGCGCGCTACCTCCCGACGGCCTTCGCGAGGACCTCGAGCGCGAGAAACATCGGGCGTGGATCGCCCACCAGCTGTCCTTCGCGCGGCACGTCCAGATCGACGAAGCCGAGCTTCGCGTAGAAGGCCACCGACGCAGGCTTCGCGTCGACGACCACGCCGAGGCCGCCGATCGCGTCGCGCTGCGTGAGCGCGAGCTCGAGCACGTGCCGCGTCAGCGCGCTGCCGACGCCATGACCTTGCGCGCGCTGATCCACGCCGAGCCGCGCGAGCCGCAGCACCGGCACTGGATAGGCAGGCAGTCGCTTGCGGAGCTTGGGCGTCGGCATCGCGGTGCGATCGAGCGTCGCGCCCGTGACCGTCGCGAACCCGAGGATGCGATCGTCGAGCACCGCGACGTAGGTGACCGTGAGCCGGAGCTTGAACCGGCTCTGCCCCGCGTAGTGCTCGAAGAACCGATCGAGCTCGGGCTCGCCGCAGCGGAAGTCGCCGCGATCGTCCTCCAGCCTCAGCGGTCGGACGGTGAGCTCAGCGCTTGCGGCCACGCATCAGCTCCCGGAGCGCGCGCGTCGGTGCAGGCGGCGCCTCGAGCAGTTGGGCGACGCGCTCGAACGCGGCGTCTTCGAGCACGATCCGCGTCGGGATCAGGGCCTCGTCCGGCAGCTCTCGGCGCGCTTCCATGAAGTACAGCAGCGCTTGCTCGACCACGTAGTTCTTCTTGAGCCCGAGCCGCTCCGTGAAGCGATCGAGCTGCTCCTTGGTGGCCGGAGAAATCTGCGCGGAGATCTGTGCTTGCTCGCTCATCGGAGCCTCGCGGGGTCGACGCATGGGGGATCCAGGCCGACCATGGAAAAACTAGCACGAGCCCGACGGAAGCCAGGGCGAGTGCCACGAGCCGCGTCCGCCTGGCGTGTCGCGGGGCGACGTCCCTACGTCGGAGCGCGCTCCTGGTCCACGAACGCGGCGGGAGAAGGATCGGTCTTGGGCCGTATCGTTTGGTCATGTACGGTCCCGCGATGGATCACGTGTTCCTCTCTGGGAACCAACGCTCCGGTAAGACGCTCGTCCAGCTCATCCTCGCGAGCCACCCCGAGATCACGATCAGCCCCGGCACCAACGTGATCGCGAAGGTCCTCTTCGAGATGCCGCGCAACCGGCCGCTCAGTGAAGAGAACCTCCGCAAGTTCCGCCAGGTCTTGCAGAAGGACCGCAAGTTCAAGGCGTGGCGCATCGATCACCGCGCCTACCAGGCGCACGTCGCGAAGTACACGAAGGTCACGACCGGCGAGGTCGTCGACGACATCATGAAGTTCTTCCGCGAGCAGACGAAGCCGAACGCGCGCTACGTCGGCAACAAGAAGGGCTGCTACTGCAAGGACGGCGACCTCGTGAAGCGCGTCTACCCGGACGCGAAGCTGATCTTCCTCCTCCGCGACGCGCGCGGCGCCGTGAGCTCGATGCTCGAGACGCAGCCCGAGCACGACCTCACCTCCGCGAGCCTCATGTGGTTCATGAAGGCGCGACGCATCCGCGCGCTCAAGGAGGAATTCCCGAGCGACGTGTTCGTATGTCGGTACGAAGAGCTCGTGACGGATCCGGAGCGCACGAGCCGCGCGATGTGCAGCTTCCTCGGCCTCGAGTACGCGCCCGAGATGCTCGCGAAGTACCGGACCAACGACGCGATCCGCCACCAGACGGACACGACGCACCACGAGACCTACGAGGCGATCACCACGAGCATGATCGCCGAGTGGAAGGAGAAGCTGCGCCCCGAGCAGGTCGCAGCGATCGAAGGGATCCTCGGCAGCGAGCTCGAGAAGAGCGGCTACCGACCCGAGGCTGCTCCCGCGAAGGGTCTGCTCCGCGCGCGCTACCGGGCGATGCGTGCACGCGAGTACCTCGACTGGCGCATCGGCTGGGAGACCAAGCGCTTCAAGATGGGATGAGGAATGGAGACTCGAACCAACACGACCGCAGTCTTCATCGGCGGCGCGGGCCACTCGGGCTCGACGCTGCTCGGCCTCTCGCTGGGCTCGCACCCGCAGGTCTTCTACGGCGGCGAGGCGCGCAAGAGCATCTTCTTCGGCAACGAGAAGAAGCCGCTGCGCAAGCGCATGTGCAAGGTGTGCGGCCCCGAATGCAAGGTGTGGAACCACCTCGTGGTGAACGACGAGATCGACCTCTACGAGGCGCTGTCGCGACGCACGGGACGGCCGGTCACCGTCGACTCGACCAAGTCGCTCGAGTGGCTGAAGCAGCAGAGCGAGCTCGCGCACGGCCGCGGCGCCAAGACCATCCTGTTGTTTCTCTCGCGCGACGGTCGCGCGGTCGTGAGCTCGGGCCTCCGCAAGTACCCGGAGGAGACCGCGACACAGCACGCAGAGAAGTGGATGTCGCAGATGGAAGGGACCGCCGCGTTCGCGGCTCAGTTCCCCGGTGTCGTCGAGCGCGTGCGCTACGAGGCCCTCGTCACTGCGCCCGAGGCGACGCTGAGGCGCCTCTGCGACGTGATCGGGATCGCGTTCGATCCTGCGATGCTCGATCCGTTCTCGAGCGAGCAGCACCCGCTCGGCGGCAACGCCGGCACGCAGTCCCTCTTGCAGAAGGCGCAGACCAAGCCCGAGGGCGGGTCCATGCCGATCTCGGGCTCGAAGAAGGACTACTACGCGTCGCATCCCAAGAGCTTCGTCCTCGATCTGCGGTGGAAGCGTGAGCTGCCCGCGGAGGCGCTCGCGGAGTTCGAGGCCGTCGCGGGCGCGCTGAACGTGCAGTACGCGTGGAACGAAGACGCGACCGACACAGTGACCGAAGGGACATCGTGAGCGTCGGGCCCGAAGGAGCGGAGAACGGCACGATCGAGTCGTTCGAGGGCGTGCCGACCAAGCCCGGCGCGCGACCGATCGAGCTCGTGTTCCGCACCATCGACGAGCGCACGAGCGAGCTCGCGCTCGAGCTCGCGCTGAAGCACATCCAGCCCGTCCGCTACCACGTGATCCGCAACGTGCGGCCGTTCTCGCAGGCAGTGCAGCGCATGCTGCGGCTGCCGCACGACTGCTCGCACGTCGTCCACTGCGACGCCGACTGCTTGATCCTCGAGGACATGCGGCCGTTCCTCGATCAGAACGAGCTGCCGTACGTCGACTGCTACGTGAACGATCGCTTCCGCGGACGGATCCACTGCGGCGTGCACATCACCTCGCTCGAGGTCATCCACGCGATGCGTGACACGCCCGAGCCCGTCGACGACATGCGGTACGTGCTGCGTCCCGAGAGCCGCATGCGCAACCTCGCGATGACGCGCCTCGGCCTCGAGAAGCAGCTCGCGACGTTCCACATCCTCCACGATCACTTCCAGCGTTACACCGACATCTTCCACAAGTACGCGCTGCGCGAGCTCCGCAGCCGCGACGACACGCACGCCAAGCGCCTCGGCTCGGCGATGAAGAAGTGGGGCCAGAGCGTCGACGTGGACGTCGCGCGCCGCGCGGTGCAGCACGCGATCGATCACGTGCCGCTCGACGCGCCGCCGAGCGTGGTCGACGCGTACATCCGCGCGCTGCCCGAGCACGCGGAAGAAGAAGTGCGAGCGATGGGGCTCGTGCAGTCGGGCGAGCTCACGATGGACGAGGTGAAGACAGCGATGGCGAACGATCCCGTGGGCCTCGGGGCCCCCACCAAGAAGCCCAAGGTGTTCGGTCTCGGCCTCTCGCGGACGGGCACGCGCTCGCTCACGGCGGCGCTGCACCTGCTCGGTTGGGACACCGTGCACTACCCCGTCGATCGCGCAGCGCTCGAGGCGATGATGCGCGGCGACGTGAAGTTCCCCCACCTCGAGCGCTACGACGGCATGACCGACATCACCGTCTCGCCGTACTTCGAGGATCTCGACAAGGCGTACCCGGGCTCGAAGTTCGTGCTCACCGTGCGCGAGGAAGAGGGCTGGCTGAAGAGCTGCGAGAACCACTGGGCGAGCCGCCCTGCGTTCCAAGAAGCGCCGAAGCCGGGCAAGGACACGAGCCCCGAGGATCACCTCACGCACATGGAGATCCGTCGCTTCCTGCGGGCGGCGGTGTACGCGAGCTACGACTACCAGCCCGATCGGTTCCGCCGCGCCTACAAGCGGCACGTGGAAGACGTGAAGGCCTACTTCGCCGATCGACCCGAGGATCTGCTGATCCTCGCGGTCACGCAGGGCGAGGGCTTCGAGAAGCTCGCGCCGTTCCTCGGCGTGCCCGTGCCGAACCAGCCCTTCCCGCACAAGGGCAAGCGGCTGACGGAGCGCCTCGCCGCACAGGCCAAGGCGGCGAACGAAGCGGCGGGCAACCCCACCAAGCGCCTCGACGAAGGCGAGTGATCCGAGAGCGGCGAAGCGCGACGTGACCGACACACGCGACAAAGAGCCCGGCGAGGGCGGCGGCGAGAAGGACGAGGGCGCGAAGGCGTCGTCTCCGAGCCGGCCGCTGCGTCCCGCGTCGGCGACCGGCAGCACACGGGCGCGCGCGAGCTCGCGTCGCAGCACCGGCCTGCGGCGCATGCAGAACGGGCAGTCGGTCACGCACGATCACGCCGAGGGGCTCGACGGCAACGCGATCGAGAAGAGCTTCTGGCTCTTGCGCGTCGCGTGGCGCGCGGCGCCCTGGGTGATCGTGACGATGGCGCTGACGACGCTCCTCATCGGTGCGCTGCCCGCGGTGGTCGCGAACGTGGGACGCGCGATCGTCGACGCCGTGGTGCACGCGCTGGCCGAGCGTGATGGCTGGGCGACGTACAAAGAGACGCTGTGGCTCCTGATCGGGCTCGAGGCGGTGCTCGTCTCGAGCATCCTCGCGGCGCAGCGCAGCCTCACCGCGGCGCAGGGCATCCTCAAGGCACGCCTCACGAACACCGTCACCGACCTGATCCTCCAGAAGTCGCTCACGCTGCGCCTCGAGCACTACGAGGACCCCGACATCCACGACCGGCTGATGCGCGCGCGGCGCGACGCGGGCACACGCCCCTACAACCTCGTCGTCGGTATCTTCAACGTCGCGCGCAACGCGGTGATGTTCCTCTCGTGCATCGTGGTGCTCGCGAACCTCTCGGCGTGGGCCGTGCTGATCGTGATCCTCGCGGGCCTGCCGGTGTTCATCGCGGAGCTGCGCTTCTCGCAGCACGCGTTCGACCAGCAGCGCAAGCGATCACCCCAGCAGCGCGAGCAGGCGCACCTCGAGCAGGTGGTCTCGCGCGAGGACTACGCGAAGGAAGTGCAGCTCTACCGGCTCGGCGACGAGTTCATGGAGCGCCTGCGCAAGATCACGCTCCGCATCGAGAACGAGGAGCGATCGATCGCGCTCCGCAGGAACGCGTGGGGCTTCGTGTTCAACCTCGTGGGCACGCTCGCGTTCTACGGCGCGTACGCGTGGATCGTGCACCGCGCGGTGAACGAGCACCTGAGCCTGGGCGAGATGACGATGTACATCGCGATCTTTCGCCAGGCGCAGAGCGGCGTGACCAGCGGCCTCGCGAGCCTCGGGCTGATGCTCGACGATCAGCTCTACCTCCGCGATCTGCAGTCGTTCTTGAGCCTGCCGATCTCGGAGTACGCAGGGACCGCGACCGAGGGGCCCGACCCTTCGCAGGGCCTCGTGCTCGAGAACGTGTCGTTCACCTACACCGATGCGCCCAAGCCCGCGCTCGACGACGTGAGCTTCCAGATCCGTCCGGGCGAGATGGTCGCGCTCGTGGGCCAGAACGGCTCGGGCAAGACCACGCTGCTCAAGCTCATCACGCGCCTCTACGAGCCGCGCGAGGGACGCATCCTGCTCGACGGCCTCGACATCCGCGAGTGGGACATCGACGCGCTGCGCCTGCGCTTCGCGCTCGTGTTCCAGGACTTCGCGCGCTTCAAGATGACGGCGGGCGAGAACATCGGCGCGGGCGACATCGATGCGTGGATGGACGAGGAGCGGTGGGAGCGCGCGGGCAAGCGCGGCCTCGCGCACGAGTTCATCGCGGCGATGCCTCACGGCTACCACTCGCAGCTCGGCAAGTGGTTCCGTGGCGGCACGGAGCTGTCGGGCGGTCAGTGGCAGAAGGTCGCCCTCTCCCGCGCGTTCATGCGCGAGGAGGACCAGTTCGTGGTGCTCGACGAGCCCACCGCCGCGCTCGATCCCGACGCCGAGCAGGGCATCCTCGAGCACGTGCGGGAGATCCGCGGGAAGCAGGGCGTGCTCTTGATCTCGCACCGCTTCGGATCGGTGCGCATCGCCGATCACATCCTCGTGCTCGATCGCGGGCGCATCAACGAGCAAGGCACGCACGAGCAGCTCATGGCCAAGAAGGGGCTCTACCAGCGCCTCTTCCAGCTGCAGGCCGCGGGCTACGCGGACGAGCCCGCGGCTGTGGCGGCCGGCAAGGGATCGAGCCGCGAGGCCGCGGCCGAGGCCTGAGCCGAACTGCCATCGCTCCGCGCGCTGCTATACGTCGGCACCCATGGCCAACGACGGGACAGGTGCCGACGGCGCGCTCGTGCGCGAGCTGCGTGATCATCCGCACCGCGGACCGCTCGGCGCGCTCGCGCTCGACGTGCTCGGTCGACAGGCGGAGGGGCGCACGCAGTTCGTGGGACGCGAGCACGTCAAGAAGCGCGCGGCCGACCTCGGGGTGACCCGCGAGGAGGCGGGGACGAGCCTCACCAACGTGCTCGACCTGCTCGAGCGCGGCGCCGAGACCGAGCGAGAGCGAGGCCTGCTCGCGAGCCTGGCGACGATCGGTCTCGCGGACGCCGTCGCCAAGGACGAGGCAGGCAGCGGCGGCATGATCCAGCGGGCCATTCGTCACGCCGTGTGGCTCGAGACCGCCACCGACACGTCGTGGCTGACCACGCTCGCGCACGAGACGGAGAACCGCCTCGCCGAGCGGGTGCTCTCGGAGATGGCGCAGCACGTGAGCGACGGGAGCGTCGGTCCGTCGCGTCGCACGCCCAAGGATCGTGCGCGATCGGTGGCGCTCGTGACGGCGCTCTCGTCGAGCCCCCACCCTCACGCCAAGGCGCTCGTGTCGGAGCTGATCTCGCACGCCGGCCTCGACGAGGTCGTCGCGTCCTCGCTCCGCGCGATGGACGCAGGGCGCACGAGCCACGCGGAGCTCCGCGGCGAGACGGCGCTCGAGGGGCGCGCGGCGCCGGCCCGCGC
>JAFLCL010000154.1 GCA_017303575.1 Deltaproteobacteria bacterium
CGCAGCCACCGCGCTGCGCGCCGTCGCGATCTGCAAGCGCCCCGCGCCCGCGCGCAGCGCCGCGAGGCCTGCGAGCAGCGCACCGCCCGCGTTGCGATCGGAGCCGCCGATGACCAGCACCGTACCGCGCGCCACCTTCCCATCGGTCGGATCGAGGGCAGGCAGCGGCCAGCTGCGGAGGAGCGCCTGGTCGATCCTCGTGCGCGCGACACGCCTCATGGTCGCTCCGGCTCGAGCGCGGGCGTGCCCGTGTCCGGCGCGACGGTGACGGGCGCGCCCTCCTCTTCCAGGTGCCCGACGTCGTTGTAGCCAGTGAGCACGAGGCGGTGCGTCTCGTGGTCCTGCTGCGCGACGTAGGTGGTGAGCGAGCAGTTGGCGAGCTCGCGCTCGCCATCGATCGTCATGAGCTGCGACTCGCTCATCTCCTCGAGGAGGTAGCGAAAGCAGAGGACCACGGCCTGGTGCGAGACGAGCAAGACGCGCTCGTCGCGGAAGCGGAGCTGGATGTGATCGAGCAGGCTGCGGAGACGGAGGATGACGTCGCACCAGCTCTCTCCGCCAGGAGGTCGGTAGTAGAGCTTGCCGAGCTGCGCTCGACGCGCGACCTCGTCGGGATAGCGGGCACGGATGCCGTGCCGGGTGAGGCGATCGAGAATGCCGAGCTCGCGCTCCCTCAAGCGCTCGTCCACGACGTGCACGAGCGGTCGAGTCGGCGCCAGCGACTCGAGCGCCAAGGCCCCAGTGCGATGGGCGCGCGCGTAGGGCGAGGTCATCACGATGGAGGGACGCTCGGTCTCGGGGCGCTGTGCGAACCAGTGCCCGAGCGCGCGGGCCTGCTTCTCGCCGCGGGTCGACAGCGGCACGTCCACCTCGCGCCCCGTGATCTCGATCGTCGGCGCGCCCGCCGCTTCGGCGGCGGCGAGGGCAACGTTGCCTGCGCTCTCGCCGTGGCGCACGAGCCACAACACCGCAGGCCACCGCGGATCCACCGCCACCGCAGGGGGCGTCTTGGGGAGGAGCGGATCGGTCACGCCGCGCTCGTTGCAAACACGCTGCCGACCGCTCGCCCACCTCGTGAGGCCTAGAGCCGCGATGGGTGATCGTTCGCGCCACAGGTGCGGCGCACAGCGACGCCCGCGGAAACCTGCTTCCACCTCGTCGTCGGTGGTAGACGGGGCCCATGCACGTTCACCTCATCGGCGTCGCCGGCACCGGCATGGGCGCGCTCGCGGGCCTCTTGAAGGCGGCGGGGCATCGCGTGAGCGGCTCGGACGTCGCGTTCTATCCGCCCATGGGCGAGGCGCTCTCGCGCTGGGGGATCGAGACGAAGACGGGCTTTTCGCCCGAGCACCTCGAGCCGAAGCCCGACCTCGTGATCGTCGGCAACGTGTGCCGCAAGGACAACCCCGAGGCGCGCGCGGCGATCGACGGAGGGCTCCGCTACGCGTCGATGCCTGGCGCGCTCGAGGATCTGTTCCTGCGAGATCGCCCTTCGTTCGTGATCGCAGGCACGCACGGCAAGACGACGACCACGACGCTGCTCGCGGTGCTGCTCCACGCGCTCGGCAAGGATCCTGGCCTCCTCGTGGGCGGCATCCCGCTCGACTTCGGCGAGAGCTTCCGCGTCGGTGGCGCGAGCGCGCCGTTCGTGATCGAGGGCGACGAGTACGACAGCGCGTTCTTCGAGAAGACCCCGAAGTTCTGGAGGTACGCGCCCGACGCCGCGATCCTCACGTCGATCGAGCACGATCACATCGACATCTACCCCACGCTCGCGAGCTACCTCGCCGCCTTCGTCGAGTTCGTGAAGCGCATCCCGGAGGACGGTGTGCTCGTCGCGTTCGCGGGGGATCCGCTCGTGCGGAAGGTCTGCGCGGAGGCGCGCTGTCGCGTCGTCTTCTACGCGCTCTCGACCGACGACGTGGGCGACGTCAACCCCGTGTGGACGGCGGCACCGATCGCGCCGAGCGGAGGCGCGCAGCCGTTCGATCTGTTCGTCGGGGGCACCTTCGGCTGCAACGTGCTCTCGCCGCTCTCGGGTGATCACAACGTGCGAAACGCGCTCGCTGCGATCGCGCTCGTCTGCGAGACGTCGAACGGGACCATCGCCGTGACCGAGCCGGTGCGCGCGTTGCGATCATTCCGCGGCGTGAAGCGTCGACAAGAGCTGCGCGGTGAGGCTCGCGGCGTCCGCGTGTACGACGACTTCGCCCATCACCCGACGGCCGTGCGCGAGACGCTCGCGGGCCTTCGTGCGCGTCATCCCGAGGGGCGCTTGCTGGCAGCGTTCGAGCCGCGCAGCGCGACGGCGTGCAGGAAGCTCCACGAGGAGGGCTACAAGGACGCCTTCTACTCGGCGGATCTCACGGTGCTCGCACCGCTCGGTCGCACCAACATCCCCGACGACGAGCGTATGGATCTCGCGGAGGTCGCCCGAGGCCTGAAAGAACGGGGCAAGGACGCGGTGACACCCGCTTCGCTCGACGACGTGCTCGACACGCTGGTGCGTGAAGCGCAGCCCGGCGACACCGTCGTGCTCATGTCCAACGGCGACTTCGGCAACCTCCACCCGAAGCTGCTCGCCGCGCTCGCGCTCGACGCAGGCTGACGATCATCCCGCGGCGATCACTCGGCCGACACGAGGCCGAGGCGAATCGCCTCGCGCACGAGGCCCGCGGCGTTGGTCACGTCGAGCTTCGTCATGATGCGGCTGCGGTGGCTCTCGACGGTCTTCACGCTGAGATCGAGCGAGCGCGCGATCTCGGCGCTGGAGAGGCCTTCCGCGACGTAGCGGAGCACTTCACGCTCGCGAGGCGTGAGCGAGCCTGCGCCGCCGTCCGGATCGCGGAGCAGCACGGCCGCGATGCCGTGGCTGAACCAAGGCTCGCCGCGCGAGATGGCCCGGATTCCGGACACGAGCTCCGAGACGCCCGTGCCCTTCACGAGGTAGCCCGAGGCACCCGCGCGCACGGCAGGCCGCACGTGCTCGGGACCGCCGTACATCGAGAGCACGAGCACACGCGTCGATGGGCACGCCTGCACCACGGCCTGGGTCGCATCGACACCGTTGAGCCCCGGCAGGTTGAGGTCCATGACCACGACGTCCGGGTGGAGCTCCTTCGCGAGCTTCACGCCCGCGTTGCCATCGGGCGCTTCGCCGACGACCTGGAGGTCCGACTCGAGCGCGAGCATGGCCTTGAGGCCCTCGCGCACGATGGTGTGGTCTTCGACGAGCAGAACGCGGACGGTCATGAGGGTCCGAAGGTGTGGTGCGGAACTCCCTCGCAGGTCAATCGGTGGATCCCCGCGCACCGGCCTCTCGACTTGGGGCATGGACGCGCGCGCCGAGATACGATGCCGCCCATGCATCGCGTCCTCCTCGCGTTCCTCGTCGTGCTGATCGGCTCCTCGGCCACGCGTACCCTCGCGCAGAGCCCCGGTGGCGCCGCTGCGCCGACGCCTGCACCGCGCGCCGACGGCTGCGGGATGACGGAAGACGACGCGACGTTCCGCGGCCTGACCGTCGGCTCGGAGATCACCCTGCAGCGTCATCGCTGGGTGCGCGGCGAAGCGAACTGGCGCGACGAGATGGGCCGCTACGTGGGGCGCGCGGCGCGCATCACGCGGCTCTCCGGCGTGGACGCGCAGGGTTGTCCCGGCGTGCGCGTCGACGTCGATCACGAGCAGTACTTCTGGCGCGTGCGCGACGTGGGCATCGGCACCGGACGACAGTCGAGCGGCTCCGCCCAGCACGGCAACGAGAGCGCGTTCCCGCAGGAGTGCCACATGGTCGAGGGCCGCGAGCGCTACGGCGGCGCCACGATGGGCGCGCAGGTGGTGCTCGGCCGTCACCGCTCGGTCGACGGCGACACGAACTGGTCCGAGGAGATGTCGCAGTTCGTCGGTCGCTCTGCGCGCGTCGTCGGCCCCGCGGGCATCGACGGTCAGGGCTGCCCCGGCGTGCGCGTCGACATCGATCAGGGCAACTGGTTCTGGCGCATCCGTGATCTGCGCGCGAGCACGGCGGGCGCGGACCTCGCGTCGCTCACGCTCGTGCCGAGCACCGGCGTGTCGAGCGATCACGGACGCCCTGCGATCTCCTCGATCGGCAGCGGCTCGGGTCTCTTCGGCAGCGGCGGCACCCCCGGCCCGCAGGCGTGCGGGCTCACCGATCAGACCGTGCGCTGGGAAGGCATGGCCGTGGGCAGTGAGGTCGTGCTCGGTCGTCACCGCGACGTGAACGGCGACGACAACTGGGACGCCGGGATGGATCCGTTCGTCGGTCGCACTGCGCACATCACCGAGCTCGTCGGCGTCGATGATCAAGGCTGCGCCGTCGTCCACCTCGACGCCGATCAAGGCCAGTGGTTCTGGCGTGCGCGCGATCTCGTGCTGACGGGATCCGGCGGCGCGATGGTCGCGGGTGGCGGCGGTCCTCCGCCGGCGGGCGCGCAGTCGATCACGCTCGCGCCAGGCTTCGCGGATCGCACTGCGCGCGTGGCCGCCGGCGGCCCCGTGTCGGGCAGCACGATGGGCGCCGCGGATGGCTTCTGCGCCGGCAGCTTCCCTGCGCAGCCTCAGATCACGCTCACGCTGTCAGCGCCAATCCGGAACCTGCGGGTGCTAGGACGCGCCCCCGAGGACACGACGCTCGCGATCCGTTTCCCCGACGGTCACGTCGAGTGCAACGACGACGGCGGCGGCTACCCCAACCCCGCGCTCGACATCCCTGCAGCGGCGGCAGGCAACTACCAGATCTTCGTCGGCGCCTTCGGCAGCGCGGGCCAGGGCTCGCCCACCACGATCGGCTTCACGACGAACCTCGTCCTCACCCCCGACCAGCTGCCCTGATCTCGCGCGCGACCTCAGGACCGAGCGAGAATCGCGCTCGATCGCGGGACGGCAACTCAGGGACCGAGAAAGAATCCGCTCCCGGTTGCGGGATCGGTTGGGGCGCCTTGCGGCGGGGGAGCGCAGCTCCCCCTGGAGCAGGAGTCGAGTCGAGGAGCGAAGCGACGAGGCGAGCGACGGGGAGCTCGAGGGGCCAGAGGTCCCTCGACCCAGGCCAACTCAGCGCACGAGCTTGGAGATCGCCTTGAAGGTGTCCGAGCCGGCCTTGCCCACGAGATCGAAGAGGACGACCTCACTCGAGGAGACCCACGCGCCCGCGTAGTGATAGAGGCTCCTGGCGATCTCGACGTTCGCCTTCTCACGCGAGCACACGGCGTCGTACGCGACGTGCACCGAGAACCCGAGCGACGCGAGGCCGCGCGCCGTCTGGTAGACGCAGATGTGCGCCTCCATCCCCGCGAGCACGATCGCGGTGCGGCCCTCCGCACGCCAGCGCAGGAGGTCCGCGCGCACGGCCTCGTTCTCGGTGGCGTCGAACTCGATCTTCTCGAGGAACGCCGCGCCCGCCGCGCTGGCCTTGTCCTTGAGCGACGGCACCGTCGCCCCGAGGCCTTTGGGGTACTGCTCCGTCACGAGCACGGGGAGGCCGATGATGGAGGCACCCTCGACGAGCCGCTCCGTGCGCGCGATCGCGCCCTTGCCTGGCTCCTCCTGCATCGCGGCAGCGAGCCGCTCCTGCACGTCGATCACGAGGAGCGCCGTGCTCGCGGCGCGGAGAGAGAGCGGGCTCTGGCTGGTCATGCGCGCGGTTGTAGCGCGTCCCCGAGGATCTCGATCACGCGCGCGGCAGAGACACGACCACCTCGAGCCCGCGACCGTCGCGATCCCGCAACGTCACCGTCCCGCCGTGCGCCGCGATCAGCTCCCGCACGATCGCGAGCCCCAGACCCGTACCCGGCTGGTGCGCCTGCGCCGCGCGCTCGATGCGGTGGAATCGCTCGAACACCTTGCTCTTCTCGCTCGCGGGGATGCCCTCGCCGCGATCGCGAACGACGAGGCGCACGGCCCCGGCGCTCGGCTCGAGCGAGACCTCGATGCGGCGCTCGCCCTCGCCCGTGTACTTGATCGCGTTGTCGACGAGGTTGACGACGACCTGCTCGATCGCGCCCGGATCGAACGAGAGCTCGATCGCATCGCCCTCGTCGGGACCGATCAGCTCGAAGCCCTTGCCGCGCGCATACCGCTCGAGGTCGGCCAAGACCGACTGCACGTGGGCGCGCAGATCGGTGGTGCGCGGACGAATGGGGCGTCGGCCCTCTTCGAGACGCGAGGCCTCGAGCACGTTCTCGACCAGACGCGTGAGGCGAACGGTCTCGCCCACGAGCTCTTCGTGCACGCGCGGCCTGCGCTCGGCCTCCACGAGATCGTCGGCCAGCATCTCCGCGTGCATGCGGATCGTGGTGAGCGGCGTCCTCAGCTCGTGGCTCACCGCCGACACGAACTGGCTCTTCTGTCGGGAGAGCGCGCGCTCCTCGCGTGACGCGCGCTCGATCACGACGAGCGCGAGCACCACCACGAGCACCAGGCCCACGAGCAGCCCGCGCTCGATCCACGCGAGCCACGACAGCGGCGCGCCGAGCGTGGCCGATCGATCGACGCAGACCTCGAGATCGGGCGCGACGGGCGTGACCGCGCGACGGATCGCGCACTCCGCGGGCTCCTCCTGGCCCACGAGCCGCGCGGCCGGCTCGGTGACCACGAAGCGAGCGACGAGACGAGGCAGCCACACGTCCTCGATGTGCGCTGGATCGAGCGCCACGCCTTGGAGGAACGACGAGCGGCCTTCGCTCACCGTGCGGAGCAGGACGGGCATCCCGTCGATGCGATCGAGGCGCATCGGCGTGTACTCGACCTCGATGGGCGGCGCGCGGGTGACGTCGGTGGGCAGCACGGCCGACTCCGTCGGCTGATTCTCTTCGGCGACGACGGGCTGCACGGCGCGACGCACGCGTGCTCGTCGAGGTGCGGGTGCCGCGAGCTCGAGGGCCGGCGGCGGGTCCGCCTGCACATCCTCTTGCGGTTCGGCGGGCGGCTCGGGCTCCATCGCGCGCGTACGGCGCGACACCTGCGGCGCCGCGCGGCCACGCTCCCAGAGGTCGTTGCGCACGACGGGATCGCCGGCCTGCGCGAGGTTGATCTCCTGCGCGAGCTGCGAGCCGTAGCTGTTGAGCTCCAGCGCCTGCACCCGCTGCTGCTGGGGCTGTGCTGGCGGCGGCGTTGCCTCGTCCGGCTGCCCCGCTCGCGAGCCAGGCAGCACACTCGGGGGCTCGGAGGATGTGGGCTCGATCGCCCGCGCGGCACGCGATCGACGTCGCGGCGGCTGCTCCTCCGTCTGCCACAGGGACGCGACGGCGCTCGCCACCGAGCTCGCCGCCGAGTCGTCGCTCGATCCCGCGACGTTCGTCTCTTCGGCCGCGGCGAGGAGGCCGATCGTCTCGTCCCCCGCCGCCAGCTCGGGCGCCTCGATGCGCGCCACCAGCGCCTCGCGACGCACGGGCACGAGCAGCGACGCGATCCTCTCCTCGCGGCCCGCGCGCGGCGCGCGGTCTCCCATCGCATGGCTCGGCAGCGGCCCCTCCGCGTAGGGCGTGGTCACGCTCGCGTCGGACGCGATCTGGAAGTGGCCGACGATGCGCGGATCCGAAGGGCCCGTCGCGAGCGGTGAGATCGCGACGGGATCGGTGAGCGAGAGCACGTCGGGCGGCGAGTAGTAGTGGCCCCACACGTAGTACGGGCGCTCGTCCTCGCGCGCGCGCAGCTCCTCGAGGCTCTCGTCGATCGCTTGCTCGAGCGACCCGAGCATCGCCTCGATCTCCGCGCGCTCGCGAGCCTCTTCCTGGGCGCGCTCACGCACCGTCGCCCACGCCCAGCCGACGGCGAGGAGGAGGGTCGGCACCGCCACGCCGAGCGCGAGCACGCGCGAGGTGCGCGAGGACGCGTCAGGAGATCGCGGCATCGAAGCGATAGCCCTTCCCGCGCGTGGTCACGATCCACTGCGCGCCACCGCGGATCTTCTCGAGCTTCGCCCGGAGCTGCTGCACGTGGACGTCCACCGTGCGTGTGCGGATCGTCCCGTCGCGGTAGCCCCACACGTCGACGAGCAGCTCCTCGCGGGTGACGATGCGATCACGATGCGTCACGAGGTGCTCGAGCAGATGCGCCTCGCGCGTGGTCAAGACGAGGCTCGTCTGGCCGTCCTCCACGCGGTGCACATCGAAGTCGATGCGCACCGGATCGCCCGCGCCCATCACGCCGATCCGTCGGGGCAGGCGTGCGTCCTCGGGCTTCTCGGTGCGCGGTCGTCGCAAGAGGCCCTTGGCGCGCGCGACGAGCTCGCGAATGCCGAAGGGCTTGGTGACGTAGTCGTCGGCGCCTGCCTCGAGCCCACTGACGACGTCTTCCTCCGAGCCCTTCGCGGTCAGCACGAGCACGGGCACGTCGTCTCCGCGCGCGCGCACGCTGCGGAGGACGTCGAGGCCCGTGACGTGCGGGAGCATCAGGTCGAGCACCACGAGATCGAACGACGCGCGAGACAGCACCTCGAGCGCCGCGCGCCCGTCCCCCGCGCCTTCGACCACGAGGCCCTGCGTGCGGAGCAGCGAGAGCAAGCCATCTCGGATGGGCGCTTCGTCCTCGACGACGAGCACACGCTGCGGGGCAGTCTCGGCGTGAGTCACGGCCACAGCGTAGCGAGCGAGGTGCGCGCGCTCCACGCCCGTGTGTAAGGGTTTCGTCAACGACGCGCCCACCTCACGCGCGCCTCACACCGCGCGTGATTTACACAGCCCTGACGTGAGCGCGAGTGGCGGGCGTTCATGCTCGGGGCATGACCCTCCGCTCACTCCGTGTCGTGACGTTCTCGTTCCTCGTCTGCGCGCTCACGAGCTGCGGAGGCAGCGCACCGGAGAATGCCGACGACGACGTGGGCAGTGTCGCCAGCGGCGGCGAGGCTGCGCCTTCGCTCGAGGCGCTCGCCGCGAGCGCTGTGTCGGACGATCGCGAGCTCGCGGAGCGCGCGATCGCTTCGCTGCGCGCGGCTGGGCCTCGAGGCCACGCCGCGCTGATGAGCACGCACGCTGACGCGATCGCCGTCCTCCGCGACGCGCCGCCGATCACGCCCGACGCCGCGAGCGAGCGCCTGAGGCACGCGATCGACGTCGTGAGCGGCCAACGCGACGGGCACGCGTCGGGCCTCTACTGGCACACCGATCTCGCAGCGGCGGAGGCCGAAGCGCGGGCGAGCGGCCGCCCGATCCTCTCGCTGCGCCTCCTCGGCAGGCTCGACGAAGAGATGTCGTGCGCGAACAGTCGCTACTTCCGGCTCGTGCTCTATCCGAACCGCGCGATCTCGAGCTACCTGCGCGATCACTACGTCCTCCACTGGTCGAGCGAACGACCGGTTCCGCGCGTGACGATCGACATGGGCGATGGTCGGCGCCTCGAGCGCACGCTCACGGGCAACAGCATCCACTACGTGCTCGACGCCGACGGCAGCGTGCTCGACGCGCTGCCGGGTCTGTACGCGCCGCGATCGATGCTCGCGTTCCTCGAGGCCTCGAGCCAGCTACACGCAGCGCTCACGGGCGATCTCGTCGCGAGCGAGGCGAGCGTCGCGAGCGCGCATGGCCTCGCATTGCGCCGCACGGAGATCGCCTTTCGGTCGGCGCGCGAGGCCTTCCCCGCGATCCCCGATCGCGGGCAGCCGAGCGGCGTGATCGGACTGCCCTCGGCGATCGAGGCGATGCCGCTCACCGTCAGCAAGCTCGCGGTCGAAGGCAACATGCTCGACGCTGTGCGCGCGCCGGGCACCGATCCGATCGACCGCGGCACGGTCGACTGGGTGCGCGTGGGCCTCGACGGATACGGGATCGATGGAGCCGCGATCTTCGACGAGACGAGCCGCGCGCTCCTCCGCCTCAAGACCGGACGCGACGAGCCAGCGTCGAACGACGTGGTGCTCGCCCTCTCACGCACCATCGTCGGAGACACCGCGCGCAACGAGGCCACGTTTCGCCTCAGCGTGCTCGAGTGGCTGACGACGCGCGACGCGGGCGAGCCTCGGCCGACGCTCGAGGCGTTCAACGAGCGCGTGTACAGCGAGCTCTTCCTCACGCCTGCCAGCGATCCCTGGCTCGGTCTCGCCGATCCCACGGTGTGGGACGCCATCGAGCGCCTGCACTGATCTCCCGCGCCTCCGGCGCTCGATGCGCGTTGCCCAGCGCGAGGCGGCCTTGCATGCTCGCGCGATGCGAGAACCTCAGTCGCCCCGCGACGAGATGAATGACCTCCTGAACGACGCGGTCGAGGTCGCGTCCGAGCTGCTCGAGTCCAACGGAGAGTTCGATCCCTTCGCGCTCGCGATGCTGGGTGACGGCAAGATCATCCACCTCGAGGCCGAGAACGGCGAAGAGGAGCCGCTCGACGCGGAGCAGCTCGTCGCGAGCCTGCGCAACACGCTGCGCGAGCGACTGCCGGAGCTGCGCGCCACGGCGGTCGTCGCCGACGTGACCGTGGAGGACGAAGACGAAGAGGCCATGACCGCCGCGATCTCGATCCAGATGGAGCACGTGAACGGCGATCCGGTGACGTGCTTTCTGCCCTACGAGCTGGGGGGAGACAACATCGAGCTGGCGGACCTCGTGGGCGAGCCGGGCGAGCGACACGTGTTCCCCGAGCAGGTCGTGAACTGAAGGACCGAGCGCGCGATGTCCCACGTCGAGGTGCACCGCGCGCTGCTCGCGCTCATCGAGCGCGGGGAACGCGGAGCGCTCGCGACCGTCGTGAAGGATGCAGGCTCGACGCCTCAGGTCGCGGGCGCACGTCTCCTGCGTCGGGTCGACGGCACGCTCGTCGGGACCGTCGGCGGCGGGGCGGTCGAGCACGCGGTGATCACGCTGCTCGATCAGGTGCTCGTCGATCGCAGGCCACGTCTCGTGGCGCTCGATCTCGCGCGCGATCTCGGGATGTGCTGCGGTGGCCGCATGGAGGTGTTCGTGGAGCCCATCGAAGGAACGCCGCGCCTCGTGCTCTTCGGTGCAGGCCACGTGGCGCGCGCCGTCGCTGCGATCGCGCCTTCGATCGGCTTCTCGGTGACGGTCGTCGACGACCGCGAGGAGCTCAACGACGCTGTGCGTTTCCCGACTGCGACGCGCGTCCTGGCCGAGCCACGCGACGCGCGTGACGAGCTCGCGATCACCGACCGCGACTGGCTGCTCGTGGTCACGCACGATCACCGGCTCGACGAAGAAGCGCTCGATACGTTCGCGCGCGGACCGCACGCGTACCTCGGGATGATCGGCTCGCGCCGCAAGGTGAAGAAGGTGCTCGATCGCATCGCGGCACGTGGCCCGCTGCCGCCGCTCGAGCGCGTGTACGCGCCGGTCGGCCTCTCGCTCGGCGCCGTGAGCCCCGAGGAGATCGCCATCTCGATCGTGGCCGAGCTCGTGGCGGTCCGGCACGGTCTGGCGGGAAAGCCCGCCGTGGGAGCCCATTTGCGCGACGTCCCCGACGAGGATCGCGAGCCCTGAGCGGGCCCTCGCACCCGCGCGTCGGCGGCGGGAGCAACGGAGAACTTGGCGAACGCGCGCCGTCCCGCGACAATCACCGCCAGATGTACGACTGGGTCAAAGGTCGACCCTCGCTCCTTCTCCGAACGCAGGATCTCGAGGTGTGGCCCGGCGGGGCGACGGTGCAGGGTGAGCCTGTGCTGGGTGCCCCCAAGCTCGAGCCCGAGCCACGGAGCTTCGTGGGCATGACGGACTTCGAGGGCAGCCTCGTGCTCGCTGTGTTCACGGAGGCACTGACGACGGCGGTCCCGCTCGAGCTCGGCGGGCTCATGCTCGTCTCGGCATCGTACTGCGACGACGACGCGTCGGTGGCCGATCACCTCGACCTCGTGCCGATCGCAGGCTGGCAGATCCTCGCGCGTCGCTTCGTGTCGGTGGGCGAGGACTACGTGCTCTTCGACGGAGGCCAGAAGGGCCTCGACATGACGGATCCCCGCAAGGAAGAGGAGATCCTCGCGACGAGCGGAGGCGCGATCCCCGTGCAGATCCCGCCCGGCACCTACGAGGTCGAGACCCTGGGACCCTGGCGCCCCGACGAGCGAACGGAGCTCTACCTCACGCGCATCGTGCGCGAGAGCCCGTCGGGAATGACGCCGCTCGGTCCGCTGCTCGGCTGATCACTCGATCGTGAAGGCCTCGCGCGCGAGCTCGTGGCCCTCGAGATCACGCACCACGGCGAACCAAGTGCCCGATGCGTGCACGTTGCGCGACCACGCCCAGGTGCGGTGGCGACCGACGTCGCCGGGGACTTCGAGGGTCACCAGGCCCGTGACGTGCGCGTCCCGGCTCTCGTGCTCGGGCTCGAAGCTGAGCTCCACCTCGGTTGCGTCGCCGCGGTTCGCGAGATCGACGAACACGTAGAGTCGCTCGGCCTCACCGTCGAACGTGTCGGCGACGCCCGTCGGCTCGCGCGACTCGATGCCCGTCGCGACCACGAGGCGACGCACACGCAGGCCCTCGGCATCGCGCGAGCCATCGAGGCTGCGCGATCGCGCCATGCGCGTGGTCGAAGGGGACGGCAGGCGCTCGGCCTCGACGGCGTCGCGTGTCTCGATCGTCGGCGCCGGACGCGCGGCGACCGACGGCGCGGCGGAGGGTGCACGCGTCGAGACCATGGCGACCTCGTCTTCGCGCGCGTCGCGCTCGCGACGCTCCGTGATCTGGGCGAGGGGCGCTTCCACCGAACGATCGGCGACGTGCGTGACTGCGACGCCGACACCCGCACCAGCGCCGAGGAGCGAGAGGACGAGCGCCGAGAGACCGAGCTTGCGCGAGAGCGACATGGGACCTGCCTCCAGTCCGTCGCGGAAGGCGCGGCGGATGTCGGGCTGCATCGCGAGACGCGTGCCGACGCATGGATCGCCTTGTTTCGTGGGCGATCCGCGTGGTCGACGGCGACCGACCGTGGCCAGCGAGACACGGTCGCCGCGCATCGGCGCCACGCGCGTGCACGACGGCTCCGCGCGTGGGAATCGTCGAGGCATGACGCGCGCTTCGAGGACGCTGAGCCACCGCGGGTGCGAGCTCCACTACGAGGTGAGCGGTGAGGGCACGCCCGTCGTGTTCATCCAGGGCATGGGCCTCCACGGCCGAGGCTGGGCGCCCCAGATCGACGCGCTCGAGGCGCGGTTCCGATGCCTGTCGTTCGACAACCGCGGCATGGCGAGGAGCCAGCCCGTGGCCGAGACGCTCACCATCCCGCTGATGGCCGCCGACGTGATCGCGCTGATGGATCGTGAGGGCCTGACGAAGGCGCACCTCGTCGGTCACTCGATGGGTGGGCTCATCGCGCTCGCGACGGCGCTCGAGCACCGCGCTCGCGTGCTGAGCCTCTCGCTGCTCAACACGTTCGCGCGCGGCAGTGACGCCTCACGACCGCGAGGCCCGATGATCTGGATCGGGGCCCGCACGATGATCGGGACGCGCCGCATGAAGCGCCTCGCGTTCCTCGAGATGGTCATGCCCGCGCACGCGCTCGAAGGTCGTGATCGCGATGCGCTCGCGAAGGAGCTCGAGCCGATCTTCGGGCACGACCTGGGCGAGCGGCCGCCGATCGTGATGTCACAGCTCTCGGCGACGGGCGCGTACGACGCGACGCCGCGCTTGGGTGAGCTCGCGACGATCCGCACGCTCGTCGTCAGCGCCACGCACGACGTCGTCGCGCCGCCTGCCTTCGGGCGCGCGATGGCGCAGGCGATCCCGAACGCGCGCTACGTGGAGATCGCCGACGCTGCGCACGGCTGGCCGATCCAGAAGGTCGACGAGTGCAACAGCATGCTCGCCGAGCACTTCGCGGGCTGAGCCCTCGATCATTCACCGGCCGACACGCACACCGCATCGGTCGGCGCGAGCCCCGCCACGTCCTGCCGCGCCTCGCCGCAGAAGTGCGCGCCCGTGCACCAGCGCCCTCCCGTCGCACAGCGCGCCTCGCAGCGCGAGCCAGTGGCGCCCGTCACGCACGAGAGGCCCGCCTCGCAGTCGGCGTCGCAGTCGCACTCGGTGCGTGTCGAGGAGCCCAGCGTGAACGTCGGCGTGCATGCGCCCGCCTCGCACTCGAAGCCCTCGAGGCAGTCGCTCGCGGTGCCGCACGCGGCGCTCGGCGTGCACACACGATCGAAGCCGTCGTCGAACGACGTGCAGCGCGCGGCGCCGTCGCAGTCGAGATCCTCTTCACACGGCGCGGCGCACGCCGTGAACGGCCCGCCCTTTCCCACGGCAGAGAGGCAAACGTCTCGCTCCAAGCAGTCGCAGTCCTGGAGACAATCGCCGCCGTCGGGTCGGCAGACGGCGCGGATGCCGGGGCCGATCGTGATCGCGAGCGATGCGGTGCCTCCCTCGCTCGCGTCGCGGATCGTCCAGTCACCCGACTCGAGGTGCAGCGTGATCGCACGCTGATCCTCGCGCGCGAGCTCGCCGCAGCCGACGCCCTCCTGCACCCAGTCGCGCACCGTGAGGTTCACCGTGTGCGTGGCCGGATCGATCTCGACGTTCGTCATCGCGCGCGAGTGGCAGGTGTCGGTCTGCGTGTAGCGCGCACCGACGCGGAAGCTGCGGCTCGCGTGCACGTCGATCGCCTCGAGCGAGGTGATCTCCTCGATGCGCATGTCGCGGAGCCGGTACGACGTGCACACGCCATCGGCGTCGGGGCGCTGCGCGTCGGGAAGCGACGTGAACGCGTCGAGGCCCGGCGCGTCGAGAGCGGGCGCATCGAGCTCCGGCGCAGGAGCGTCGAGGCTGGCGTCCGCGCGCGGAGGTGACGACGCGTCGGTCGCGGAGTGCGAGTCGGCGCACGAGCAGCCAGACGAGGACGCGGCAATCGAGAGGAGCGAGCACGCGGCGAGCGCGACACGGAGGAAAGACATCGGCTCAGCGTACGTGGACCCGGCTGCTTCCGCGATCGACCCCTCCGTCAGGCGATCGGAGCGACCGTCGCTGCGAACACGTCGGGGCTCGCGGCGATGCGCGCGAGCACCTCCGTCGTGGGCTCACCCATCAGCTCGATGCGCGCGCACGCCGCGGCGTTTCCCGAGAAGACGATGTTCTGCATGTCCTCCACGTTGTGCTTGGCCTCGCTGAGGATGTGCAGCACGTGCGCGAGCACGCCGACACGATCGACGTGTCGCACCACGACGACGTGCGTCGCCGCGCTCTTCTTGGCGAGGTTCACACAGTTGGGGATCGGCTGACCGGCGCGGTACGCGCGCACGATGCGAACCGTCTCTTCGCCTACCGCCTCTTCCGCTTCGTCGGTGGACGCGCCGATGTGGTGGGTGCCGTACACGTTGGGGTGCGCGAAGACCGCGCCCGTGACCTCCGCTTGGCCCGCGCTCGGCTCCTTCGCGAACACGTCGAGGCCTGCGCGGATCTTCTTGTTCGTGCACGCCTCGAGCAGCGCGTCTTCGTCGACGACCTCACCGCGCGAGGTGTTCACGAAGTACGCGCCGGGCTTCATCGCGTGAAAGACGCTGGCGCCGATGCGCTTGTCGGTCTCGGGGGCGAGCGCGAGGTGCACGGACACGGCGTCGGCGTTCTGCACCGCGGCCTCCGGCGTCGGTGCGAGCTCGATGCCGAGCGCCTCGGCATCCTCGGGGCGCGCGGAGCGGCTCCATGCGACGACGCGCATCCCGAGCGCCTTGGCGCGAACGATCACCTCACGGCCGATCTGTCCCAGGCCGAGCACCGCGAGCGTGCGACCGCGCAGGCCTCTCGCCTCGCCGTACGTCTTCTTGTCCCAACGCTGCGCTCGCAGCGCCGCGACGTTGTCGGCGATGCGTCGATCGAGGTTCACGAGATGACCGATCGTGAGCTCGGCGACGGCGGCGGCGTTCTTGCCGGGACAATTCGCGACGTAGACGCCGCGCGCGCTCGCGGTCGCGAGATCGATCGTGTTCACGCCCGCGCCGGCGCGGATGACCAGCGAGAGCGCCTTACCTGCCTCGAGGTGGGCCTTCTGCACCTTGGTGCTGCGCACGACGAGGACCTCGGGGTCGGTCTCGCGGATGCGTGCCGCGAGCGAGTCGCCCTCGAGCTTGGGGTCGAGATCGACGCGCGCGCCGAGGTCCTGCAGACGACCGGCGACGAACGGGGCGAGCTTGTCGGCGATGAGGACGCGCATGGAGCTCCTGTCACGAAAGACCAACGGTCACGAGGTCGCGGTCAGGTCGGCGAGACGCACGCGAGGGTGCCGGAGCGCACCTCGCCCCCCGTCGTCACCGCGACGAAGCCCCACGAGGGCGTGCCGCCGGACGGCGAGATCGCTTCGACGTAGGGACGCCCCGCGACGGTGCCGATGCCGAGCGCCACGGGTGCGCCGACGGCGGTGCCCGTCGCCGTGAGACGCAGCGCCTGCTCGTCGTCGACCTCGCGGTAGAAGACGACCCACTCGTCGCGCACCGGGTGGTAGGTGGCCACGGGGGCGCGGCGGTTTCGGTTCGCCTCCTCGGTGACGGCGATCGCCGCGCCGAACGTGACCGAGCTGCCGCTGATCTCCGCGGTGCGCACCTCGACGGCGTTCGTGGCGGCGCAGCCGCCCGTCGTGTAGGCGACCGCGACCGAGCCAGCGTCGCCCACGCTCACGGTGACCTCCGCGGCCGACGTGGTGGCGATCGACGAGATCATCGCGACAGCATCCTGATCGTAGTCGGCGATGGCGGCCGTGACCGCGAGCCGGTTCACCACGATCTGACCCGCGCTGCCGACGTGCGCGATCACCCAGCCCTGGCCCTCGACGAACGTCACGCTCGGTCCGAGCGCGTCCGTCGTGGATCCGAGCTCGACCACGGGGCCCGAGTCGACGCGCGGCGTGGCGCCTCCGATCGTGCGGAGCACCCGCGCACGCACGGGCGCATCGGGCGCCGAGCCGCACTCGCGCGTGCCCGCGTCGTCGACCCACACGAGGAGCACGTCGCCCTCGGGCTCGGGCGTGAGCGTCGCGGCCGCGAGGCGCGTCTGATCGAGACAGCTCGTCGCCGCGACCGTTCCATTGCTCCGCAACCACCGCGCCTGGATGGGGCGAGTCGCGTCGCCGCCGCAGTCCTCCGCCGCGGCGACCGGGTCGTAGACGACGAGCGTTCCGTCGTCGCCGAGCGTCGCGTGCGCGCCGGCGCCGGACTCCGAGTCGTCGGTCATCGCCGGCGTGATCACGAGCGCGCTCGTGGATCCCGGCTGGATCATCCCGAGCTGGAGCGGGTCAGCCGTGCCGCGCGGAGGCACGCGGACGACCGACACTTCACCGCCGGTGTAGCCGCGTGAGAACGTGACGCGACCCGCGCTCGCGCCGAGCATCGCGTTGGTGCTGCTCATCGCAGCGAAGCTCGGGTCGACGACGCCGTCGCAGTCGTCGTCCACCATGTTGCAGGCCTCGAGCACCATCGGGGATCGCGCGGGATCCATGTCGTCGCAGTCGGCCGCCGCCGCGCCCGCGCACATCATGGGAGGGGCGTTGTCACCGTCGTCGTCGCGCGTGCGGGCCTCGCAGATGCCATCGCCGTCCGTGGGGTTGTTGCACTGCCACGTGCGACACGCGTCGCCGGTCGGCGAGATGGCCTCGAGCGAGCTGCACTGATCGTCGCGCGTGCAGCGCTGCTGCTGGAACTTGTCGAGGCCGAGCAAGCTGCACGCAGGCAGCGCGACGAGCGCGAGCACGGCAGCGGTGAAGCGGAGGGCGCGCATCAGAAGGACCCCCGCGCGTCGAGGCTGACGGAGATCGTTCCGTCGGGGAGCACGAACGCGGTCGGCGTCACGATGGGCTCCTCGGGCGGAGGCGGCGTGTCGAGGGGCGCGCCGTCGGTCCAGTCGGTGAGGAACGCGCAGATCAACGTCGTCGTGAGGAACACGCCCGACGTGATGAACATGATGTCGGCGATCAGCGCGGAGTCCGTGATCGCGCCCGTGTCGCGCGGCAGGCGCGGATCGAGGACGTTCTGCTGGCTCTGCGTGACGAGCGCGTTGATGCCCGCGCCCATGCCTGCGATCGCGGTGCCCGCGGTGAGCGCCACCCCGGTCCAGAACACCGCAGGCGGCAGCGGCTGACGCGTCACCGTGATGTTCTGATCGACGTGCTGCTCGATGTTCTGCTCGATGTGCTGCTCGATGGTCTGCTGCGCGCGCTCGAGCTCGAGCGAGACCTCGGCCGTCTGTCGCGCGGTGACCTGCACCTCACGACGCGCGGGGATGAAGCCTGTGGCGCGGATCTCGATGGAGTGCGCGCCTCCGGGCACGAGCACGTCGCCGGGGGCCTCGCCCACGATGCGATCCTGGAGCCAGACCTCGGCGCGTCGTCCCTCGGGAAGCGCGGGCGTGAGCGTGACGCGGATGGTGCCGAGAAGGTTGCGGAGGGCGCGCAGCTGCGCATCGACCGTCGCACGATCGGGCGCATCGGCGGGCGCGATCTCGAGGTAGCGCTCGTAGTCACGCACCGCGAGGTCGTAGCGGAAGAGCTGCTCCTGACACTGCGCCATGTTGAACAACGTGTTCGGGCGCGCGAGCAGGTTGAAGCTCGCCTCGAGCTCCGAGAGCGCACCTCGACAATCTCCGGCGCGCGCGAGCGCCAGACCTTGGAGGAAGCGCTGTCGCGCCTCGTCTTCGAGCGACGGCGTGGCCTGCGTCTCTTCGGTCGGGGCGGTGTCCTGAGCGTGTGCGGCGGAGGTGGGGACCAGGCCGCCCCACGAGGCGCTCAGCAAGACGAGCGCGGTGAGGACCGCGCGCGAGGGTGATCTCATGGCGGCCATCGTACCAAGGTCGACCGCGATGGTGCGTCGTAACGACGCGGGCCGCGGACGGACCGCGCAAGCGAACAAAGTCGGTCACGAACCGCCCGCTCGTGGGCACAGGCCTCACGAGGCCTGACCGCCACATCCGGCGATGGCGCCCGGAGGAGATTTCGATGCTCGCGCACACGCCCCCTTCCCCCACGCGACAAGCAGCGCGCCGCGCCGCGACCCTGCTCGCGACGCTGCTCTCGCTCGCGGGCTGCGGTCACGAAGCCGAGGCCGCGACGGTGCGCCCCGAGCCTCCGACCACCACCACCACGACCTCGGAGGCCTCGCCGACCGAGACGCCCGCCACCTCGACGACGACCGTCGAGGTCGCGCCGACGGCGAACGCTGCCGCCGTCGACGTCGATCCGGGGACCCTGCCTGCTGCGGGCGCCGTGGCCGCGGGCGCCGGCGCAGCCGATCGCGCGATCGCCGCTCCCGCACCGACGACGCCCACGCCGACCGAGCCGCAGCCGAGCCCACCCGCGCTCCACGACGCCATCCGCCAGGTCGTGCGCATGCCCTCGAACCGCGAGCTCGCGCGCGCCGCACGCTCGCATCGCATGCGCATCCAGAACCTCTCGTGGGAGGACACGGGCCGCTACATGGGCAGCTCGGTGGGCCCCAACATCTCGGACCTCACGCTCGAGGTGCTCGAGCGCATCCCCGGCCGCAACGGCCACACGCGGCAGCGCACCTACCTCCTTCCCGTGCTGCGCTACCCGAACTTCACCGATCGCACCGCCGACGTGCCGTCCGATCGCTTCTGGGTCCGCGTGGGCAACCAGGCCGCGGGCGCGCAGGCCAACGATCTCACGCCGGTGCCGCTCACCGAGGTGCTCTCGCATCTCCGCACGTATCTCTCGGATCCGAACAGCCTCCGCGGCGAGAACGACGACTTCACCGCACCGCGCGACTCGCACTACCTCGTCAGCGCGCAGCACGTGTTCGTGCCGGTGCCCGACGGCGTGCAGGTGGAGTGGGCACCCGTGCTCTTCAACTACCAGAGCAACCCCGGCTCGCCGGCGGTGCTCTGTCTCGTGATCACACGCGAGGGCACGAGCATCACGATCATCGAGAACCGCCCCGATCCGCTTCATCCCGACGGCTGGGGGCAGCGCCTGTACTTCAACCACGCCGGCCAGCGCACGCTCTTCACCGCGGAGCGTCGCAGCGACGTCGCGGAGCGCATCGAGGCAGGTCAGGCGCGAGCGGAGGACGCCACGGCGCTCGAAGAAGGGGCTGACATGGTGATGATCGTGCAGGTGCCGCTGCGGGTGCCGATGCCCCCGCGACGCGCCGCCGGGGCTGCGGATTTGGTGCGGCTCGACTGTCGAGCCGAGCGATGTGGCGGCGTTGCTGCCCTGGCTGGATTGGGCCTTTGCCCAAACCAAAGCCGGGCTGAAAACGGCCTAATCTTTCGGTACTGATTTCTGCGACAAGTCCAGATGCAACGCGTGGAACTTGCCGGTGCCTAAGCAAAAAATTCAGCAATTGGAGAATCCCATGCCCAAAGTTTTGATCAGTGATGCCCTCAGCCCCGCAGCCGTGAAGATTTTTCAGGAGCGCGGTGTAGAGGTTGACC